>NZ_JANFNV010000014.1:0-95109 GCF_024436075.1 Aeromonas sp. JL9 | reverse complement strand
CTTGTCATTGAACACCTCAGGTCATGGTGGCGACTGTACCACCTAAAATGGTGTCCGGGATGATTAGACCACTACAGGCTGGCCCTTGGCATTATTGGAGTCACCGAACATGACCCGTCTAATCACTGGGCTCGAGGTGCATCGCTATGCCCCCGAGCTTAACAAATTGCATCTGCGCAACCGGCAGACGTTACCCGCTCCCGGCATCACCACCATCAAGGAGGCAAAAGCCCGCCTGTTTGGCCGCTGGCAGCCAGGACATCAGGTGTCCATTACCGTGAGTCATCCTGACTACATCAATCTCTCCCGGCTCTACCGGGGGCGACTGGCAAACTTGACCGAGCTCCCAGAATACCTGACCAAGCTGCGCCAGCGCCACAACGTTCCTGGCACTATCATCCACACCCAGTTGAGGTATCGCTAATTATGACCACGAGCCATTCCGCATACCCTGTAGCCCACAATTCAGAGTTACACGTTCCCGCACAAGTCTCCTGTATAAGCTGGGGCCTTCCGCGTGATATCTCGCCACGCTTTGGCGCTCGTTTGATACAGAGCCGCTATCGACTCGATTTTCTATCCGATCGAGCCAGTCTAATCGGTGAGTGGAGTCAGATGCAGATAGAGAGGCTCGACCAGGCTTTCCCGGAGATAATCAAGGCGCTGGAAGCAAAATTGCTGACCGGAGAACTGGATGCTCAACGTCAGCACTGTATCACTATCCAGCACGGCGGCTTCACCTGCGAAGCCGATACCCAGGGTAGCCATGGATATCTCTACTTAGCCATTTACCCAGCGACCAGCATGGATGCCAATCCCGGCAGCAAGGCGTAACCACGCATTCGCTTGTGGTAACATTTTTTACCCTCTCGTCCGTGATAAGTATGTTGGTCGTGGGGAAGGCCAATTCGTGGCCTTCCCTTTGCTTTTCTCACGCAGCTCTCAGAATCTTCGACACCAACTGGCTCCAGCTATGTCGCTATGGCACTATGTGTGCCCTTCAAATCAGCCCAACAACCAAGTAGATCAGGAAGAAAGACGTATGACGCCAGAAGCCAAGGCTCGCCAGTTGATCGATTTCAAACTAGAACAAGCTGGTTGGGTCATTCAGGACATGAAGCAGCTCAACTTGTCCGCTGGCACAGGTATCGCTATACGTGAATTTCCTACAGATACTGGACCTGCCGACTACGCCTTGTTTATAAACCGCAACATGGTTGGGGTGATTGAGGCGAAAAAAGATAATGCAGGTGCCAACCTTACTACTACTGAAGGACAAACAGAGCGCTATTCGACAGCTAAGGTCAAGTGGTTGGGTAAAGCTGCTACGCTCCGATTTTTATTTGAAGCCACGGGCCAGATCATTCGTTTTACTGATAACGCCGATCCTGTGCCGCGCTCGCGCGAGATCTTTCATTTCTTCAAACCCGAAACCTTAGTGCTCTGGCTGGGTCAGCCAGAGACCTTACGACGCCGTTTGGCCGAGCAGATGCCCGCCTTGTCAGAGCGAAACCTGCGTGAGTGCCAGATTGGCGCGGTAACCGGGTTGGAAGACTCATTGGCCAAAAACAAACCCCGTGCCTTAGTGCATATGGCAACTGGGGCTGGCAAAACTTTTACCGCCATTACCTCGGTGTACCGTTTGCTGAAATTCGGTGGTGCCAAGCGCATTCTGTTTCTGGTGGATACCCGCAACCTCGGCAAACAGGCTCATCAGGAGTTTATGGCCTACACACCGCCGGATGATGGCCGCAAGTTTACCGAACTCTATAATGTGCAACGTCTTGCCTCTCCGAATATCGATCCGCATGCCCAGGTCTGTATCAGTACCATACAGCGCATGTATTCCATCTTGAGTGGCGAACCGATTGACGAATCAGCCGAAGATATATCGCTCAATGAGATACAACAAACCGCCAAGCAACAGAAGCTGGTGCGCTACAACCCTGCCGTGCCGGTAGAGACCTTCGACTTCATCATCATCGATGAGTGTCACCGCAGCATCTACAACCTGTGGAAGCAGGTGCTTGATTACTTCGATGCTAGCCTGGTTGGTCTGACCGCCACTCCGGATAAACGCACTTTCGGCTTTTTTAACGAAAATATCGTGGCCGAATACACCTATGAGCAATCGGTGGCCGATGGCGTCAACGTCGGGTATGACGTCTACCAAATCGAAACTGAAATCACTAAAAAAGGTGCTGAGCTGAAGGCCAAAGAGTGGGTAGACCATCGCGATCGTCAAACCCGCAAAAAGCGCTGGAGTGAAACCGAAGAAGATACATTTTACTCAGGCAAAGAGTTGGATCGCTCCGTGGTCAACTTGAGTCAAATCCGCCAAGTCATCCTAGCGATGAAGAAAGCGGTGGAGACTCAGATATTTCCCGCTCGTAAAGAGACTCCTAAGACGTTGATTTTTGCCAAAACCGACAGCCACGCTGACGACATCATCAACATGGTACGCGAGGTTTATGGTCAGGGAAATGCTTTCTGTAAGAAGGTGACTTATCGCACAGAAGAAGACGCGGATAGCATCCTGAGCAGCTTTCGTAATGACTACAACCCGCGTATCGCAGTGACCGTGGATATGATTGCGACTGGCACCGATGTCAAACCACTAGAGGTGCTGCTGTTTATGCGGGATGTACGTAGCAAGGGTTACTATGAGCAGATGAAAGGACGAGGGGTTCGCTCACTTGATGCTGATGGCCTACAACGAGTGAGCAACAGTGCCGATGGCCCTAAAACCCGCTTTGTACTGATCGATGCGGTCGGTGTTGAAAAATCACTCAAAACAGAGAGCCGTCCGCTGGAAAGAAAGCCGCATCTTCCGTTAAAAGATCTACTTCAGGGGATTGCCCTTGGCAGTAGGGACGATGACACCTTACTGTCATTAGCCAATCGCCTGGTTCGATTGGCAAAACAGTTGGATAGCAAAGCTCAAGTGCAGATTGAAAAAGCTGCTGGTGGCCAAAGTGTCGGCTCACTCGGTAAAGGTTTGATCGCTGCACTTGATCCAGATGCAATAGTCGCTACTGCACTGGAAGCTGCTCGAGCACAAGGGTTTACTCGTAACGAAGATACGCTCTTACCAGAAGAACTTGCTGCCGCACGAGCTGAGCTGGTGTCTGCCGCTTGTGCCCCCTTTGATAAACCGGAGCTGCGTGAGGCTATTGAAAATGCTCGACGCGAACGGGAGCAGCTCATCGATCACATCAATTTGGACCAAGTGACTTTTTCCGGTTTCTCCGAAACTGCAGAGAGCCAAGCCAAGGCTAGCATTGAGAGCTTCGTTAGCTACATTCAGAACCATAAAGATGAAATTGCAGCACTCAGCTTTTTCTATCAGCAACCATATCAGCGTCGAGCTCTGACTTTTGATATGATCGAGCAATTGTATGAACACTTGGCCAAGCCCCCTTTAATGCTCACAACTGAACGCCTATGGGAGGCCTATGCGCGACTCCAGACCAACTTGGTTAAGGGTGCTGAGCGTAAACGTCAGCTTACCGATCTGGTCTCGCTGGTTCGGTTTGCATTGGGGCTGGATAGTGAACTCAAACCTTTTGCTGATGAAGTGGATAAACGCTTCCAGACCTGGGTTTTCCGGCATAACGCACAGCGTGCCACAGCGTTTAACGCAGAGCAGATGGAGTGGTTACGTCTGATGAAAGAACATATTGCCAGCAGTTGCAACATTCATCGCGATGACTTTGATTACGCCGAACTGGCGGACAAAGGCGGGCTGCAGAAGGCATGGCAACTATTTGGTAAGGAGTTAGATACCTTGATAATCGAGATGAATATGGAATTGGTTGCGTAATGGCTTTTACAATGACAGTTTCGGAGTTGATTGAGGCTGATAAGTCAGGGCTCCTTGGAAAACACGCTACATGGGAGAGAGTTCATCTAGCACAAGTTGCTAACATTCTTAATGGTGCCCCCTTCAACTCATCGTCATTCAGTAATGATGCTGGCGTGCCACTTGTGCGGATACGGGATGTGCTTACCGGTCGAACAAATACCTACTACAACGGAGCATATGATAAGATTTTCCTTGTAAAAGCAGGGGATCTTCTCGTTGGAATGGATGGTGATTTCAATTCCAATTTTTGGGGTTCTCAAACTGCGCTATTAAATCAACGGGTTTGCAAAATTACCCCTGATGTTGCTTTTTACGACAAAAAATTTCTTGCTTATGCGTTACCAGGATATCTATCGGCAATAAATAAAAACACCTCATCGATAACGGTGAAGCACTTATCATCAAAAACTATTGGTGATATCGGTCTCCCGCTTCCTCCCCGCGCTGAACAAACCCGTATTGTCACCAAACTCGAAGAGCTACTGACTGATCTCGATGTGGGCGTGGCCGAGCTTAAGAGTGCCCAGAAAAAACTAGCCCAGTATCGCCAGTCACTGCTCAAAGCCGCTGTTGAAGGGGCGCTAACTGCGCAGTGGCGAGAGAACAACCCA
Organism: Aeromonas sp. JL9; assembly: GCF_024436075.1. Classification (NCBI taxonomy): domain Bacteria; kingdom Pseudomonadati; phylum Pseudomonadota; class Gammaproteobacteria; order Aeromonadales; family Aeromonadaceae; genus Aeromonas; species Aeromonas sp. JL9. The sequence continues at coordinate 90,633 of NZ_JANFNV010000014.1, read as the reverse complement.
GCGACCGAAAGCGGAGCGCAACTGCTGGAGCGCATTCTGCAGGAGCGCCGCGCGCGCTGGGAAGCCAAACAGTTGGCCAAATTTGCCGGACAGGACAAGACGCCCCCCAAGGAGTGGCAAAAGAAATACCCGGAGCCAGTACAACCCGATACCACCGATTTACCGCCGCTGCCAGAAGGGTGGGTGTGGGCATCGCTAGACATGCTCGGTGAAATTGCATCTGGTGTGGCCAAAGGTTCAAAGCGCGCAAACAACCTTGCTGTCCGTGAAGTTCCCTATTTGCGAGTAGCCAACGTGCAGCGTGGCTATCTTGATCTATCAGAAGTGAAAACCATTCTGGCAACAGAGCAAGACATTACAGAACTCTCGCTACAGGATGGCGACGTTTTGTTTAATGAAGGAGGGGACCGCGACAAACTGGGTCGAGGTTGGGTATGGCGAGACCAAATATTTGAATGCATACATCAAAATCATGTTTTCCGAATGCGCCCATATATTGCAGACATGCAATCTGAACTGATTTCTCATCATGGGAATACTTTCGGGAAACTGTGGTTTCAAAAGGCAGGGAAGCAAACAACCAATCTCGCATCAATCAACATGACCATGTTGAGAATGTTCCCCGTGCCGGTTGCACCTGCAACAGAACAACTAGAAATTATGGAACAGATTCGAGTACAGATTGAATCCTTGTACAGCCAAGAGCACAGCATTGAGCTAGCACTAAAGCAGTCATCTGCCCAACGCCAAAATATTCTACGAGCTGCATTCGCAGGGCAATTAGTACCGCAAGATCCCAATGATGAGCCTGCCAGCGTGCTGCTGGAACGCATTCGCGTTCAACGGGCGGAGCAGGCCAAACAGCCTAAACCTCGCAAGACCAAGAAAAAGGAGAGCAGCACAGTGGCTCGCAAATTAGTCGATGTACTCACCGAGGCAGGCGACTGGCTGCCAGCACAAGAGGCTTTTCGCCGCTGTGGGATTACCGATGGTGCACAGACCGAAGAAATTGAAGCACTGTATGCTGAATTGCGTGCACTGGATAAGAGTCAACATCTATCAGTCAAAGCGCTCTTCGATTTGGTTGATACACCGGAAGGCAAAAAACGCCGCAAGGTCGCCGACCATTTAAAGTGGGTGGGCTAAACCATGCGTTTAGATAAGCTCACCATAGGTAGTGCCAAAGAGAGCCCAACCCACCAATTCAAAAACCTGAAGAATGTCACCATCGATTTTGATGAAGAACATTGGGTCACAGTGGTAATTGGTTGGAACGGCACCGGAAAATCCAATGTGCTGGAAGCATTGGCTATCATCTTCCGCGATTTGATCGCCAAAAAACGTATACCCGCTTTTGCCTTTCAACTGGCTTATCGCATGGGCGCTGACGAAAATTTGCGCCACATTCACATAGATGCGGACCCGGATCGTGAAAAAGAGCCTTTCGTCATTCATGTTGCAACAGATTTGCAGGCACGTGGTGAGGGAACTTTGATTCCATTCATCGAAGGTGAAGAGACAGTGTCAGCCTTGCGTGGTAACGCCATTAAGCTCTCCGCCTTCTTGAATGCAGACTGCGATTATCTACCCCGCTATGTATTCAGTTACTACTCTGGTGAAAGCCCGCGTATGCATGAGGTATTTCGCCCCTACCTGGAAAGCTACGACAGCAAACTGCGTAACGGTGAAGACCCGGGTTTAAAGCGGTTGTTCTATGCCATGCCGGTGCATAGTCAGTTCGTTTTGCTCGCATTTTTGATTCAACAGTCGGAAATCGTCAGAACCTTTCTGGATGAACACCTAGGGCTAGACCCTGATGAGGGTATTGAATCCGTACTGTTTGTACTACGCCAACCGCCATGGAAATCCAAAGCCCCAGATGGCGACCCTCGTTTCTGGAATGCTCGCGGCGTGGTTCGTGATTTTTTATCACGCCTCTATGACATCGCCTTGGCACCGATTGAGGTGTCTCGACAGGTATCGACATCAATATGGAACAAAACGACCCTGCAGTTTAAGTATCTCTATGTGAAGGATATTGAGGCGCTGCGGCGTTTAGTGGGGGATCAAGCCCCAGCCCAGTTTTTCCGGGATTTAGAGAGCACCTATGTTTCAGAATTGATTGAAGAAGTTCGCATTAAAGTTCGTCTAAAGAAAAACGATGGTAGCGTGACCTTTCGCGAGCTCAGTGAAGGAGAGCAGCAGTTGCTCACCGTCCTCGGCCTGCTTCGCTTTACCGCTGAAGATGAAAGCCTGTTCCTACTGGATGAGCCTGACACACACTTAAACCCCCGCTGGAGCGTGGATTACATCTCATATCTCAAGCAGTTCATTGCGAGTGGCACTAACCAGGAAGAGACCAGTCATATACTGCTCACAACTCACAATCCTCTAGCCATTGCCGAACTGGACCGAGAGCAAGTTCAAATCCTGCGGATGAGCAAAGAGAATGAACAACGCCGGATCGTGGCCTGTTACCCAGAGATGGCACCACGAGGTATGGGTTACGCGGCGATTGTGACCAGCGATATGTTCGGGATTGCATCGTCATTGGATCAACCAACACAGTTGCTTTTGGAAACACAACGAGCTTTCGCCGCCAAATCACGCCTCTCAGCAGATGAACAGCAAGAACTGGATATCATCAACGCACAACTAAATCGCCTTGGCTTTCGATTTTTCCATCCTGATGACGAATATTCGCGCTATTTGCGACTTCGCAATGAAATCCTTATGGCTCGCTTTACTGTTACAAAACCAAGAGATATAGCGGACAGAGTGCTTGCGATGAGTCGGATCGAGCGGGAGCAGCTTGCGACCAAACTGATTGATAAGCTGATGGCTGACGATGATGATGAGCTGATGGATAGGGTCGATCCATGAGATATATCGATATTGATGAATTAGTGTTGCCAGATGGATGGTTAGAAAAAGCGGCTACCGCCTCTGCTGCCGTTGCCGCGGGAGCTAAACCAGACGATCATTCAGCCGTCTGGCGCGAACTCAAGGATGCATTGGCCGATCTGTTTCCTAATAAAAAATGCTGGTACTGCGAGTCTCCAGTCGATCGCGCGGACAATGCAGTTGACCACTTTCGCCCTAAAGGCAAAGTGAGTGATGCAGCACGTCAACATAACGGATATCGTTGGTTAAGTTTTGAACCTAAAAATTATCGCTATGCGTGCACGTTCTGTAACAGTAGACGCAAAGACGTCGACAATGGGACAGCCGGAGGCAAAGCAGATCGTTTCCCACTGATTGTTGAAGCAGACCGTCTTTATGCACCTGGGCCATTGGCACAGGAAAAACCCGCATTACTCGATCCCTGTGACCTCAACGACTGCGAATTAATTGGGTGCAAGCAGGAAAACGGCAAGCCGTGCCCAACGAGTCAAGATCCACTAGAAAAACAAAGAGCCGAGATATCTATATCCATTTATCACCTCGAGTATGAACCTACTTGCAAGCAACGACATGCCGCGGCAGTGAGTCTTATGGCCGACATTGCATTAGCAAAGCAATTCTTCGGACAATCTGGAATGGATGAGCATTTCACTAGCGTTGCGAAAAAAATAAAACGCGCGATCAACCGCAAAGCCCCTTTCAGTGGGGACATGATTTTCCTCTTGAGAGGACAGCGGCACGCAGATCATCCGTGGATTCAAAAATTGTTGGAACTCTGAAATGAACGCAAGCACCCTAGTCCAGAAACTCTGGAACTTCTGTAACACCCTGCGCGACGATGGCGTCGGCTATGGCGACTATCTGGAGCAGCTCACCTATCTGCTGTTTTTAAAGCTGGCCCACGAATATGCGCAAGCACCCTATAACCGCGATACCAAAGTCCCCAAGGGCTATGACTGGAGCAGCCTGCGCAACAAAACCGGCGAACCGTTAGAGGCGCACTATCTGGCCATCCTGCACAAGCTGGGACAAGAGCCGGGCATGCTGGGTGCCATCTTCTTCAAGGCGCAGAACAAGATCCAGGATCCGGCCAAACTCTCTCGCCTGGTTCAGCTTATCGATGCGGAAAACTGGATCAGTCTGGATGCCGACACCAAGGGCGATCTCTACGAGGGTCTGCTGCAAAAGAACGCCGAAGATACCAAGAGTGGTGCCGGACAGTACTTTACCCCCCGCGCCATCATTCAAGCCATGGTCGCCTGTATGCAGCCAGAGCCGATGAAGTCCATCGCCGATCCGGCCTGCGGCACAGGCGGTTTCTTTCTGGTCGCCAATGAGTGGTTATCCGGTACGGGTCACTGGCTGAAAGAGAACGCCGATTGGTTGCAGCGTGACACCCCCAACCTCAACAGGACCCAAGCGCGCTTTTTGCGTGAAGAGACCTTCTACGGTAACGAGATAGTCCCCAGCACACGCCGCATGTGCCTGATGAACCTGTTTTTGCACAATATCGGCGAGCTGCATGGCGAACCTGCGATAGAGCGCTCCGACGCCCTGATTTCAGAGCCGAAAACCAAGGTCGATTATGTGCTGGCCAATCCGCCGTTTGGCAAAAAGAGCAGCATGACTATCACCAATGAAGAGGGTGATGAAGATCGTGATGCACTAACTTACGAACGTCAGGACTTCTGGGAAACTACTTCCAACAAACAGCTTAACTTCCTGCAGCATATCGTCAGCATGCTGAAGCTTGATGGTAAGGCGGCAGTGGTTCTGCCTGATAACGTACTGTTTGAAGGTGGGGCAGGTGAAAAGATCCGCCGCAAATTGCTGGAAGAGTGCGATGTGCACACCATACTGCGTTTGCCCACTGGCATCTTTTATGCCCAAGGCGTGAAGGCAAACGTCGTCTTCTTCGACGCCAAACCCAAAGATGGGCAAACCCATACCAAGGGGATCTGGTTCTATGATCTGCGCACGAATAAGCATTTCACCCTGAAGACTCGCACGCTCAAGCTAAACGATCTGCAACATTTTGTGACCTGCTACAACCCGAAAAATCGACATGAACGGCAGGAGTCAGACCGCTTCAAGTTCTTCAGCTACGAGGACTTGATGGCGCGGGACAAGGCCAGCCTGGATATCTTCTGGTTGAAAGATGACAACCTGGACACTCTTGACGATCTGCCTCCTCCCGATGTGCTGCAGCATGAAATTATCGAGCACCTTGAAGCGGCTCTGGCCGCATTTCGTGATGTAGCAAATAACCTACCGAGCAGTGTTGATAGCAGAGATACAGAGTAGATAGTAAGACAGAGAGGGCCCTAGGCCCTCTTTTGCATTAGATGAAAGCAAAGTAGGAGGTGCGGAGTAATGAGACTGAAAGCATGGCTCAACATCGTTACATTGGAGCCATCAACAATGATCTCTAGTTCAGTAGTTGTGGGTTCAAATGTGGGTTCAAAACTAAAAAAGCACTTCCATTAAAATGAAAGTGCTTTTGTTTTCAATAGCTTAGCTGTTATGGCTTAGTTCATGCCGTAACGCTTGAGCTTCTTGCGCAGGGTGCCACGGTTGATACCCATCATCACGGCAGCGCGAGTCTGGTTACCACGGGTGTACTGCATGATCACGTCCAGCATCGGCGCTTCGACTTCGGAGAGAACCATATCGTACAGATCAATCACTTCCTGACCGTTCAACTGGGCCAGGTAGTTACGCAGGGCCTGTTGCACAGAGTCACGCAGGGGGCGCTGGGTCGGCTCGGCAGCGTGATTGTGAGTAGTTGTTACCAATGCATCAGAAGTCAGGGTTTGTTCGAACATATTCGGTCGGCTCTTTAGTTATCTTGTTAACCTAATCCATCGAAATACGCTTCGAGTGCCTCAAGTTGCGCGTCTGCGCAATCCAGGGCATTGAAGTGCTTACGGAATTCTCGGCCCGTCTCTTCTTCATCCAGATACCAGCCCACGTGTTTACGGGCTATGCGCGCTCCCAGATATGCACCATAAAACCGGTGCAGGTTGGTTACATGCTCGTTCATCAGGGTGCGAACCTCTTCCCTCTCGGGAGGCGGCAGCTTGGTGCCCGTCTCAAGAAAATGACGGATTTCCCGGAAAATCCAGGGTCGTCCTTGCGCAGCTCGGCCGATCATCACGGCGTCAACGCCGGTATAGTCGAGGACATACCGGGCTTTCTCCGGGCTGTTGATGTCACCATTGGCGACAACAGGAATCGATACGGCCTGCTTAATCGCCCTGATCGTGTCGTACTCCGCTTCGCCCTTGTAGAGGCAGGCACGGGTACGACCATGCACGGCAAGGGCCGCGATACCGCAATCTTCGGCGATTCGGGCGATCTCCACGCCATTGCGGTTATCCGGATCCCATCCTGTGCGGATCTTCAAGGTGACAGGCACCTCCACTGCATCCACCACGGCCCGGCAAATTGCTTTGACCTGATCGGGGGCACGCAGCAGGGCAGAACCTGCCAGCTTCTTATTCACTTTTTTTGCCGGACATCCCATGTTGATGTCGACGATCTGTGCGCCCTGCTCCACGTTGTAGCGGGCAGCAAACGCCATCATCTCGGGGTCGGCTCCGGCAATCTGGACCGATCGCAATCCGCCTTCTGCAGAGTGATCCATCCTCATCCGGGTTTTCTGGGTATCCCAGACATCCGGGTTGGCCAGCAGCATCTCGGAAACGGCCATGCCAGCCCCCAATCGCAAACAAAGTTCACGGAATGGTCGGTCAGTTACACCGGCCATGGGAGCCACAATCAAGGGAGTTTCAAGCGTGTGGGGACCTATCTGCATTCCACGGTTACCATCGGCTTAGGGCGGCGTATATTACGCATTTTTTAGGCAGGAGAAAAGGTTAGTATTTGAGCGTCAGCCATTTTTTTCTGAAAAAAACGTCGCGCCAAGGCTTGCAAATTCTGGAGTTATTGAAAAACGGCCAGATTGCCGGAGACTGATCGCTGTACCATTCGGGTCGGACGCCTGCATAATTGTCAGTCCACTTGCAGGCCCGCTTTGCGTTATGATAGCGGGCTTAAGTCGAGCAAATGCTCCAAACATTTATGCAACAAAAGCGGATTGGGGATCTATGACGTCAAGGTTCATTAAATCACTCTGGCCGTGTCTGATGGGAGCCGTGCTGGGGTCGGCGCAGGCGCAAACCATCAGTTTCGGCGAAGCCTGGACCCGGGTCATCCAGCAGGATGAAGGGCTGGCTGCCGAGCAGGCTGGGGTCGATCGGGCCAAGCAGCTGCGCGAGGCGGCCAAGGACATGTATCTGCCCAAGGTGGATCTGGGGGCCAGCTATACCCATCTTGATCAGCCGATTGAACTTGATGCCCTCGATCTCAATCCGCTGGCCAAGCAGAAAGATCTGATCCTGGCGCTCGGCAGCCTGTTCGGGGTCGGGGCCAACGCATTTGTCACCCCCCTGACCAAACAGAATGTGGTGACCAGCTCGGTCAAGATGCTCTGGCCGCTGTTTGCCGGTGGTCGCATCGATGCGGCGCAGGATATCCGCCAGGCGCAGGTGAGCGAGGCGCAGCAGTTGCTGGTGCTCAAGCAGCAATCCACCTTCGAGAGCCTCTCCCAGACCTATTTCGGCGTGGTGCTGGCTGTTCAGGTGGTGCAGACCAAGCAGGAGATCGAAGAGGGGCTGGCCCACCATCTGGATCACGCCAAGAAGCTCGAAGCGCAGGGCCAGATCGCCAGGGTGGAGCGCCTCTCCGCCCAGTCGGCCTATGACAGAGCGCGCATCGATACCCAGAAGGCGCGCCGCAGCCTCGAGATCGCCGAACTGGCCCTCGGCCGCATGCTGAAGTTGCCAAATGCCCAGCCGGGCAGCGGCCTGTTCGTCAACAAGGATCTGCCGCGCCTCGAGGGGTTGGTGAGCCAGACCCTGGAGGTGCACCCCGGTCTCAAGCTGCTCACTGCCAAGAAGGAGCAGGCCAAGGGGCTGATCCGGGTCGAGCAGGGCAAATATGCCCCCGAGGTGTTCCTGTTCGGCAACTACAACCTCTATGAAGATGATTCGCTCGCTTCCAAGACTGCGCCGGACTGGCTGGTGGGGGTGGGTGTCAGCATGCCGCTGGTGAGCCGCGATGGCCGCTCCGAGACGGTGCAGGCCGCCAAGAGCGCCGAGCTGCAGGTCAATCTGCTGCAAGCCAAGACCCGCCAGGATCTGGAGTTGCTGGTCGAGAAGACCTGGCGCGAAGCGGCGCAGGGGCTGGAGGAGTATCAATCCCTCTCTTCCACCCAGGCGCTGGCCGAGGAGAACGTACTACTGCGGGACAAGGCCTTCGGGCAGGGGCTCTCGACCTCCCTCGATGTGGTGGATGCCCAGAACCAGCTGGCAGGAGTCAAGACCCAGCGCGCAGCGGCGGCTTATCAATATGTGGTGTCGCTGGCCCGCCTGCTGGCCCTCTCCGGCCAGATGAACAGTTTCAATCAATATCAGCATGGTCAGGTGATCGAGGTGAACTCATGATCCCGGTCCTGTCTGTTCCTTTTTTCATGTCTGTTTCGACCACCAAGGGTCGCCCGTTTGTCGAGGTGAAGTGATGAGCCATCCCCCCATCAAAAAGAAGATGAGCCAGGGTAAACCGCTGTTGTTGCCATTGGCGCTGGTGATCCTGGTGGTCTGGCTCGGCTGGCGCTTCTGGCTCGCCTATCAGCCCGAGCCGGTGCATCTGCAAGGGCAGATTGAAGCGCAGCAGTACTCGGTCTCCTCCAAGGTGCCGGGTCGCATCGACGAGGTGCTGGTTAAAAAGGGCGATCTGCTGACCAAGGATCAGCTGGTCTTTACCCTGGCGAGCCCCGAGATTGAAGCCAAGTTGAGCCAGGCCAAGGCCGGTGAGGCTGCAGCGGGTGCGTTGGCGCAAGAGGCGGAGAAAGGGGCCCGTGCCCAACAGATCGCTGCCGCCAAGGATCAGTGGCAAAAAGCCAAGGCTGCCGCCCAGCTGCGTGGCAAGACCTATGAGCGGGTTGCCAGTCTGCACCGCGACGGCGTAATGCCGCTGCAAAAACGCGACGAGGCCTGGACCGCCTGGCAAGCCGCTCGCTACAGCGAAGGGATGGCGTGGCAGCAGTACCAGATGGCGTTGGAAGGGGCGCGGGAAGAGACCAAGATCGCCGCTCGCGAGAAGGCCAAGATGGCGGCCGGTTCCGTGGCCGAAGTAGAGGCCTATCTGGCCGACACCCGCATCACCAGCCCCCACTCAGGCGAGGTAAGCCAGGTGCTGCTGCGCAGCGGTGAGCTGGCGCCGCAAGGCTTCCCTGTCGTGACCCTGCTCGATATGAGCGATGCCTGGGCCCAGTTCCATGTGCGCGAGGATCTGCTGCCCCGCTTCCCGGTTGGCACCGAGTTCGATGCCCGCATCCCTGGCCTTGGCGATCAGATGGTGCGCTTCAAGGTGACCCATGTGGCCGTGATGGGGGATTTTGCCACCTGGCGTGCCACCGATACCCGTCAAGGCTTCGACATGAAGAGCTTCCAGGTGGAGGCTCGCCCGCTGCAACCGGTTGAGGGGCTACGGGTTGGCATGAGTGTGCTGGTTGAACTCTGATGGGACGTGAATTTCGGCTGCTGTGGCAGGATCCGTTCAGCCGTGCCCTGATGAGCTGGGTACCGCTGCTGCTGATGGGGATCCTCTGCTGGATCTTCTCGGCAGGGTTGGCCCGCGACCTCAAGGTGGGGCTGGTGGATCTCGATCACAGCATGCTCTCGCGCCAGCTCGCCTTTTCGCTGGATGGCTCTGCGGGGCTCAAGGTCGCGCAACAGTTTGACTCCATCGATGCTGGTGCCCACGCCCTGCGCGGTGGCGACATCTATGCGCTGGTGGTGATCCCCAACCATCTGGAGCGTGATGCCCGTCAGGGCACCCAGCCGCAGGTGACGGTGTTCAACAACGGCCAGTTCATCCTCATCGCCAAGCTGGTCAACTCTGCGCTGGCGCAGGTGGTAGGCACTCTTAACGGTCAGGTGGGCGTGCTGGAGGCGATGGCTGACGGCAAGGCGCTACCCGGCGCACTCGGGCAGTCGGTGCCCATCAGCAGTCAGGTCACTGCACTCTATAACATCAACTCCAGCTACGCCCAGTTTCTGCTGAGTGCCATTCTGCCAGCGGTGTGGCAGATCCTGGTGGTGCTGTTCGGCCTCAATGCGCTGGCCCGTACCGATCGGCTGGGGCTGGACTGGACCACTCGCGGGGTCTGGTTTGGCCTGTGGCGTACCTTGCTGCCCCATGTGCTGATTGGCTGGGGCTGGGGGATTGTCTGGACACTGCTGCTGTTCAAGGGCTTCTCCTACCCCATGCACGGTAGCTGGCTGGTATTGCTGGTGGGGCTGGGGCTTGCCTCGGCCGCCTGCGTCACCATGGGGGCCTTTTTCTACGGCATCATCCGGGATCCAGCCCGCGCTCTGTCGCTGGCGGGGGCTTACACTGCGCCAGGTTTTGCCTTTATGGGAGTCACCTTTCCGGTGAGCGCCATGGGGGATTTCGCCCGCTTCTGGCGCAGCCTGTTGCCGGTCTCTCACTATGTGGAGCTGCAGATTGGCCAGAGCAACTATGGTCTGCCCCTCGCATCGGCGCTGCCGCAACTGGGGGCGCTGCTACTGTTCCTGCTCCCCCTGCTGCTGGTGGTACGCCGTTACAAGCAGCAGGCCGAGCTGGCCCGTCAATCAGCCGCAGTGGCGAGCGCCGAAAAGGAGCCTGAGTGATGCTGGGATTTGTCGATCTGTTGCGCCTAGAGCTGCGCACCCTGCTGGCGGATCGCGCCATCATGCTGACCCTGTTTGGCGGGGTGATCTTCTACTCGTTTCTCTATCCCCAGCCCTATCTGCATCAGCTGCCGCGGGAAGAGGCGGTGGTGGTGGTCAACGACGATGGCAGTCAGTTGTCCCGTCAGCTGGAGTTTATGGCCGATGCCACGCCGCAGGTGAAGCTGGTGGCGCGGGCCAATTCGCTGGCCGAGGCGCGCCAGCTGATGATGGCCGGGGAGGCGAGCGGCATCCTGCATATCCCCAGCCACTTCTATCGGGATCTGATGCTGGGCAAGAGCGTCACCCTGAGCTATGCCGGTGATGCCTCCTACTTTCTGGTCTACGGCACCATTGCCGAAGGACTGGCGCAGGCCGGTGGCACTCTCGCCGCGCAGGTGAAGGTGGCGCGGCTGTTGAGCCACGGCGAGGCACTGCCACAAGCAGCCATGGGCTGGAATGCTGTGGCCCTCAACGTGGTACCGGTGTTCAACCCCACCATGGGCTATGTGAATTACGTGGTGCCGGCGGTGTTCGTGCTGATCCTCCATCAGGTGTTGCTGATGGGGGCGGGGATCCTGGGGGCGACCCAGAACCAGCGCAGCTGTCGCGGCGAGCACGGTTACTGGCAAAGCGCGCCGGTGTTGCCGCTGCTGCTGGCCAGAACCCTGGTGCTGGCGGGGTTGTTTCTGTTACCGGTGAGCTACTTCCTCGGCTTCTGCTTCGATCACTACAATATCGCTCGTCATGCAGACCCTGTGCAGCTATGGCTGTTCGCCCTGCCGTTCCTGCTGGCGACCTGCTGGTTCGGTATTGTGCTGGGGGCGATCTTTACCCGGCGCGATCTGCCCACTCAGGTGGTGTTGATCTCCTCCCTGCCGCTGGTCTTTCTGGCGGGCTTTATCTGGCCGCTCGAGCTGATCCCGGCGCCTCTCAACTGGCTGGCTCAGTGGGTGCCCACTATCCCCGGTATCGAGGGTTTTCTGCGCCTCAACCAGATGGGGGCTGCCTTCGCGCAGGTTGCCCGCTACTGGTGGCAGCTATGGGGACTGGCGCTGCTCTACGGCGTGCTGGCTTGCCTGTTGCTGCGTTGGCGGCAGCAGTCACTGCCGGTGGCCAGTCAGCCGGTCGTACAGAGTGAGACGACTGCCGGTTAAGCGGGATAGGGCAAGCGCCCGTGAGATAGCGTGTGCGGTAAAGCGAAAACGGTCAGCCCTTGGGCTGACCGTTTTGGTATGTGGTGGGTATGAGCGATTTTACTGCTGCTTTAGCCGCGCTGGAGCGTGGGATCCCCGATGGCGTAGATCTGCCCCACTGCCGTCTCATCCGCCAGCAGGCGCAGCCCTTGGGCGGCCACATCGGCGCGGCGTACCAGTCCGTGTACCTCCTTGCCCTGACTCAGCTCGGCGCGGCCGGTGGCGTCGCCATCCTGAAGGCCCGCCGGGCGCAGAATGGTCCATGCGAGGGCGCTGGTTTGCAGCCAGCTCTCCGCCAGACTCTTGAGACGCACTTCATGACCGAAGGCGGCGCGGGCCCGCTGCGGCAAATATTGCCAGCTGTCGCCACAGCCGAGGGAGGTGACCAGCAGCAGCCGTTTCAGGCCAGCCTGCTCCATGACATCGATTACATGGCGGTTGCCCTGATAGTCCACTGGCACTGTTTGGCGAAAGCTGCCGAGGGTAGAGACGACCTGTGCATCTTGTCCCGCTCGGGCACATGCCTGCTGCACCGCAGCCGGATCCAGCGCATCCCCTTCGATCACCTCAACTCCCAGCGCACTCAGTTCCATGGCCATCTCGGGGCTGCGCACCAGCGCAACGACCCGGTGACCCTGGCTCAGGGCGTGGTGAGTAAAGGCGCGGCCCAGCCCGCGGCTGGCTCCGAAAATCAGTGTGGTTGGCATAAATGAGATCCCTTGGCAAAAGGGGCTAGCCTAGTGACTTGTTCGCTTGCTGTAAATGAGAGTTGTTTCTATTTGTGAGTTGGCAGTAAGGAGAGAGTGCGAGCCGCCAGCGACTCGCACTCTTTGAGAGGGGATCAACCGTTGTAGTTGCCGATGCTGGGGCGACGGCTGGGGCCGCTCAGGTGGATATCCACCGGATTGAATGCCTTGATCGCCTCATAGCTGAAATCACCGATCGCCTGATGCAAGGTCTGGGGCGTGTGGTTGGTGATGATGATGACGCTTTTTGACAGGTTGCGACGACGGCGCAACAGGTGGCCGAGGAAGCTGGACTGACTCTCCGCCATCTTGGCGCGGTTGGCCGATACCTCATCGATGATCAGCAGATCCACCTCTTCCAGCGCGCGGCGGTACTGGTTGCGCTCGTCCTGATCGGGGATCACGTTGAAGAAGAGGCGATCGACGATGGATGCCCACTGCTGGAAGATCACCGATTTCTGGTGACGGGCGATCAGCTCGTGCGCTACCGCACCCGCCAAGGTTGACTTGCCGGTGCCGTAGTCGCCGTAGATCAGCATGCAGCCGCCACCGCTCTTCTCCCAGTGCTCGAAACCGCTGATAAAGTAACGGGCGGTTTCGATGGGGTATTGCAGCGCCGGGTCACCGGCATCCATCTTGTCGAATACCCAGTCAGGGTTGAGGTCGGCCTGGGCGATCAGCTTCTGGATCCGCTCCTGACGAGCCGCCTTCTGCAGCTCGCGCACCTCGGCATTGGCCTTGGCGTCGTACTCCTTGCGCAGGGTCTCGTAGTCATACTGGCCGCCGCCGGTCTCTTGCTGCAGGCGACGAATGCGCTCCAGCAGGCCACCCACATGGCGGCTCAATTCCGGGTCGTGAATGCGGTGATCCTGCTTGGCCTTGGCGATCTTCTGGCGCTTGGCTTCGATCTCTTCCAGCTCCTGGCGCAGGGGATCTTGCGGGTCAGTCATTGAATGCTCCTTCTGCTCGATCAGGGATGGGTAGACAAGGGGTTGATTTTGCCTGCAGGCGGGGGCCGCTATCAATCATTATCCGGCTCCTGCTGCGGTGCGGGTTCTTGCGTCTGCTGTTGTGCCAGTCTCTTGGCCTCTTCAATCATCTGTTGGGCCCGTTTGCTGGGGCCTGACTCTGCCGGAGCCGGCGTCACCTGCTGGTAGCCTTGCACCTCCATCGGTTTGCGACGAGTGTAGCGGCGGGTCTTGAGGGCGCGAATAAACTTGAGCATCCATTGATGCTGGGAGTCGAACACCTCGGGGCGCCCCAGCCAGTAGGCGATAAACTCCCCCAGATCCTCTTCGCTATAGCTGGCATCGATCACCCCGCACAGACGGGCGAGGGCGGGCAGCTCCTCGTCCGGGCGCCACTGCAGATGCATCTGGAAGGGGCGTTCCGGCAGCGGGCTGCGCAATTTCTGGGTCAGCAGTGGCAACTGGAACGGGCACTGATGGTAGTGCTCACTCTCGGGCTGAGCCTCGACCTGCAGCAGGCCCGCCTCCATCAGTTCATCGAACAGCTCGGTGAGCTGGCGGGCATTGACCTGAAACGAGAAGCCGCAGGGATCACCCGGATCGGCCACCGCCAGCGCCCGACCCAGCTCGGGATAGTTGAGCCTGGCCGCCTGATTTTCCAGCACCAGTCGGCGCAGCTGCAGGGTATAGAGACTGCGAGCCGGATGGGACAATCTGGGGTGGGCAAGGGCGCTGTATTCGGCTGGGGTCATGGTCTTCTTCACGAGCTGGAGTGGGGGGCATTATCCCTTATGGCGCCCACTTGCACAATTCGGATGGCGGTCGCAGTCACGGGGCCACCCGAGTGAATAAAGCTGCGCGGGCAGATGGGGTTCTCTTGATGCCTTCGTATGATCGAGGTCTACTTTTGACGCAGGGTTTCCGCGCTGACCGCACTTTTGAGCTAGTCTTAATACCTAAATAACCAATTGACTAATAAGAGCTTTATCAAGATGTCAAAAGCCGGGCTACGGATCCTGGTGGTGGAGGACGAGGCCGTTTTTCGCCACTCGTTAGTGAGTTACCTCGCACGGGACGGGGCAACGGTGTTTCAGGCCGAAGATGGTATTGAGGGGCTATCGGCGGCGGCTCTCTATCATCCCGATGTGGTGCTCTGCGATCTCAATATGCCCAATATGGATGGCCACGAGGTGATCGCCTGCCTCTCTGCGCGCTATCCCCATATTCCGGTTATCGTCATTTCGGCCCAGAGCACCATGGAGGCGGTCGCCAGCGCCTTGCGTGCCGGTGCGCGGGACTATCTGCTCAAACCCCTCGAGGATTACGCGCTGGTCGAGCGTAGTATCGAGCAGTGTCTCAACGGCAGCGGCAACCGGGCGCAGCAACTGGAGCTGATGGATCACATCGACTATTTCAGTGCCCATGACAAGGCGGCCAGCCGCCTGCTGGCTGGGCTCAAGCCGCCGGGCTTGCAGGAGTGGGGCCCCTGGCAGGTCACGTTCAAGGGGCTGGGGCAGTTGTTTATTCCAGATACCTTCAAGGTGGAAGACAAGCTGCTGGTGCTGGTGATGGAGCTGCCGATCATGGGTACGGATGCGGCATTTTGTGGTGCGCTGGTGCGATCCTTGATGAACGTCCCCTATCGCCAGTTTCAGCAGAACGAGAGCCGGTTGCTGAGCCAGCCGCACCGGTTGCTCGACTACCTCAACCATCAGTTGATGGCATCCGGGCTTCGCCACTCTTTTGCCATGGCGGCGCTGCTGTTTGATCAGCATGATGGGCTGGTGTTTGCCAACGCCGGGCTCACCTCTCCCCACTGGTTGATGCGCTCCGGTGGCTTGCCCCTTGGTCTGATGCGCAGTAGCCACTATGCCCTGCACAAGCGCAGCTGGCATGAACCGTTTGCCCTGCAGTTTCGCAGTGACAGCGGCGGCTCGCTGGATGTGCAGGTTCGTCATCACTGATGCCGCCTGATAAACAGGCCAAAACAAACAGGGCGCCGATGGGCGCCCTGTTTGTTGTTTACAATCCTGACCGTTTAGACGGCGGCGGAGTGCAGTTTTTTCTCTTGAGCTTGCGGCTCTTTGGCCGGGCCTTCGGCACCGTGCATCCAGTAAACCAGGCGGTTGGCCATGGTCAGCAGGATCAGGGCGCTCAGTACCGCCGCCAGGGCGATGCCACCGAAGATGGCGATCGGACCGGCTTCACCCACGAAGGAGCCGATAAAGCCCGCAGCGTAGTTGGCCAAGGCAACGAAGCCAAACCAGGCGCCCATCATCAGGGAAGCCAGACGCAGCGGAGCCAGTTTGGTCACCATGGAGAGGCCGATAGGGGAGAGGCAGAGCTCGCCCAGGGTGTGGAACAGGTAAGCACCTACCAGCCAGAACATGGAAGTCTTGACGGTCTGGTCACCACCTTGCTGCAGCACGGCACCGACCATGAACAGGAAGCCGATAGCCAGGAACAGCAGACCCATGGCGAATTTCACCGGAGAGTTCGGCTCTTTCTTGCCGAGCTTGATCCAGATGGCCGCAACGACCGGTGCCAGGGTGATAATGAAGAAGGGGTTCAGGGACTGGAACCAGGCGGTCGGCACTTCGAAGCTGCCGATCATGCGGTCAGTGTACTCCTGGGTATAGAGGTTCATGAGACCACCGGCCTGCTCGAAACCGGCCCAGAAGATGATGGTGAACAGACCCAGTACCAGAATAACTTTGATACGATCCACTTCCTGCTTGGTCAGCGGTGCTTTCTGCTCGGTAGTACGCAGGGCGGCTGCGCGCTGGGCGGCAGTGACGCGACCGATGTCACCCAGGAAACGCTGGGCCATGGTGGCCTGGATCACCAGAGAGAGCAGCATACCGATACCGGCGCCGACGAAGGCGGCTTGCCAGCCGTAGGCGGTGGCAGCAGCACCACAGATCACACCTGCCAGCAGGGAACCCAGGTTGATACCCATGTAGAAGATGGTGAAAGCACCATCACGGCGGTGATCGCCCTCTTCATAGAGGTCACCCACCATGGTGGATATGTTCGGTTTGAACAGGCCGTTACCCACGATCAGCAGCGCGAGGCCCGCGTAGAACATGGTGTTGACCATATCCGGGAACATGGCGTGGGGCAGTGCCAGAGTGAACTGACCTGCGGCCATCAGCACGGCACCGATCAGGATGGCGCGACGTTGACCCAGGAAGGTGTCTGCCAGCCAGCCGCCGATCAGCGGAGTGATATAAACCAGGCCGGTATAGATACCGTAGAGTTTGAGGGCATCTGCCTGACTCCAGCCCAGACCGCCGTTGGCAGTCAGGTCGGTCAGATAGAGCACCAGTACGGCACGCATGCCGTAATAGGAGAATCTCTCCCACAGTTCGGTACTAAAGAGCAAAAAAAGCCCTTTAGGGTGACCTAAAAAGGTCCCTTTTGACGGGTTATTCATTGGAACTTCCACCTGTGTCTTATATTTTTTTGAGTTTTTTATGCAAGGGCGAGAAACATGCCTCAATCCTTATAGAGCATGTGTGAATAAATTACAACATTATGATTTGCTGAGAGTTTATTTACTCTTGATTGATTTTTTGTTGCAAAAATGAAAAGAGGCATCATTTGATGCCCCTTAAATACGTCTATAAAAAACAGATTTATCAGCGATTACAACTGCTTGACGAACTGCTTCAGCCAGCCGATGAATTCACCGTTCAGCTCGTGATGGCGCACACCATATTCCACATTGGCTTTCATGTAGCCCAGCTTGCTGCCGCAATCGTGGCTCTTGCCCTTCATGAAGTAGGCGTTGACCTGCTCCTGCTCCATCAGCATGGCGATGGCGTCAGTCAGCTGGATCTCGTCACCGGCACCGGCCGGGGTCTTCTCCAGCAGCGGCCAGATATTGGAGGAGAGGACGTAACGACCCACCACCGCCAGATTGGAGGGGGCTTCGTCACGGGGCGGCTTCTCGACAATCGCCTGCATCGGCAGGGACATCCCCTCGCTCAGGGCCTCGCCCTTGATGTCGGCGATGCCGTACTTGTCCACTTCGCTCTCCGGAACCGCTTCCACCATGATCTGGCTGATCTGGTTCTCTTCGAACATGTGCACCATTTCGGCCAGGTTGTCTTTTTTCGGGTCGCTGGCCACTTCATCAATCAGTACATCCGGCAGCAGCACGGCAAACGGGTTGTCACCGATCAGCGGGCGTGCGCAGAGCACCGCGTGGCCCAGACCTTTGGCCTCACCCTGGCGGACGTGCATGATGGTGACGTCTTTCGGGCAGATCTGTTGCACCTCTTCCAGCAGCTGACGCTTGACTCGCTTCTCGAGGGTCGCTTCCAGTTCGAAACTCTTGTCGAAGTGGTTTTCGATGGAGTTCTTGCTCGAGTGGGTGACCAGCACGATCTCCTTGATACCGGCGGCGATGGCTTCGCGCACTACGTACTGGATCAGCGGTTTGTCGACCACCGGCAACATCTCTTTCGGGATGGCCTTAGTGGCTGGCAGCATACGGGTACCCAGACCGGCTACCGGGAGCACGGCCTTACGAACAACAAGAGGAGTCTTTTTCATGGAAAACTATCCAGCGGGATTAAAGTGCGGCAATCATACCCCAAGAAAAATGGGGCAGCCACAGGCTGCCCCATTTGCAACTGATCCATTCGACTTTATTTGACTATTATCATGTCCCTGTTGGCTTCCAGCGTGGCCGGGCCAATGCCATTGACATCCGCCAGCTGATCGACCGAGGTGAACTTTCCCTGTTTTTCCCGATAGTCGACGATGGCTTGTGCCTTCTTGTCACCAATCCCTTTCAGGCTGGTGAGTTCGGCAAGGGTGGCGGTATTGATATTCAGCTTGCCGGACTCCTTGGCAACCGCGGTCGTGGTTGTTTGCTTGGGCGCTGCCTTATCTACGGCCAGCACAGGTTGGCTGAACAGGGGCAAGCAGGCCAGCAGCATGACAGCAGAGAGCTTCTTCATCAGCATTTCCATTCCTCCATGATGTGGATATTGCCGAGTGGCACATTGATGAATAGCGTATCGAACGGGTCTTTTTCACTGTTATTTCTAACAGGTCAAATCCTCATGCCGATGGCGAAATATTTGCTATAAGCGCTTCACTATGAATGCCCTCATAAATCCAACCGTATGATCTTGAATCTATTTTAGATACATCTTTAAGGTGGCGGGCACGCTTTCCCGCAGCGCTACGCTCGAGACATTTCTGGCACATCACATGGCATTATTCTGTGCAACACTGCGCTGATGGCATGTTTCACTGGTCTTCAAAAGAGAACCAATAAAAAAGGCTGCTCACCTGGGGTGAGCAGCCTTTGTGATCGGTTTTTTCAGACAGGCACTGATTAGGCTTGTTCGTCAGCCTGTGCAGCCTGGATACCGGTCAGGGCGATGGTGTAGACGATGTCGTCAACCAGGGCGCCACGGGAGAGGTCGTTGACCGGCTTGCGCATGCCTTGCAGCATGGGGCCGATGGAGACCAGGTCAGCGGAACGCTGCACCGCTTTGTAAGTGGTGTTACCTGTGTTCAGGTCAGGGAAGACGAACACGGTGGCTTTACCGGCAACCGGTGAGTTCGGTGCCTTGGACTTGGCCACGTTCTCCATGATGGCCGCGTCGTACTGCAGCGGGCCGTCGATGATGAGGTCGGGGCGCTTGGCCTTGGCCAGCTCGGTCGCTTCACGCACTTTCTCTACATCGGCACCGGCGCCAGAGGTACCGGTGGAGTAGGAGATCATGGCTACGCGCGGCTCGATGCCGAAAGCGGCAGCGGAGTCGGCGGACTGGATGGCGATCTCGGCCAGCTGCTCGGCAGTCGGATCCGGGTTGATCGCGCAGTCACCGTAGACCAGCACCTGGTCAGGCAGCAGCATGAAGAAGATGGAGGAGATCAGGGAAGAGCCCGGAGCGGTCTTGATGATCTGCATCGGCGGACGGATGGTGTTGGCAGTGGTGTGCACCGCGCCGGATACCAGGCCGTCAACTTCATTGCGCTCCAGCATCATGGTACCCAGTACCACGTTGTCTTCCAGCTGCTCGCGGGCAACCACTTCGGTCATGCCCTTGTTCTTGCGCAGCTCGACCAGACGCGGCACATAGCGCTCGCGCACAACGGCCGGATCGATGATTTCGACGCGATCGGTCAGAACAACACCCTGCTGCTCCGCAACGCGACGGATCTCTTCCGGGTTACCCAGCAGCACCGGACGGGCAATGCCACGCTCGGCACAGATGGCGGCAGCCTTGATGGTGCGCGGCTCGTCACCTTCCGGCAGCACGACACGTTTGTTGGCCTGACGGGCCAGCTCGGTCAGCTGATAACGGAATGCCGGCGGGCTCAGACGACGGGAACGGGTAGAGCTGACAGTCAGTGACTCGATCCAGTGCTTGTCGATGTGGCCAGCGACGTAGTCCTGTACCAGCTCGATACGCTCGCGGTCATCTTCCGGAATATCGACGTTGAAGTTCTGCAGGCTGACGGCGGTCTGCCAGGTGTTGGTACCGGTCATCATGATCGGCAGGCCAGTGGCCATGGCCTGTTGGCACAGTGCCATGACCTGCGGCTCCGGATGATAGTTACCGGTCAGCAGCAGGGCGCCCAGCTTGACGCCGTTCATGGCGGAGAGGCAGGCGGAGACGATGACGTCAGAGCGGTCGCCAGAGGTGACCAGCAGGCTGCCCGGACGGAAGTGCTCGACCATGTTGTGGATGGAGCGGGCGCAGAAGGTTACGGTCTGCAGGCGACGGCTGTCCAGCTCACCCTTGTGCAGGATCTTGGCGGCCAGATGCTTGGCGAGATCCTTGGCGCGCGGGGCGATCAGCTGGGTGTTCCAGGGGATGCAACCCAGGATGCGCAGCGGGCTCTTGCCGAATACTTGCAGCACTTCCAGGTTGTGGGCGGCGTCGGAAGCGTGGTGATGGGCTTCGAACATCTCGGTCAGGTCAGGGCGGGTTACGCCATGCTCGTCAACCGGCGCGCCAACCTTGTTGATCACGCAACCAACGATGCGGGGGTTGTTGACACCACCGAAGTTGGAGCAGGCCAGCTCGATGCGCTCTTTCAGTTTCTGGCTGGAGTCATGGCCCGGGTGGGTCACGAATACCATGTCGGCATCCAGCGCCTTGGCGACGTCGTAGTTCAGCTTGTTGGCAAAGGGCTGCTTGTCGGTCGGCACCATACCTTCGACAACCAGCACTTCGGCACCACTGGATTTCACGTGCTCTTCGAAGCGGGCAACGATCTCTTCCAGCAGGATATCGGTGTTGCTGGAGCTGATCATGTTCTCGGCGTAGGAGAGGGTGAAGGGCTCGGGCGGATTGATGTTGGCAGCAGCGCGGATAACGGCGGTTGAGCGCTCGGCACCGGTTTCACCCGGACGCGGCTGGGCAACCGGTTTGAAGAAGCTGACATTGACACCGTGACGCTCCATGGCGCGAACAACGCCCAGACTCACGGAAGTTACGCCGACACCAGTGCCGACCGGGATAAGCATAATAGTGCGTGCCACTTTATACCCCTTGTTCATTTTTTGGGATCAGGAAAAGGCCGCCCTGTGGGCGGCCTCGAGTTACTGCGTCAATTAAGCGCCGACCAGTTCCAGCGCGTCGTGGGCGATAACCCACTCTTCGTTGGTCGGGATAACCAGGGCCTTGGTAGAACCAGCCTTGGTGATCTCGCCACCCTTGCCGAAACGAGCCTTCAGGTTGGCGTCGTGATCGACGTCAAAGCCCAGCAGACCCAGCTTGTTCAGGGTGATTTCACGGATTGGGGCGGAGTTTTCACCGATACCACCGGTGAAAACAACGGCGTCCAGACGACCGTCCATGGCGGCAGCGTAGGCGCCGATGTACTTGGCCAGGCGATAGCAGTAAACGTCCATAGCACGCTTGGCTTCTTCTTTGCTGTCGTAGTTGTCTTCAACAAAACGGCAGTCGGAGGTGACTTCGGTCAGACCCTGCAGGCCGGACTCTTTGGTCAGCATAGTGTTGATATCGGCCACGCTCATGCCCAGCTTGTCGTGCAGGAAGAAGATGATGGCCGGATCCAGATCACCGGAACGGGTACCCATCACCAGACCTTCCAACGGAGTCAGGCCCATGGAGGTATCAACAGATTTGCCGTTCTTGATGGCGCAGACGGAACCGCCGTTGCCCAGGTGGCAGTTGATGATGTTCAGCTCTTCAACCGGCTTGTTCAGCTGCTTGGCAGCCTCCAGGCTGATGTAGTAGTGGCTGGTGCCGTGAGCGCCGTAGCGACGGATGCCGTTCTCTTTGTAGAGCTTGTACGGCAGGGCGTACAGGAAGGCTTCTTCCGGCATGGTCTGGTGGAACGCGGTATCGAATACGGCCACGTTCTTGTCAGCCAGCGCCGGGAATACGCGGCGAGCTTCACGGATACCGATCAGGTGAGCCGGGTTGTGCAGCGGTGCGTACGGAACGGCGGCTTCGATGCCGGCGATCACGTCTTCGCAGATGACAACGGAAGAGGTGAAGCGCTCGCCACCGTGAACAACACGGTGACCGATGGCGATCAGGTTCTTGGACAGTTCCGGATTGAGCGGCAGGATCTTGTTGACGATGAAGTCCAGCGCTTCCTGGTGAGCGGCACCCGCGCCCAGATCGGCACTGCCTTTCTCGCCATTCAGTTTCCACTTGATGCGGGCATCGTCGAGGTTGAAGCACTCGGCCAGGCCGGACAGCAGGTCATCACCGGTGGTTGCGTCAATGACGGCAAACTTCAGGGAAGAGCTGCCACAGTTAAGAACAAGAACCAGCTTACTCATGAATAAATCCTATCGCAGATTGGGTTGTGTAGGCGGATGCGTTGGACGCGGTGCGGCCAAAAACTTTCAACTTATCCTTATGAGGGTTGGCAATCTGTTGCTTGCCCCTTGTATAGTGATACAAGACCCGAAATCCAGACGTCCCTGACAGGTCAATAGCAAGAAGCTTTTGACGCAAAAATGGGCGTACAAAGGATAACCCGATTGTTGAAAAATAACAAAGTCATCCTCAACCTTTGTTACTTTGCATCAAATTTTGTCGAGGTTTTGCCGTTGGTACGTTCAAAAAGCGCTCGGAGGTAGTATGAGCATGAACATTTTTGGAACTAAGTTACAGCAAGGCCGCCATTATATGACGCTTTGGCCGCGCCGTCCCGAGCTCAATTCGATGTTTCCTGAAAATCGGGTGATCAAGGCGACCGAGTTCGCCCTCAAGGTGATCCCCGCGCTGGCGGTGCTGAGCGTGATGCTGCAGTTCCAGTTTGGCGAGCTGCACTACTGGCCCTCCGTCATCACTTCCGTGCTGTTTCTGCTCAGTTTGCCGCTGCAGGGCTACTACTGGCTTGGCCAGCGTGCCGACACCCGTTTGCCCCCGTCGCTGGCGAGCTGGTATCGGGAGATCAACGGCAAGATGAACGAGCAGGGTGGCCGTCGTCAGCTGGTGTCTCAGCCGCGCTATGAAGAGCTGGCCGATACCCTCAAGGCCGCCTTCCAGCAGCTCGATAAATCCTTTCTCTACGAATAACCCGTTTCAGATGCAAAAAGGCGCCAGTGGCGCCTTTTTTGTTGCGGTTGGTGTGCGGATCAGGCCGCCAGTACCTTGCGGATCTCCTGGATGGAGAGCTTGTACTGACGAGGGCACTGACGCCATACAGTCAGCATCCGCTGGTATTTGTCGCGCATGGCGATGTCGCTGGAGAGCTCGTCGCACGGGCACTTGAGCTCGGGGAAACGCTTGTCCACCTCCAGCAGGAAGCAGACGTAGTCGGCCAGCTCACGCTCCTGGCTGCGGCTGTAGCCGTTGAACTCCAGCCGGCTGGCGTTGATCTCGCCCTGATCGGCCGCATCCAGATTGCCCCATGAGATGGCCAGTGCGTGGTGCAGCTCCAGGGTGTCGATTACCTCCTGGCAGGTCGCCAGATCCAGATGGCCGAAGCTCTTCTCCAGCTCGAGGATCTGCAGGCAGTAGCCGCGCTCGATGATGGTGCTGGCGCGCTGGTAGACGTCCGCTTTCTCCGGATTGAGTTTCGCCAGAATTTCGTACTGGTTGCTCAGGATCAAACGCTCAGTGTTGCTCATGTTCATGGGATATCTCGCTGGAAGATGATTCTGGGGCCACGTTAACCCATATATAAAATGAATTTTTTGATCTGGGCGGGGGAGTTGGTGAGAAAAATCCGCTGGCAAGGGACGGCTGAGCAGACAAAATAGGCCTGCATGGCAGGCCTTTCAATAACGCAGGGGAGGATTACCCCTTGAGGAAATCCAGTACCACCTGATGGTGATCGCTGGTTTTGAACTTGTCGAAGTGGTGGGCAATCTTGCCCTCTTCGTCGATCAGGAAGCTCTGACGGTGAATGCCGTCATACTCCTTGCCCATGAACTTCTTCGGGCCCCAGACGCCAAAGGCATCGGCGACAGCGTGGTCTTCATCAGCCAGCAGGGTGAAGTTGAGCTGGTCCCGCTCTTCGAACTTTTTCAGCCGTTTGGCCGGATCCGGGCTGATACCGAGCACTACCACATTGAGGGCGGCCAGCTCGGCGTTCACGTCACGCAGGCTGCAGGCCTGGGTGGTGCAGCCGGGGGTCATCGCTTTGGGGTAGAAATAGACCAGCACCTTCTTGCCGCGCAGGCCAGCGAGGCTGACCTGATTGCCATTCTGGTCGGGCAGGGAGAAATCGGGGGCGGGGCTGCCAGCTTGTAGTGGTTGCATGGGGTCTCCTCGGGTAAAACGCCCTCAGGCGTGTTTGCGATTGACGATAAACTCGAACGATTCGGCACCCAGTTGACGACAGAATTCGGCGAAGGCGGTTTGCGAACCTTCCACTTCACCCTCTCTGGCCAGATTGAGCTGAAAACTGATCTTCAGCAGGTTGAACGGCTGCTGCTCCAGGGTCATGGATTGCATCGCCTGAATGTTCCAGCCATGTTCGCTGAAGAACTGGGTGCACTGGCTTACGATGCCGGGCTCGTCGCGGATCAACAGGTCGGCACTGGCACGGACGTCATACTGCAGGGACTGATGGCGTTCGGTGCGTTTCATCATGGTGATGAGATCCCACTCCTGGCTACGCAGGGGCAGGCTGATTTCGAGTTGCATCATGCTGTTCCAGTCGCCCGAGAGCAGCATGATAAAGGTAAATTCATTGCCGAAGATGCCAAGGCGGCTGTCCACAATGTTGCAACCACAACCACTGACGTGGCGGGTCACTTCATTGACGATGCCAGGCCTGTCCGTGCCGATGGCCGTTACGACCAGGTAGTGAGTCATAAATCTTCTCTCGTCCGTTATTTCGTTGCGAAAGCCGCGCTGGCAAGCCAACCCTCCGGCCCTGATGACCACTCCCTGAGGGACGCTGCCGACTTTCGTTCATTACTTTTTGTCCCGGATGGTATCACGGCTTGCCCCCTCTCTCCCTTGTTTTTCAAAGGGGTCAGCTTTACCATTACGCCCCTGAAAATCGGGAGAAAAGTCCATGTTACGCGGTAGTATTGTTGCGCTCGTTACCCCCATGCTGGCTTCAGGTGAAGTCGATTGGGCCAGTCTGGCCAAACTGGTCGACTATCATGTCAGCGCCGGGACCTGCGCCATTGTTGCGGTGGGTACCACAGGGGAGTCGGTGACCCTGAGCGAGCAGGAGCATATCGCCGTCGTTGAAAAGACCGTTGAGTGTGCCGCCGGACGCATTCCCGTCATCGCCGGTTGCGGCTCCAACAATACTGCCCATGCCATTGAATTGGCAAAGCGACTGGCCAAAACCGGCGTGGTGGCGGGCCTCTCGGTGACTCCTTACTACAACAAGCCCACTCAGGAAGGTCTCTATCGCCACTATTGTGCGATCGCCGAGGCTAGTGGTCTGCCCCAAATTCTTTATAATGTGCCCGGTCGCACCTGTTGCGATCTCAAACCGGAGACCGTGGCCCGTCTGGCCAAGGTTCCCGGCATTATCGGTTTGAAAGAGGCAACCGGCGATTTGAGCCGCACCCCGCTGCTGCGCGAGCTGTGCGGGCCGGAGTTTGCTCTCTACAGTGGCGACGATGCCACTGGTTGTGATTTTATGCTGCAAGGTGGCGATGGCGTGATTTCGGTCACCACCAATATTGCAGCGGCCCAGATGGCCGACATGTGTCGTGCTGCGCTGGCCGGTGATGCCGGGCAGGCGCATGACATCAACAATCTCTTGATGCCGTTGCACAAGACTCTGTTCTGCGAACCGAGCCCCACCCCGGTGAAATGGGCCTGTGCCCAACTGGGGTTGATTGCAACAGCCACCTTGCGCCTGCCGCTTGTCGACCTCACCCCCGAGGGCGAACAGCTGATGGCGCGAGCACTGACCACAGCGGAGTTGATGGCGAGTGTTTAAATCTAATGGAAAGGGAAATAGAGCCCGTCTGGTGCTGAGCGTTGCGACTGTGGCCGTCTTGGCCGGTTGCAGCACCCCCCAGGATCGCAAAATGGCCAACCGCGACTTCGGTTATGAAGATGCCCGCCTCGAGGGCCGCGCGTTCTTGATCCCCGCAGGATTGAGCGCCCCCACCTTCAACAGCCAGTACGATATTCCGCCGCTTCCCGAGAGCAGCCGTGAAGGTGCCCTCGGCGCCCAGGTCGATGTGCGCCCGCCCGCCCAGCTGCTGACCGTGGTACCGGGCAGTCAGGTGGTGCAGAGTGCAACCGAACCGACCGTTGCCTTCTATGCCCTGAGCACCAGCCAGAGCGTGGAGCGCGATACCTGGTCGTTCCTGATGAACTTCCTGGCCAAATACAAGGTCACCACCGAGAAGCTGGATCAGCAGGATGGCGTATTGCAGACCGGCTGGTTTGACAACACAGTCGCCCTCGATGGCTGGGGTGAAGATGACGAAGACTTCAAAATCCGTCAGCGTTACCAGTTCACCGTGCGCAACGATGCCCAGCGCCACGCCGTCAACATGTCGGTCCGGGTACTGGATCACGAAGAGACCATCGACGGCGAGACCAGCAACAAGCTGACCCCAGCCGATGCCCAGCGCTATGCCGCGCGAGTGCTGAACCAGTTCTCGCTCTATTACGACAGCCAGCTGAAAGCCCGCGAGCAGCACAAGTCCAACGATGGCATGGGTCTGCAACTGGGTCTGGATAACAACGAACTGAGCGCCTGGATTGCCGAAGGCTCCTTTGATCAGGTGTGGCGTCGCCTCAACCAGGTACTGCCCGCTTACGGTTTCACCATCAAGGATACCCAGCAGTCATTGGGCTGGATCGACGTCGAGTACGAAGAGCCGGGTGCCGAGTTCTGGAAGGCGAAAGGGAGCGAGCCGTTCAAACTGGAGGAGGAGAAATACCGCTTCCAGCTTGGCGAAATGGCGGGAGGCAAGACCTCCATCACCCTGTTCGACAAGGACAAGAAGCCGGTATCGTCCGGGGTTATCTCCCAGATGTATATCAGCCTGTCCGAGGCGTTCGCCAAGGGGCTGGCCGATCAGGCAGCAGCAAAAGCAGAATAAATACAGGGGCCTTGTGCCCCTGTTTTGTTATCAAAATCCCCCTGAAAACGCGGGGATTCCGAGCGGTTTTCGATGATGCGAGCCCCCTTGCCAGCCCGTTGCAAACAGAGCGCGCAGGTGAGGGACTCGCGATGTTTACCCCCCACAAACAGGAAGTGTTATTAGCCATGAGTCTTGCAGATCAAGTATTGGCGGTGAATGACGATTTGCCGATCCGTACCGATAAACCTGTCCATTCCGGCAAAGTGCGCAGCGTCTACTGGTTGACCCCCGAAGACAGTGCCCGGCTCATAAAAGAGAAAGGCTATGATGTGCCGGCCGATGCGCCCCTCGCCCTCATGGTGATCAGCGATCGCATCTCGGCCTTCGATTGCATCTGGCAAGGTGTGGATGGCCTGAACGGCGTGCCGGGCAAGGGCGCGGCGCTCAATGCTATCTCCAGCCACTGGTTCAAGCTGTTCAAGGAGAAGGGACTGGCCGACAGCCACATTCTGGATATTCCGCACCCCTTCGTCTGGATCGTGCAAAAAGCCCGTCCGGTGATGATCGAGGCGATTGCCCGCCAGTACATCACCGGCTCCATGTGGCGTGCCTACAAGGATGGCGAGCGCGAGTTCTGCGGCATCACCCTGCCGGAAGGGCTGAAAAAGGATCAGAAACTGCCGGAGATCCTCATCACTCCCTCCACCAAGGGCGTACTGAAAGGGCTGGATGGCGTGCCGGAAGCCGATGACGTCAACGTCTCCCGTGCCGATATCGAGCGCCATTATAAGGGCTTTAACTTCAGCAAACCGGCCGACATCGACCGCTACGAAGTGCTGCTCAAAGAGGGCTTCAACGTCATTAGCGACGCACTGGCCGGGCTGGATCAGGTCTTCGTCGATACCAAGTTCGAGTTTGGCTATGTCCACGATGCCGCTGGCAACGAAAAGCTGATCTACATGGATGAAGTGGGCACCCCCGACAGCTCCCGTATCTGGGATGGCGCGGCCCTGCGCGACGGTCAGATTGTCGAGAAGTCCAAAGAGGGTTTCCGTCAGTGGCTGCTCAACCACTTCCCGGATCCGGACATTCTGCTCAACAAGAACCGCATGCCGGAACGTTTCGCCTTGGCCCGCGACAACAAGCTGCCGACCGAAGTGATGATGGATATCTCCAACACCTACGTCGGGATCGCCGAGAAGATCATCGGCCACAAGCTGGCGCGTTCTGCCAATCCCAAGCAGGAGATCATCGAGGTGCTGCGCGATCAGTACGGTCTGATCGACTAAGGGTTGCTCTCTTTTTGTTGCCTAGAAACAAACGTTTGCTGGTGGCGAAAGATAGAAGCAAATAAACAGACGGGCCCCATTTCGGGGCCCGTTTTTATTGCTGGTCTGGCGGTTAGCGGGCGGCGATCAGCCGTTGACCCTGAACACCTGACCGGTCTGGATGCCCAGCACCGACTTCTTGTAAGCGTGCGCTACCTTGGCGGCAGGCACCGGCACGAAGCCCGGGAAGAAGTCGGCGTATTTGTCCATTGACTCCTCCAGCACAGTGGGGCTCACCACGTTGATGCGAAGGCCCCTTGGCAGCTCGCAGGCGGCCGCTTTCACAAAGTGATCGATGGCGCCGTTGACTGTGCTGGCGCTCACGCCCCAGTTGATCGGCTCCTCGCTCAGAATACCGCTGATCAAAGTGATGGAACCCTTGTCAGTCAGATAGGGAATGGCGGCTCGGGTCAGGTTGATCTGGCCCATCAGCTTGCTCTCCAGTCCCACCTGCCACTGCTCGTCGGTCATCTCGGTCAGGCCGTTAAAGGCCACGCTGCCGCTGGCCACCACCAGCGCATCAAACTGGCCTACTTGGGCAAACAGCGCCTTGATGGAGGCGGGATCGCGCATGTCGACCGTGGCATCGCCACGACTGTGGCCGACCCGGATCACCTGATGATCTTTGGCAAGCAGTTCACTGACCGCGGAGCCGACGGTGCCGGAGGCACCCACAATCACAATTTTCATCTGCATCACTCCTGGTTGGGATGTATCGATTCTAGCGCAACAGAAAATGCGAAAAAGCGCGTAAAATAAACCCATTGTTTCCATATTGGAGCTAATGATGGATATCGCCCATCTGGCCAGCTTTTACGAAGTGGTGCTGCGCGGCAGTTTCTCGGCTGCTGCCGATACGCTGGGGGTCAGCAAGGGGATGCTGAGCCGCCATGTCAGCGCGCTGGAGACCTCCCTCAATGCACAACTGTTGCAGCGCACCACCCGCCGCCTCAGTCTGACCGAGGCGGGCAAGACCCTCTATCAGCAGGCGGGGGAGATCTTCGCGCTGGCGCGGCAAGCGGAGCAAGATATTCAGGCGCTGACCGAAGAGGATTGTGGCCGCCTGCGTTTTACCTGCCCGGTCAGCACCGGCGATCGGATGGTGAGCGAGCTGCTGACCAGCTTTGCCGCGCTCTGCCCGGGAGTGGAGGTGGAGCTCAACTTCACCAACCAGATGGTCGACATGAGCCAGGGAGAGAACGACATCGCCCTGCGCGCCATGAGCGAAGTGCCGGACAATCTGGTGGCCCTGCCGCTGGGGCGGCTCAAGGATGTGGTGGTGGCGAGCCCCGGACTGGTGGCGCGGGAGGGGCGTCCTGCCACCCCCTATGAGCTGAGCGGGCGCAGCTGCCTGTTGCAGGGGCACAATCCGGCCTGGGAGCAGTGGCACTTTATCCGTGAGGGGGAGGAGGCCCACATTCTGGTGCAGGGCAAGGTGCGGGCCAACCATTACAGTACCGTGTTGCAACTGGCGCGTGCCGGTATGGGCTATGCCAAGTGTCCGCTGATGCTGGTGGAGTCGCAGCTGATGGCAGGAGAGCTGGTGACCGTGCTCGATGAGTGGCAGAGCGGCCTGCATCAGCTTCATGTGCTGCATGCCCAGCAGCGGCGGGTGCCACGCAAGATCCGGCTGTTCAAGCAGGTGCTGGCCCAGTGGTTTGCCGAGCGACCCCACTACCTGCTCTGAGTGGCGTTATTTTTCTGTCATCTTCGGCTGCTACCCTGCGCCCATCATCGGCATCAGGAAGATCAGCGGGAATGAAGAGTAATAGAGGGTTGACCGGTTTTGTGCTGCTCTGTGCAGTGTTGGGAGCCAGCAGTGTACAGGCCATGGTGGACGTGAAGGTGCCGGAGAATTTCCGCATCCTCGCAGTGAGCAACGGCACCTTGCAGGATGAGCAGCATGCCACCCTGGCGGATGGCGAGCAGCAACTGCTGGTGCGCTTCGAGGGGGTGATCCCCAGTCGCAGCAGCAGCGAGAATGATCGGCAGGTACGCTCCGAGCCGCAGGTGGTGCGCTATCAGGGCAGCAATCAGCATTTGCAGCTGACGGCCAGCGTACCGGGAGACGAGCGGGGGATGCAGGCTTATGCCAAGGCTCCTGTGGTGGCGTTGCAGGAGAATGGCCGCGCGCTTGCCATCCAGCAGGACGCGCTGGTGACCAGCGGCATGCTGCTTGGGGTGGATTGGAACGGCAAACTGGCTGAATACAACCGCAGCGGCGGCAAGGCGGCGCTGACAGCGGAAGTGGTTGCGGCTCCGTCAGTCAATGCAGTTTCTGGCGGCTCTCAACCTGTTGTGGCTGCCAACGAGCTGGAAGGGCAGTTGCAGCAGTTGTTCCTCCAGGCAGACCCAGCCCTGCGCAAGCGCTTTATCGGTTGGGCCGTGCCACAGCTTTAAGTTTTCTGCCCGTTGCAGTAACGTGGACACTCCTTTTTTCAGGCGCTCTGTTCATCGTACTCAACGAGGTTTTCATGTTTGAATTGCATTCACGCCTGCAGGCAGATACTAGGTGGCTCGGGGAGCTGCCCCTCTGCCGTGTCTTGCTGGCCAAAGACAGCCAGTATCCCTGGCTTATCCTGGTACCGCGAGTAGCCAACCTGCGGGAAATTCACCATCTGGCTCCGGAGCAGCAGCAACAGCTGATGCAGGAGTCCTGCGCCGTCGCCGCCCTGATGGAGCAGGCCCTCAGCCCGGACAAGATCAACATAGGTGCGCTGGGCAATCTGGTGCCGCAACTCCATCTTCACCATGTCGCCCGCTTTGCAACGGATCGTGCCTGGCCCGGCCCCATCTGGGGGGCTCATCCGGTCGTGCCTTATGAGCCACAAGTTTTGGCGCAGCAGGCCGATATATGGCGTGCCCGGCTCGCCAAGCTGAGCGGTTTCACCCCTGTGGCTGCTGATAACGGAGTCAACTGAGAGGCGTGTCGCTATTTCAGTCTCCGGGCCGCGCCATCTGTTAGAGTTATGGTATAGATAAGCCCATTTTCGATGTTCAGGAAGGTCCCATGATAGTGACAAGATCCGATGACGATGCCGTATTGACCACAGAGGATGTGCTGCTCAGCCTGTGCAACTCGGTGACGGACGTTTTGAGTGCCGCGACCATGAGTCAGGTGCGGTTTTCCGGCATGGTGCAGCGGATCAGCAAGACCTGCCTCAAGCCGGATATCGGTTGTTTCGTGCTGTTCGATGGCGGTTTTTCCGGTCTGGTGGTGATCAACTTCTCCGCCGCCGCCGCCATGGAGCTGTACGAGAGTTACATGCTGAGCATGGGACTCTCCAAGGAGGATCTCGCCATCTCCCACACCTCTGACGAGGTGAGCAACGTGATGGGCGAGCTGATGAACCAGATCGTCGGCAGCTTCACCGTCAAGGTGGGTCGGGATCTGCAGACCCACATCACCCAGAACCAGCCGAAGATGCTGGCCCTCAACAAGCAGGTGATGCTGAGCGTCGATACCAATCTCGACAGCCCGGAGTCCCGCCGCGTCACCTTCTTCACCGCCCGCAACAACATATTCTATCTGGAGCTGGCGATGGACAAAACCGAGTTCATCCGCATCCACAATGAGGGGATGGAGCACGAGGAGCTGGATCCCGATGCGCTGATCGCCCAGGCCAAGCAGGATGCCGCCAAGCCGGCTCAGGCTGCGGCCCCGGTTGCCAACGATCACGACGATCTACTCGACTCCCTGGGTATTTGAGTCAATCGCCGGATAGCAACAAGGCCACCTTCGGGTGGCCTTGTTGTATCGGTGCGAACAACCGTTGTTAGAAGTTGTAGAGCAGGCCGGTGTTGAACATCACGGATTCAGAATCGTAGAAGTTGATGTCGGAATCGGACTTGGCGTAGCCAGCGGTAAAGGTTGCGGAGAGCGGCGCAATACCGAACAGGCGGTGCCAGAAGAAGGTACCGGTCAGGGCAAACTCGTCGGAGTCGGCGTTTTGGCCAAAGATCGGGTTGGCCTCATCATATTTGGTCTGCCCCAGATAGGCGTTGCTGACGAAAGACCACTGGGAAGCGCGCATGCCGTAGGTCAACTGCAGGCCGTTGCTTTTGTAGCTCTGGGCGCTGCCATCCAGATCGGCTTGACGGTAGATAAAGGCTGGCTCCAGCATCTGACCGGGTGCCAGCTGCCATTTGTAGGAGAGGTCGAGGGCGTGGATCTTGCCGTTGCGATCCAGTTTGGCTGCTGTATCGGCGCCGTACTGGCTGCCGCTGCGCTCCTCATCCACCTCGATGTTGCGGGTGGTCAGGCTACCATTGAAGTTGCTACCCCAGATGCTGTCCCAGGCGAAGCGCACCCCTTTTGATTTGATATCGGTCGACTGACGGTCGACACCCACCGCGAAGGGATCGCTCCACTGCTCGGTCGGCATGGCATTAAAGACCACGGAGCCAGCTACGATGCCCTTGTCGCTCATCTCCTGACGGATACCGAGCTGCTGGGTGAAGTCGAAACGGATGGCATCCTGGATCAGGTTACCGAGGAAGACCTGGGTGCGGGTATCGGCAAAGGTATAGCGGATATCGGCGTTGAGCAGCGGGGCAACGGCGGAGCTGCTCTCGGCACTGCCCAGTCCGCTCAGGCGGCGGTTTTCATCATCACCGCTATAAAAATTTGATTCGTAATTGATGACACTGACCCCGCCAAGCAGGAAACCGGACCAGCCAGACTCCTTGGGAATTTCACCCAAATCAGCATAAGCACTATTTGCGACCAGCAGGCCCAGGCCCAGCAAGGTGGTATTGCGCATCGGATAACTCCTAAATTAAATGGTGGTGAATTTTTTCGGCCGGTGAGTATAAAGAAAAAACCTTAATGGCAACTGACTCAATATTGCCAATTATCCTAACCCACTCATTTCATTCGGCGAATCGTTAATTAATTGTGCGAGATTAAGAAGAGTTCACTCGGTTGTGCTGGTATTCTGTACCGCGAATATCGGGGGAAAACAATAAGATGAAACAGATTAAATCCTGGGCGCAATATTATGTCGATCTGATGACCAAGCTGGGACTGGTGCGCTTCAGTATGTTCCTGGCGGCGGGCATTATCGTGCTGGCGGTCGCCATCCAGATGGGGGTGACCCTGTTCCTGCGCGGCAATATCGATGTGATCGACTTCGTTCGCTCGGTGTTTTTTGGCCTGCTGGTGACCCCCTGGGCGGTCTATTTTCTCTCCATCGTGGTGGATCAGCTGGAGGATTCCCGTCAGCGACTGAGCCGTATGGTGCGCAAGCTGCAAGATATGCGCGAGCGGGATCTGGAGCTCAATACCCAGCTGCAGGAGAACATCAGCCGCCTCAACGCCCAGATTGCCGAGACCAACCGGGCCGAGAGCCTGCGCCTGCAGGCCATCGAGGATCTCGAGAACGAGGTGTTCCAGCGAGAGAAAGCCCAGCTCCATCTAGGGGAGCGCACCGCGCTGCTGCGCTCCTTTATCGACTGCTCCCCCGATCTGGTCTACTACCGCAACGAGGATGAGCAGTTCTCCGGTTGCAACCGCGCTATGGAGGAGCTGACCGGCAAGGTGGAGGCCGAGCTGATCGGTCTGACCCCGTTCGATGTCTACAAGCAGGAGATCGCCAACAAGGTGGTGGAGACCGACAAGCAGGTCTTTGCCAGCAATGAGCCCCTCACCTACGAGCAGTGGCTGGAGTATCCCGATGGCCGCAAGGCTTACTTCGAGCTGCGCAAGGTGCCCTTCTTCGACCGCTTCGGCAAGCGACTCGGCCTGCTCGGTTTTGGCCGCGACATCACCGAGCGCAAGCAGTATCAGGACAAGCTGGAGAAGGCGAGCCGCGACAAGACCACCTTTATCTCCACCATCAGCCACGAGCTGCGTACTCCGCTCAACGGCATCGTGGGCTTAAGCCGGATGCTGATGGATACCCCCCTCGATCCCAAGCAGCATCAGCAGCTCAAGACCATTCACCTGAGTGCGGTGACCCTTGGCAATATCTTCAATGACATCATCGACTTGGACAAACTCGATCGCCGTCGCCTCGAAATTGCGCCGACCCGTATCGATCTGCCCGCCTTCCTCGACGAGCTGGAGACCCTGTCGCGCATTCAGGCGGAGCAGAAGGGGCTCTATCTCCATTTCGATCGCGATGGCGACATGCCGCAATTCGTGATGGCTGATGGCACCCGCCTGCGTCAGGTGTTGTGGAATCTGGTGGGCAACGCGGTCAAGTTTACCGATGAGGGGGGCGTCACCGTGCGTTGCCTATCCCATCCCGCCGACGAGCCGGGCAAGCTGGCCCTGCACTTCGAGGTGGAGGATACCGGCATCGGCATCCCGCGCGCCCAGCAGGAGAAGATCTTCGCCATGTACTATCAGGTGCAGGGCAAGAAGCACGCCACCGGCACCGGCATTGGCCTCGCGGTCTCCCGTCAGCTGGTGCAGGCGATGGGCGGCCAGCTCTATGTGGACAGCGATCCGGGCGAAGGTTCCTGCTTTACTGCCGAATTGGAAGTGGCTTGCGCCGAGCCGGTGTTGCCAGAGCAGGAGGAGGAGATGCCCTCCCTCGATATCCTGTTGGTGGAGGATGTGGAGCTTAACGTGACAGTAGCCTGCGCCCTGCTGGGCAAGCTGGGTCATCAGGTGCAGGTGGCACGAGATGGTACCCAAGCGTTGGCGATGGCCAACCCGGATGATTTCGACCTCATTTTGCTCGATATCCAGCTGCCGGACATGACCGGCTTCGATGTGGCGAAAACCCTGCTGGAGCGTTATGGCGACAGCCTGCCACCCATGGTGGCGCTCACCGCCAACTCCACCGGCGATCGCCAGTACTACCGGGATCACGGCATGCAGGATGTGATCAACAAGCCGCTTGGCTCCAAAGCGGTGCGGGAGGTGATTGGTCACCTGTTTGCCGATCTGGCCGAGGATGAAGCGGACGAGCAGGCGGATGCGGGCAATCAGGATGCCCTGCTGGATATCCCCTTCCTCACCGATTACGCCGATACCGTGGGCAAGCCGGTGCTGCTCTCCAGCGTCGACCTGTTCGAGAAGATGATGCCGGACTACATGGCAGTGCTCGACTCCAACATGATTGCCAAGGATCAAGCTGGCGTGGTGGAAGAGGCGCACAAGATAAAAGGGGCGGCAGGCTCCATTGGCCTGCGCCGTTTGCAGCAGACGGCTCAGCTGATCCAGAGCCCGGATCACCCCGCCTGGTGGGAAAACGTGGAAGACTGGATTGAG
Organism: Aeromonas sp. JL9; assembly: GCF_024436075.1. NCBI lineage: Bacteria > Pseudomonadati > Pseudomonadota > Gammaproteobacteria > Aeromonadales > Aeromonadaceae > Aeromonas > Aeromonas sp. JL9. The sequence continues at coordinate 55,014 of NZ_JANFNV010000014.1, read as the reverse complement.
ACGCTGCGCCGCGAATATCCCGGCGATATCGCCCGTCTGCGGCGCTGGTTGCTGTCTTGAGGCTGGAGGTTGTCTTGAGTCTGATGGAAGTTGCTGGCAAGGAGCCGCGAGATGTATAGCCGTTTGATTACCCCTGCGCGCATCCACCCCTGGGGGGATGAGGAGCTGCTGGAGGCGACCGAGCAGGATCGCACCCGTATCGTGCAGGCAGCACCGGTGCGCCGGTTGCAGCAGAAGACCCAGGTCTTTCCGCTCGATGTGAAGGCCTCGGTGCGCAGCCGCCTCACCCACTCGCTGGAGGTGCAGGAGACCGGTCGCCAGATCAGCCGCCGCATTCTGGCTGCCTTGCCTGCCGGGATGGTCTGTGAAGGGGCTTTTATCAATCTGGTGGAGATGTCCTGCCTGCTTCATGACGTGGGCAACCCGCCATTCGGCCACTTTGGCGAGCAGGTGATGAGCCAGTGGCTCGGCGAGATGCTTGATCCCCTCTATCAGCAGGCGCTGGCGCAGCCCCCCTCGGCCCAGTGGGCTGAATTGCGTCAGGACCTGCAACTGTTTGATGGCAACGCCCAGAGTCTGCGGCTGGTGCACAGCCTGCACGAGCTTAACCTGACGCTTGGACAACTGGCAGCGCTCTGCAAATACCCGCAGCAGCCCCGGCCCGGCGTGAGCTATGGCCAGCATCATGGCTGGAGCAGCAAACGGGGCATCTTCTTTAGCGAGCAGCCGCTCTACCGTGCCCTCGGCCAGAGCCTGGGATTAGCCCCCGGCTGCCGTCATCCGCTGGTCTACATCATGGAGGCGGCCGATGACATCTCCTACTGCATCGCCGATCTGGAAGATGCGGTAGATCGGCGGATCCTGACTCTTGGTGAACTGCTGGCGGCGCTGCGAGCTGCTGACCAGAGTGACTACATGGGCACCTTGCTGGGTGAGGCGCTTGCCAGTGGTCGGGGCTTTTTCCCCCATTTTCGCCAGCAGCTGACCCGGGATCTGGTGGCGTTGGCGGCGCAGAGCTATGTCAGCGAACATCAGGCCATTTTGCAGGGATCCTATCCGCAAGCGCTGCTGCACGGTCAGGCGCCGGCGGCGCGGGTGCTCGATATCCTCAAACGGGTGGCCCGCGAGCTGGTCTTTATGCGCCCCGAGGTGGAAGCGCTTGAGCTGGAGGGGTATGCGGCGCTGCGCGGGGTGCTGACCAGTTATGCCTGCCTGTTGGCGCTGCCAGCGCCACAGTTTGCCCGTCTGCTGGCCGGGGAGGGGAGTCAGGCGCTTTTCTTTGCGCGCCGCCTCTATCACCGCCTCTCGGCCCGCCATCTCAAGGCCTATCGATTGGCGATCGCCACCCCGGATCCGCGTTTTGCCTGCCAGAACGAGCAGGAGTGGTATTACCGGGTGCGGTTGCTGCTCGATTATGTCAGCGGCATGACGGATACCTACGTGCTGGAGGAGTACCGGCTACTCTCGGGGATCTGATGCCCCAAGCTCCCCTTCGGACAGCATAAAATACCGTAAAAACGTTTAAAAAGGAGTCGCAAGAGGCTTGTTTTAAATTCGGATATTTTTTAGACTTCTGCAACCTGTTCAACTTTTATCCGGTAAGGAGACGAATATGCAACATCTGATGCTCAATATTGCATTCTCTCGCGGCACTGCGTGCGGCGTGAAATCTCGTGCTCTTTTACCGCGTGGCGTAAACAGGTAACCCCTGTCTTTTTATCACCCGCGGTTCGTCCCGCAGGGTGATATCCACTTTCTCCGGGAGAACCGCATGTTCAACTGGAGAATGTCATGTCTATCGAACTGGTTTTACTGCGCAGTGTTGAATCCCTGGTCCAGAGAAGGATTGCCTGGGTCGAGCGTCGTCTCGTGCAGGTCAATCTGTCACCCGCCCTGCTCAGGGATATCGGGCTGGAAGGATATCAGGGTCAAATCGCCCTCGTTCGCGAGCGGGAGTATCAAACCGGCTTCCGCCTCGGGAATCGAATAACCTGATCGCGAGGGGGAGAATAAGATCCCCCTCGCTAGTGAAATGGCAGGCTGCATGCCTGCCATTTTTCCATCTTACGGTTGATTCCAGGTTCACATGTTGGTGACTCAGTATTATCCTCTCTGCCCTCTTTGTAACAGCTGTGATTGTTTTCTCGCCTTGCGTCGTCAGGATCTGCAAGATTAGAGGTGGCAGCCCTATCTGTTTTACTTATCAGGACAAGACCTTATGCCACTCCTTCGTCAGCTTTTTCTTCCCATGTTGCTGTTGTTTTCGGGCATGTTGGCTGTTGCGGCTCCCCAACCGCAAGATGAGAGCACAAGTAACGAGATTTCTGCACAAAAGGAGCTGCTGGTTGGGGTTCCCCGTGGCGGCTATCTCCCTTTCATCTATCAACTCCCCAACCTGCGTTATGCCGGTCCGCTCAAGGAGCTGGCCTCGCGCATTGCAGCCGAAATGGGCGTGTCATTGCGTTATATCCCCTACAACTCCTACGTGGATGCCCAGATTGCTCTCCAAGGCGGCCAGATCGATGCATTAATCGGGGTTGAACGTAATGCTCTTGAATTGAAGGGGATAAACCCTATTGGCAGTATCGGTTCTTATGCTCGCTCCATTTTAATGCATACCCCGGATCAGCGATTGACCCTGGAGCAGGCGCGCAAGTTACGCTGGGTCTGTATTCGCGGGTTTGGCAGTTGTAATGAATTGGCTCGTTTGGGGATCTCTGATGTAACTGAGCTGGAGAGCCGCACTGAGGCGACCTATATGGTCAAGCTGGGCGCTGTCGATGCATATCTTGATTTGGAACCCATTGTTTCCCTCAAGATGGAGAGAATGCCTGCATCAATGGGGGTTGTCGCTCCTGGGTGGCTTTCTGGCAGCACGCTGACGATGGCGACCAGCTCCCGCCAGCCAGAGCTGAGCGAGAAGCTTTGGCAGGCATATCAACGGATACCCGTTGCAGACTCACGATTACGGTTGCATCAGAAAAATGAACGCGCCAACGCAGGTCTGTTGCTGGAACCAGATGAGGCTAGTTGGCTGAAGCAGAGAAACAAGGTCATCAAGTTCGCCGTTGCCCCCGGATTTGCCGGCATCAGCGAAATTGATGACGAAGGTGAATTGCATGGCTATACGGCAGACCTGATGAAGTTGTTGAGTCTGCGCTCCGGGATCCGCTTTGAGCTGGTGTCGACAAATACCTGGCAGGAGTCACTTAAACTGCTGAAAGAGCATAAAGTGGACCTTATTCCCTTGATGACACCGCTCAAGGATCGTCAGTCCTTTGCCTCTTTTACCTCCTCCTATCTGAAGTTCGACAGCTATGTCGTAGCCAGACACGGTGCTCGCCCGCTGAAGTCGTTGGTCGAGCTGAAAGGGCGTCTGATTGGTGGTGTGACGGGCTCTTACGAAGCCTCTCTTATTCACGCGCTGGGCGCCAATATTATCGAAGTGGGCAAGGATGCCGATTTACTGACCTTGCTTGACACTGGGCGAGCTGAATATGTGCTGTTGACCATGACCAATCTGGGACAGCAGGCAATGAAGGGTTTCAATGAGAAGTATCAGGTGGTGCTGAGCTCTCCCGAATTTTCCGTACCTATCAGTATGGCTGTCGACAATGCTCAGCCCGAGTTGCTCCGCATCATGGACAAGTTGCTGCTGACCATCACGGATGAGGAATGGCAACTGCTGGAGCGACGCTGGCTCAATGTGTCGGTCAATATCGAATCCGATTACACCCTGATTTACAAATGGTTGGCCATAGGGGGGGGCGCCTTGCTCGTCAGCGGTTTGCTGGTGATGTTCTGGGCTCGTAGTTTGCGTCGCCAGATTGCGCAGCGGAAAATCGCAGAGGACAAGCTGAACGAACAGTTGCTGTTTGTGCAGACTTTGCTCAACTCACTGCCAACCATGGTGGCGCTACGTGATAGCGAGCAGCGGATCACCTTGTGCAATCAGGCCTATCGCGATGCTTTTCTCGGTGCTGGCAGTTGCAGTGAGGAGCTGCAAAACATGCCAGAGACACTCAGAAACAGTGTGTTGGAAGAAGAGCGTTTAGTGTGGCAGACAGGACAGGATTTGGAGGGGGCAGGGAGCAACCTGCGAGCTGATGGTACGCCCTGCCATGTTATCTATGCCAAACGCCCTTATCGCGATCCCGATGGCAATATGCTGGGGGTGTTGACAGTACTGACCGATGTCAGCCGGATCAAGGAGGCGGAGGAGCGCGCCCGTCAGGCTGAAAATCGCCTTACCCAGATTACCGACAGCATGCCTGGGGTGGTCTATCAGTATTTGTGGCAAGGACCCGGCAAGGGGCGGTTTTTGTATGCCTCTCAGGGTGCCAGCGAGATCCTCGGGGCTTCCCGGCAGGACCTGTTCAATGCCGAATCGGGTGGTGAGGTGTTCGGCTTTACCGAAGAGGCGCTGCAGGATTTTGTCAGCAAGGTGGCCAATCATGCCGAGACTCTGGCGCCCCTCGATCTGGAGGTCAAGGTAGAGCGACCTGTTGGAGATCGCTATCTGCAAGTGCGTGGCAACTTTGTCCGTCAGGAGCAGCAGGCACTGATCCTCAATGGGGTCATTCAGGATATTACGGCCCTCAAGCAACAGGAATACGAGCTGCGCGAAGCTCGCGCCTATGCCGAGCAGGCGATGCAGGCTCGTAGCCGCTTTTTGGCAACCATGAGCCATGAACTACGAACACCCATCTCAGGCATGCATGGCATGCTCGAATTGCTGCAAATGAGCGAGCTCAACGACGACCAGCGTTTTATGGTGCGCAATGTGGTCACCTCGACCAATAACCTACTCTATCTGGTCAATGACATCCTCGATTTTTCAAAGATAGAAGCGGGTCAGTTGCAGTTGAATTACCAGAGCAGCCGGTTGCAAACGGTGATCTGCGATGCCATTCGTGGCCATGCGGCACTGGCTCATAACAAGGGGCTCCACGTGGTGCTGGAGTGGGAGCATCATGTGCCGGATTGGGCCGACATCGACGGGGTGCGTATCGGTCAGGTCATCTCCAACCTGCTCAACAATGCGGTGAAGTTTACCGAACAAGGGGGGATTACGATTCGGGTCAGCTACCTGAGCGAGCAACTGACCATCAGTGTCAGTGACACTGGTATCGGGATCGCCGAAGAGAAGCAGGCGCTGCTGTTCACGCCTTTTGAGCAGGTGGAGTCAGATATCAACCGTCGTTTTGGTGGCACCGGACTGGGGTTGGCAATCTGTGAGCAGCTGGTGTGCAAAATGGGGGGGGCACTGACACTGACCAGCAAGGCAGGAGAGGGCTCCTGCTTCCGCTTTACCGTACCGCTAACCAATCCGCAGTGGGATCCCCCTGCTCTGGCAGACACAGAATGGTGGTTTTTCAGCGATGACACCAACCTCGAAGCGGCCATGGTGCGGCAGGGGGCCAAGCTCAGGTACTTGGGGGCCAATGAGCTCAGTCGCTCACTGGAAGGGTTGCTGTTGGCCGATCAACGGTGGCTTGAGCAAGCGCTTGGGGGGGAATGGCAAAGCTGGCTGCAACACTCTGCGCTGAAGGGGATCATTGCGTCACCCGATGAGGCGTTACGGGGTCGGATTGGTGAACAGAAATGGTGGCGCCTAGGTCTATCTCCTCTCTATCCGGATCTTCTGCTGGAGAGCTGCCACGAATTGCTACAGGAGCGGGTCACACCAATCCTCCCTGCGCTTGCAGAGAAGCTGGGTGGCAAAGTATTGGTGGCCGATGATCATCCGGTCAATCGTGCCTTGCTGGCACGGCAGTTAGCCATTCTTGGTATCGAGGCTCAGGTCGTGGAAGATGGCGAGAAGGCTCTGCGGGCCTGGCAGGGACAGCAATTCTCTCTGCTGTTGACTGATTGCCATATGCCGGTGATGGATGGTTATGCCCTGACCAAGGCGCTGCGGGCTGCGGGAGTGACGGCTCCCATCATAGGGGTAACGGCAGATACGTCGGAAGAGGCGAGTGCTCGTATGGTAGAGGCTGGCATGAGTGACATGTTACTGAAGCCCTACCCGCTGGATATCTTGCGCCAGATGCTGGCCCATTGGCTGGCAGAGAGGACGCCAACCAGAAGCGCGGTTGCGCCCGTTGTTGGGGCTACAGGCATGCAGGCTGAGCGCTGGTTGGCGCTGTTTGGTGACGAGCTGACCGCGCGAGCCATGGCGGTGGAGTATCTCGATTCCAACCGGCAGGATGGCGAGGCCATGATGGCAGCACTGATTTGTCATGATGCTAGCGCTTTGGTAGAGACAGCCCACCGGATCAAGGGGGCTGCCCGAATGGTCGGGTTGGAGGAGCTTGCCAGCCAGGCTGCCATGCTGGAATCGGCAGCGCGATTGAAGCGGCTCGACGAGCTCGACGATCTGGTCAGCACAGTGCAGAGGCTGATGACGGCGATTACCCACGACATTGGATTATGGCTCGATGAAAAAAGCACAACATGAGTTGGTCATCATGGTCGTGGAAGACCATGGATTTCAGCGCAAGGCGCTGCTGCACCAGATCCGCAGCCTGGGTTACCCGAATCTGCTGGAAGCGGTTGATGGTATCGAGGCGTTGGCGCTTAGCCAGCAACACAACGTCGATATCCTGTTTTGCGATCTGCGAATGCCCGGAATGGATGGCATGGCGCTGTTGCGCCGCCTGTCGCTGGGTGGTTTTCAGGGCGGCATTATCCTCTCCAGCGCGCTTGAGGGGGATGTGGTCGAAGCAGTATTGCGTATGAGTACCGCTTATGGCCTGCAGGTGCTCGGTCGCATAGAGAAACCCTCAACGCCGCAGCAGCTCCAGCGGCTTATCCAGGCTTGGTCACCCCGGCAGGAACCCCTCAGGGAGGAAGAGGGGCACAGAATAGGACTCGATGAGTTGCGTCGGGCGATCGAACAAGATCAACTGCTGCCCTGGTATCAGCCCAAGGTGAGTTTTGCATCCGGCGAGTGGGTCGGGATGGAGGCGTTGGCCCGCTGGCAACACCCCGAGTTTGGCCTGATCCCTCCCGGGCGTTTTATTTCACTGGCGGAGCACAACGGGCTTATCGATCCGTTGACCGAGGTGATCATCAGCAAATCTCTGAGTGATGGCCATTTATGGGAGGAAACCGGGTTGTCACTCAATCTGTCGATGAACCTCTCCACCACCTCACTCATTGAAGGGGATCTTTGCAACTTATTGATTGATCAGTGCAAGCGCTGGAGTATCAATCCTGAACTCATCACCCTCGAGGTGACCGAGAGCGCATTCGTGCAGGATCTGGGCAAGTCTCTGGAGGTGCTGACCCGGCTGAGGATGCATGGTTTTGGCCTCTCCATCGATGATTTTGGTACCGGCTACTCCTCGATGCAGCAGCTGGCACTGTTGCCGTTCACCGAACTCAAGCTGGATCGCTCTTTCGTCGATCGCTGCCATGCCGATCCGTCACGTTTGGCTATTATCGAGTCCAGCATCGAGTTGGCCCGCAAGCTGGGGCTGAAGTCGGTGGCGGAAGGGGTAGAGGATGAGGCTACCTGGCGAGTGCTGGCCCAACTCGGTTGCGACCTCTGTCAGGGATTTTTCTCTGCCCACCCGATGCCGCGCAGTGAATTGGCTAATTGGCACCGGACTTGGCAAGATAGATTGCCTACACTGATATCTATCTGATTCTTTTGGCTGGATCCCTCCGTTTGAACAAGGATGTTCATGAAAATCTCAAGCAAGTTGCTGCTCAGCTTCGGTTTTATCAACCTGCTGATCCTGCTCTCCTCCACGCTGGTCTATTACCGGCTGACTCAGATCAATCAGGCCCAACACACCCTGCTGGAGCTGGCGCTGCCCGCTTTGCAGCGGGATGAGGCGAGCCAGAAGGCACTGGTTGCCACCGTTTCTGCCCTGCGTGGCTATCTGATCCTCGGCAAGGATCCGGCTCAGGCTTCCCGCCTCAAGCAGGAGTGGGAGTCGGCCTGGCAGGCCATTGCCCATCAGGCCTTCAGTCCGACGCTCGCCAAGTCTCTCGAGACCTTCAAAAGCCATCAGGAGAAGGTGTGGACCATAGCCCAGAGTGAAGAGAATCTGCCCGCTCACACCCTGATGCTGCAGGAGGCGGGTCCGCTGGCGGAGGCGGCGCTTGATCAGCTGCAATCCTTTGCCAATGAAGAAGTTGGCACTCCGCAGGATCAACTCTCCGGCGATCGCCGCATGCTGCTCAAACAGGTGGGGGATGCCTACAACAGCCTCGCCAACTCTCTCTCAGCCCTGCGGGATTTTCTCATCTCAGGCGACCCCGAATACCGCAGCAAGTATCAGGATTACTACCAGTTTCATCAGCAGCGTGTGGCTGAGGTTAAACAGCAAGCCGCGCTCTTTACCGACACCCAGCAGAGCCTCTGGCAGCTGTTTGAAGAGATGGCTACCCCCTTCTCCGAGCTGGTGGGGCAGGTGATCGAGAAGCGCCAGGCGCCGGATTGGGATCAGGCAAACTACCTGATGGCCACCGACATCGAGCCGATGCAGTCCAGCCTCAGCGAGCAGCTGGTCCAGCAGGTGGGGAAAACCCGTGCCGAGGTGGATCAGATTTCGGCGCAGATGACCGGAGCCGGGAGGGCCATCAACCAGACTCTGCTGTTGGCTACCGGCAGCGCCATCGTGCTTGGCATGCTGGTCGCCTGGCTCTTTAGTCGTCGTCTGACCCGTGACATTGCCTGTCTGGTGACCCGGGCGGGGCAGGTTGCGGATGGCCGGCTGGCGGCCGAGCCCTTGCCAATCACAGGGCAGGATGAGTTGGGAGAGTTAACCGGTTCCATCAACCGGATGTCTGCCCAGTTACATCATCTGGTCGGGGAGTTGCAGGGGGCTGTGGGGCAGGTCGAGGTGGCCTGTCTCGATGTGGGCAGCACCACCAGAGCCATAGTGGCGGATCTGACTGAGCAGGATCAGCGGGTCGATGCGGTGGCGGCGGCTATCGATCAGATGTCAGTGAGTGCTCGTGATGTGGCTGGCAACATTGCCGGTGTGGCGGATGGAGCCCATCAGGTGAAGCAACAGACCCGTCAGGGAGAGGCTGCGCTGGCACGAATGATCGATACCATGCAGCAGATTGCTGCCATGATTGGACAAGCTAACGAAGCCATGGGGCTGTTGGAGCATCAGAGTGAACAGGTGGGGCAGATCACCGAGGTGATCGCCACCATTGCGGAGCAGACCAACCTGCTGGCCCTCAACGCGGCGATCGAGGCGGCGCGGGCAGGCGAGCAGGGGCGCGGTTTTGCGGTGGTGGCCGATGAGGTACGCCAACTGGCGACTCGCACCCATCAATCAACCGCCGAGATCAGCCAGACCATTGCGGCCATCTCCCAGCAGACTCGCCAGACGGTGAGTACCGTCAGCAGCGGTACCCGGTTGGTGGAGCAAGGGCGGGATGCTGTTGGATTGGTGACCGATACCCTGAGTGCCATGAACCAGCTGGTACAGTCGCTGTCGGGCCAGCTGGAGGCCATTTCGGTGGCAACCGAGCAGCAGTCGCGGGTGGCCGCCGAGGTATCCGGGACGGTCGACGACATTGCCGCGCTCAGTCGGCAATCCTGTCAGCGCAGTCAGCAGGGGGAGGAGATCGTAGCCAGACTGGCTGGTGATACCGGCAAGCTGAAGGCGGTCATCGCCCGCTTTGATCTTGATGCGTGAGATGGCGGGATCATCCCGCCATTGCTATTGCCATGCACCGAGCCGTCTGGCCCGTGGGTTTAGTCCAGACGTCTGAAGGTGTGGTTGTCGAAGCTGCTGGTGGTCTCCCGGTTGAGCAGGCTGACCAGCAAAATCGCCCGTTTCTCTCCATCCGGCTCCATATAGATGGCCTCGAAACCTGCCAACGGCCCCTCTTCAATCAGCACCTTGTCGCCCGAGCAGGGCAGGCTGGCGTAGCTGGCTCTCGCCTCGTCGCTGTCATCGCGGCTCATCAGCTGATAGACCAGCTTGCTGCTGATGGGGGTCCATTCACTGCCAAAGTGGATGATTCTGCTGATGCCGCGGGTCGATTTCAGGGTGACCGGTGTCACCTCTTCCAGATCGACAAAGATAAACAGATAGTTGGGGAACATGGGTTCCCGTACCGGAACTCTTTTGCCCCGGCGCAGCTTCTCGATCTCCACCATGGGGTAATAGGATTCGATACCCTGGGCATCGAGGTGGGCGCGGGCGCGGGCCTCTTCTTTTGGCTTGCAGTAGGCCAGATACCATTTTTTCATGTTATGAGTATGTTCGTGTTGCCGTGCTCGCGGATATGATAGCGGCGCCAATAAAAAAGGCCACGCATTGCGTGGCCTTTTTTGCCGAGTGAGCAATTACCAACCTTTTACCAGGCCGCCTTTGAACAGCTCGAGACCTTTCTTGTAGACATCATCGGTCTGGAAAGCTTGTACGAACTGTTTGACCTTCTCGTCATCCTTGTTGTTGTCACGGGCGACGATCAGGTTGACGTAGGGGGACTCTTTGTCCTCAACAAACAGGCCGTTCTCGGTCGGGGTCAGACCAATCTGACCGGCGAAGGTGTTGTTGATGATAGCCAGATCCACATCTTCCAGCGAACGCGGCAGTTGGGCTGCTTCCAGCTCGACAATCTTGAAGTTGCGCGGGTTGCTGGCGATATCCAGCACGGTCGCTTCCAGACCGGCACCATCCTTCAGGGTGATCAGACCCTGTTTTGCCAGCAGGATCAGGGAGCGGCCCAGGTTGGTCGGATCGTTCGGTACCGCGATCTGGGCGCCATCTTGCAGCTCGCTCAGCGCCTTGATTTTCTTCGAGTAACCGGCAATCGGATAGACGAAGGTGTTGCCAACCGGCACCAGCTTGAAGCCGCGATCACGTACTTGCGCATCCAGATAGGGTTTGTGCTGGAAAGCGTTGACGTCGATGCTGCCATCGTTCAGCGCCACGTTCGGGGTGACGTAGTCGGAGAAGTTGACCACTTCGACTGTCAGACCGTATTTCTCTTTGGCTACCTTGGCAGCCACTTCAACCAGTTCGGTCTCCGGTCCGGCAATAGCGCCCACTTTCAGAACCTTGCTCTCTTCTTTTTGACCGCAACCGGCCAGAACCAGACCAGCCAGCAGGGCAGCCGCAACGGATTTGATGCCAAATTTCATAAAACCTCCTGTCAGAAATCGACGATTAACGATGATCACATTTGTTGACCAGGCGCTCACCCGCGCTCTGGATAAGTTGAACCAGCACTACCAGGATAACCACAGTCACCAGCATGACGGTCGGGTCAAAGCGCTGATAACCATAACGAATACCCACATCCCCCAGACCACCGCCACCGATGGCCCCAGCCATGGCCGAGTAGTTCACCAGCGTGACGAGGGTAATGGTGACGCTGTTGAGGATGCCGGGCAGAGCCTCGGGCAGCAGCACCTTGGTGATGATTTGCAGCGGTTTGGCGCCCATCGCCTTGGCCGCTTCCAGCAGGCCGTCCGGCACTTCCATCAGGGCCCCTTCCACCAGACGAGCGATGAAAGGGATGCAACCGACAGTCAGCGGCACGATGGCAGCGATGGTGCCGATACTGGTGCCGACAATCAGCCGGGTTAGCGGAATGATGGCGACCAGCAGGATGATAAAGGGCACCGAGCGACCCACGTTGACCACCATGCCCAGAGTACGGTTGAGCAAGGGGTTGGCCAGGATCTGGCCCGCCTTGGTCACATGCAGCGCTACGCCGAGTGGCAGGCCCAGCAGGCAGCCGAACAGAGCGGAGGCAAACACCATGATCAGGGTGTCGCCCAGGGCCGTGATGAGCAGATTAATCATGGCTTCGGACATAACCCATTACCTCCAGCTGAATGTGGTTGTCGATAAGGAACTGCTGGGTGGCCTCGCACTGGGCTTCATCCCCGAACAGCTCGGCCAGCAGGAAACCGAATTTGACGCCACCGGCGTATTCGATGTCTGCGCTCAGAATGCTGATGTCGATATTAAAACGGCGGCTCGCCTCGGAGATCAGCGGCGTATCGACCGTGCTGCCGGTAAAGCCGAGCTTCAGCAGCGGGTAGCTGCCCGGCACCCGCTCGCTGCTCATCCGATCCTGATACTCCTGCGGTACCTCCAGATGGATGGTGGAGTGGATGAAGTCACGGGCCAGCTGGGTCTTGGCGTTGCTGAAGAACCAGGCCACTTCGCCCTGTTCGATCAGACGGCCGTCGCTGATGATGGCCACTTCGTCACAGATCCCTTTCACCACATCCATCTCGTGGGTGATGAGCAGGATGGTGAGCCCCAGCTTGACGTTGATCTCCTTGAGCAGGGTCAGGATCGAGCGGGTGGTCTGCGGGTCGAGAGCAGAGGTGGCCTCGTCACACAGCAGTACCTTGGGGGCCGGTGCCAGTGCGCGGGCAATGGCGACGCGCTGTTTCTGACCGCCGGAAAGCTCGGACGGATAGGCATGGGCACGGGCTTCCAGCCCGACCAGCGCCAGCAGCTCGGCAACCCGTTGCTGGATCTTCTCTTTGCTCCAGCCTGCCAGCTCCAGCGGAAAGGCGATGTTGGCAAACACGGTACGGGAGGCAAGCAGGTTGAAGTGCTGGAAAATCATCCCGATCTGGCGGCGAGCCTGGGTCAGATCCCGTTCGCTCAGGGCGACCAGATCCTGGCCATCAACGATGACTTGACCCTCTGTCGGGCGCTCCAGCAGGTTGACACAACGAATGAGGGTACTCTTGCCGGCACCGGAGGCACCGATCACCCCGAAAATTTTGCCTTGGGGTACATGCAGACTCACATCACGCAGGGCGTGCACGGCGTCACTGCCTGTACCGTAGACTTTGTTGAGACCGATCAACTTAATCATGGATTCTTCCGTGCTAACAGCCTTAAAGCACAGGGCGCTACAGGCGGGGAAATTGGGCAGAGGTTCCACTGGGTTACTCTGTCATCATGGAGGATGATGCTAAGATGTCTGGATGGCCATGTCAACGCATGTTTTTACGTCTAGACGTCTAAAAAAGTGATAAGGATTTCTGTCAGGCGGATAACGATCAGGATGGTATTGTTGCTCTTCCAGATCCTGTTTCGTCCCTACGGGATATGACCGAATTAAAGATGGTTTATATCGGGTATATGCTGGTTTTATTAGTGTGCCAGCCCGTTTCTGTTCACATCTGCTGTCGAGCTTAATGCTCCTCCATCGTTGCACAAATAGCTGCACAAATCGTTCCCTATTCGTGACAGGCTCACCTGACGGCCACTTTGTCGGTGTCAACCTTGATGCAGCGCAAGGGGGGCTCGGATAGGGATTGGGTCGGGGGCGCCGGTTTTTTATACTGATGATGTCGACAAGCATGGAGGGCAGTGCGATGAGATTCCAACAGATCAAAGAGTTGCTGCACTATCTTGAACAGGTTCACCATCAGCTCGGACTCTGTTACGGGCGTTTGACCAGTCAGGTGGACAGCGAACGCAGCCGGATGTTGCTGGTCTATCTGCAAGGGCGTGAGGATGCGGCCAGCGCCCATCTGCACGAATATGCCGCTCAGCTGGGAGAGGCGGTCAGGGAGACCTGGCTGAACCAGAGTTTCAGCGAGGATATGCTGCCTGCCATTACCCGCTTCGAGCTGCCGGCATCAGTCCAGACTCAGGATATCGTCACTCAGGTATGCCGCTGGGAAGAGCAGCTGGTGGGCGAGCTGAGCCATCTGGCCCGGGAGTGCCCGACACCGGCCACCACCGCTTTGCTCGAGAATCTGGCCGGGCTGGAGCAGACCCGCCTGACTCGACTGGTGCACGGGGTGCACCGACTCGACGACATGTAACGGGTGATAAGCACCAAACACGCAAGATGACCGCAAAACAAAAGGGCCCGGCAGCAGTGCCGGGCCCTTTCCATTGGTATCTGCTGATCTGCAGTGAACGTCGGTCAGCCCTGCTGCTCGGCCGCGTAGAGGGCGGCCCCGATAATGCCCGCCTGATTGAGGCTGGCCGCCGGAATAAGCGGCGCCCGGGTCTCGATGCGATCGACAAATTTATCCAGCTTGGCTGCGCTGCCGCCCCCCAGAATGAAGAGGTCGGGGGAGAAGAGAAACTCGAGGCGCGCCAGATACTTGTTGAAGCGCTTGCCCCAGCGGTTCCAGGATAGATCCTCCCGTTTGCGCGCCGCATCGGAGCAGTAGTGCTCGGCGACCATTCCTTCCAGCATCAGATGGCCCAGCTCGGTGTTGGGCAGCAGATGGCCGTTGACGAAGATAGCTGTGCCGATACCGGTGCCGACCGTGATGAGGATGATGACCCCCTTGCGATCCTTGCCGGCGCCAAAGCGCATCTCGGCCAGACCGGCGGCATCGGCATCATTCAGCACATAGCAGGGCTTGCCGGTGACATCGGCAAACAGATGCTCGGCATCGGTTTCGATCCAGCTTTTGTCGATATTGGCGGCACTCTTGGCAACCCCGTTGTGGATGGTGGCGGGAAAGCCGCAGCCCACCGGCCCTTTCCAGTCGAAGTGTTCGACCAGCGCCTTGAGGGTATGGGCGATGGCGGCCGGGGTGGCCGGTTGCGGTGTGGCAATGCGATGGCGCTCGCCAATCAATTCGCCGGTTTTGGTATCGACCAGACAGCCCTTGATCCCTGAGCCTCCAATATCCACTCCCAACATATGCATCTGTGTTGTCCTTGTTGTGTGCCGACCAGTTTGCAGTGACCACGCTGTTATGGGCACTGCAGGTCGGCAGAGCATGAAAAAAGTGCTGCAATCCGGCAAGGGGCAGATCACTTATGCGTGATCCGACAGACCTTTTTCGATGCAGCGGATCAGCAAACGGGTCTTCTTGTTCTCTTCATCCTGACGCCTGGCAAGGGTGGCCAGCGCCCATTCGATATGTTCGGCCACCATGGGATCGGCGGTGGTCAGCCCCAGTTGCAGGGCCGCGATCACCTCGGGGGTCGCCGGGCCATTGCCAAGGGCTACTGCCAGATTGCGGCGCCAGCGTTGATAGCCGATGCGGCGGATCGGGCTCCCCTCGGTCTGTTTGAGGAAATCGCTCTCGCTCCAGCACCACAGCGCCAGCAGGGGCGGGCGGTGCAGGCTGGAGCGGGGGCTAAAATCGGGTTCCGGGCTGGCATCTGCGTAGCGATTCCAGGGGCAGATAAGCTGGCAGTCGTCGCAGCCGTAGATACGGTTGCCCATCAAGGGCCTGAACTCTTCCGGAATAGGACCGTCGTTCTCGATGGTGAGATAGGAGATGCAGCGGCGGCCATCCACCACATAGGGGGCGACAATGGCGCCGGTCGGGCAGATGTTGATGCAGGCGACGCACTTGCCGCACTGCTCCTTCTCCACTGGCTGGTCGAGCGGCAGCGGCAGGTTGAGCAACAGCTCACCGAGAAAGAAGAAGGATCCGGCCGATTCGTTGAGCAGCAGTGAGTGTTTGCCAACCCAGCCGAGGCCCGCCTTGGCTGCCAGTGGCCGCTCGAGGATGGGGGCGGAGTCGACGAAGGGGCGCCACTCACCCAAGGTCTCTTCAGTGCCTTGAAACAGCTCGGCGCAGCGCGCTTCGATGCGATCACCCAGCTGTTTGAGCCGGTTGCGCAGCACCTTGTGGTAGTCACGGCCGAGGGCATAGCGGCTGATATAGCCGAGGGTCGGATCGCGCAGGGTGGCGGCAAAACCCGCCTCGAACGGCAGGTAGTTCATCCGCACCGACAACACCCGCACCGTGCCCGGCAGCAGCTCGTGGGCGCGTGCGCGCATCATGCCGTGGCGCGCCATGTAATCCATGCTGCCGTGATAGCCCGCATCCAGCCAGGCCTGCAATCTCGGCTCTTCGATACGCAGGTCGGTGTCGGTGATGCCCGCCTGGTCAAAACCTAGCTCCCGTGCCCAGAGCTTGATATCGTGGGCCAGCTGGTGGAAGTCTGGTGCGCTCATGCGGCTTGGCCTGGCCGGCGTTTGCTGGCGTGGGTCGATTGATAATAGGCGGGAGCCGTCATGGTAGAGATCATCAGGGGCGCATTGGGCACAAAAGAGGGGGGCAGTTTACCACAGGGGCTGTGGCAGACTGAACAGATCCGCGCACTGGAGCGCAACTGGGCCGCGCGCGAGGGGCAACCTCTCTATGCCCTGATGGAGCGAGCCGGTGCTGCGCTGCGCACCTATGCCACTCTGCATTGGCCCGACAGTCGCTGCTGGTGGATTTTCGTCGGCCCCGGCAATAACGGCGGTGATGGCTATGTGCTGGCCCGCCTTGCCCGCCAGATTGGCATCGAGGTGGTGGTGATTGCCGCCAGAGCACCCGACCAGCTGAAGGGGGATGCCAGACGGGCCGCCGATGAGTGGCTGGCGGCCGGTGGCCGGGTCTGGCTGGCCGAGCAGTTTGATAAGGACCAGCACTCCACCCCGGAGCTGGTGGTCGATGCCCTGCTTGGCACCGGCGTCAACACGCCCCTCTCGCCACTACTGACAAAGATCGTCGCAACAATCAATGGCTTGGCTGTGCCCGTGCTGGCGGTGGATCTCCCCTCCGGCCTCAACGGCGATACCGGCCGTGCCATGGGGGCCGTGGTGCAGGCCACGCGCACTCTCACCTTTATCGGTATCAAGCAGGGGATGCTCACCGGCGATGGGGTGGATTGCGTCGGCCAGCTCGACTGTGATCCCCTTGGCGTCACGCCTGATGACACTATGCTGCCCGCTGCCTGGCGTATCGATTATCCGCAGCTCTGCACGCAGCTGACCCCGCGCCCGCGCGCTTCCCACAAGGGCTCTTATGGCAAGGTACTGCTGGTGGGGGGCAATCGCGGCATGCAGGGGGCCATCGTGCTGGCTGCCCGCGCCTGCCTGCGGGCGGGGGCCGGGCTGGTGCGGGTATGTCAGCATCCGGAACATCCGCCGGTCAGCCTCTATCAACCCGAACTGATGAGTCTCACTACCGCAGATGACGAGGGGTGGGCGTCGGTGCGGGTCATTGGCCCCGGGCTCGGTCAGGATGAGTGGGGAAGCGCGCAAATCGCTCGTAATCTCACCGAACGGCTGCCACTGGTTTTGGACGCCGATGGATTGAATTGGCTGGCGCAATCTCCCCGCCATCAGGATAATTGGGTGCTCACGCCCCATCCCGGTGAAGCTGCGCGCCTGCTGGGATGCTCCATTGCCGAGATTGAAACCGACCGGTTTGCCGCCGTGCAGGCGCTGCAGCGGCGTTATGGCGGTGTGGTGTTGTTAAAAGGGGCGGGAACACTTATTTATGACGGCGAGCGGGTCGCTCTCTGTTGTGAAGGCAATCCCGGCATGGCAAGTGGCGGGATGGGCGATCTGTTATCTGGTATAATCGCCGCCCTTTTGGCCCAGGGCTGGTCTGCCACCATGGCAAGCTGGCTGGGCGCCGTGATCCACGGCGAGGCTGCAGATCAGGCCGCCGCTGACGGCGAGCGGGGCATGCTGGCGTCAGATCTGCTGCCGCTGATCCGCAAACTGGTTAATCCCGACACCATTACAAGTTAAAAAGAAGAACATGGCAAAACAGTTGATGATGACACTGCCGGACGAGGCAGCAACCGTGGCACTGGGTGGCCGTCTGGCACAGGCCTGCCAGCAGGCGACCACAGTGTTTTTGCATGGCACGCTTGGCGCCGGTAAAACCACCCTGACCCGCGGCTGGGTGCAGGGCCTTGGCCATCAGGGCAAGGTAAAAAGCCCGACTTACACCCTGGTCGAACCCTATGAGCTCGATGGCTGGCAGGTCTACCATTTCGATCTCTATCGCCTGGCAGATCCGGAAGAGCTGGAATTCATGGGCATTCGGGACTATTTTGCCGCCAACACACTCTGTCTGGTGGAGTGGTCCGAGAAGGGCGAGGGCTGGTTACCGGCTCCCGACCTGGAAATTACCCTCACCTATGTAGGCGAGCAGCGCGAGGTTCTGATAGAGGCTCGCACTGCTATTGGCGAAGCCATTCTGGAACGGTTGTCATCTACGTGCGCTTGATCCTTGTTATTGCTCTCTCCTTGATGGCGTTACCCTCTTGGGCGAATCAGCTCAAGAGCGTACGAATCTGGCCATCACCGGATAACACCCGGGTGGTGCTCGATATGAGCAGCGCCCCCAATTACAACTACTTCACCCTCACCGGCCCGGATCGGCTGGTGATCGATCTGAAAGGGGCGAGCAACGCCGCCAATCTGGCTCGGATCGAGAACAACAGCGAACTGGTGCGCAAGATCCGCCAGAGCACTCCGCTGGAGAAGGGCGGTTTGCGACTGGTGATGGATCTCAGCTCCGCCATCAAGCCGGTGGTCTTTCCGCTGGCGCCAGCCGGGCCCTATGGCCACCGTCTGGTCATCGACCTCCCTTATGAAGAGAAGCGCTCGGCGGCTGCGGTGCAAGCCACGCCCGTCGGTGGCAAGGGCAAGGGGGTGGTGATTGCCATCGACCCGGGCCACGGCGGGGAAGACCCGGGATCCATCGGCCCGCGCCGTACCTACGAGAAGCGGGTCACGCTGGCGGTCTCCCAGAAGCTGGCTGCACTGATCGACCGCGAGCCGGGGATGCGCGCCGTGATGACCCGTCGTGGCGACTACTTCGTCGATCTCAACAAGCGATCCGAGATCGCCCGCAAGGCTAAGGCGGATCTGCTGGTCTCTATCCATGCAGACAGTTTTCATAACTCGACCCCGCGCGGTGCCTCGGTCTGGGTCTTGTCGACCAACCGTGCCAACCGCGAGATGGGCAGCTGGCTGGAGAAGCAGGAGAAGCAGGGCGAGCTGCTGGGCGGTGTCGGCAAGGTGTTGGCGGAATCCGATCCCAACCCCTATCTGGCACAGACCTTCCTCGACCTCTCCATGGACAAGTCCCGTGCCGAAGGATATGACGTTAGCCGCCAGATCCTGCGCTCCATGGGCAAGGTTGCCCGACTGCACAAGAAGGCGCCGGAACACGCCAGTCTGGCGGTGCTGAAGGCGCCGGATATTCCCTCGGTGCTGGTGGAGACCGGTTTTATCTCCAACCATGCGGAAGAGAAGCTGCTGGCTACCGCCAGCTATCAGGACCAGCTGGCCCGCGCCATCTTCGAGGGGATCCGCAACTACTACCGCGCCCACCCGACCAAGGGGGCCATGCTGACCGGCAAGGGGCAGGTGAGCCAACCTGTCGCGAACACTCGCCCTGCACCGGTAGCCCGGCACCCGGTGAGCCAGCCCAGGCAGACACAGTCGCAGCCGGTAGTGACCAACAAGATGCCCGCCACCACCCGCGACGGCGGTGCGGCTAGCGGCTCTGGCGCCGGGGTGATCAAGCCTTACTCGGCGGCAGCGCAAGAGAGCGGTGCACCGGTCAGCAGTGTGGGGGACTATGACAAATCGCGGATGCTCCGCCATGTGGTCAAACGGGGCGAGAGCCTCTCTCGCCTTGCCGAGAAGCATGGAGTGAGTCAGTCCACTCTGGTGGAGATCAACCAGCTGCGCAGCCGGGATATTCAGATCGGTCAGACCATCTATATTCCCCAGCAGGGGCAGAGCCGCAGTGCCGCCCCCGTTCGCAGTGACGACAAGTCGCAGATGATCCGCCATGTGGTCAAGCGGGGGGAGAGTCTCTCCCGCCTTGCCGAGAAACATGGGGTGAGCCAGGCACGGCTGGTAGAGATCAACAAGCTCAAGTCGCGGAATATTCAGGTAGGGCAGGTGCTCTACATTCCGCAAAACTGACGCGCGGGAGCGGGTGATGCCGCTCCCGTTGTTAGCGAATACCATCCGCAAGATAGAAATTCAGGAGCAAGTGATGCCGATCCGTATATTGCCCCCTATCCTGGCTAACCAGATTCCGGTTGGTGGAGAGGTGGTGGTGCGGCCCTCCTGGAGCCTTAAGAGACTGACCATCCGCAAGATAGAAATTCAGGAGTAAATGATGCCGATCCGTATTTTGCCACCCATTCTGGCTAACCAGATTGCAGCCGGAGAGGTGGTGGAGCGGCCCTCTTCTGTGGTGAAAGAGCTGGTGGAGAACAGCCTGGATGCGGGGGCCGACAGGGTCGAGATCGACATCGACAAGGGGGGCGCCAAGCTGATCCGCATCCGTGACAACGGCTGTGGCGTCGCCAAAGACGAGCTGGTGCTGGCGCTGTCGCGTCATGCGACCTCCAAGGTGGCCACGCTGGACGATCTGGAAGGGATCAACAGCCTCGGTTTTCGTGGCGAGGCGCTCGCCTCAATCAGTTCGGTCTCCCGTCTCACCTTCACCTCCCGTACCGCCGAGCAGTCCGAAGCCTGGCAAGCCCAGGCAGAAGGGCGGGAGATGAGCGTCACCATCAAGCCGGCGGCCCATCCGGTGGGCACTACGGTGGAGGTAGTGGACCTCTTCTTCAATACCCCCGCGCGGCGCAAGTTCATGCGCAGTGAAAAGACCGAGTTTGCCCATATCGACGAGCTGGTGCGCCGCATCGCGCTCTCCCGCTTCGATGCCACCCTGATCCTGCGCCACAATGGCAAGGTGGTGCGCCAGTACAAGGCCGCCAATACCGTGCCGGAGCAGGAGCGTCGCCTCGCCGCCGTTTGCGGAACCCCCTTCATGCACCATGCGCTGGCGGTGGAGAGCGAACACAGCGACGTGCGGTTGTGGGGCTGGTTGGCGACTCCGGAGGGGGCAAGACCACAAAACGATCTGCAATACACCTATGTCAACGGCCGGATGATGCGCGACAAGCTCATCAACCACGCCATTCGTCAGGCCTATGACGAGCTGCTGCCTCCCGACCGCTTCGCCGCCTATGTGCTCTATATCGAGCTGGATCCCCGTCAGGTGGATGTCAACGTCCACCCGGCCAAGCATGAGGTGCGCTTCCATCAGGCGCGACTGATCCACGACTTTATCTTTCAGGCGCTGTTTACTGCGCTGCGCCGCGAAGGAGTCAGCGCCGCTCATCAGGATGTGCCGCTGGCCGAAACCCTGGTCGAGTTGCCGGTCAGTCCGCAGATCGAATATCCCGGTCAGGCGCCACGCCCGGAGTGGTACGGTGCCGAGCACAGCTACCGGGCACCTGCACAGGTGCGGGAGGGCGGCGGTGGGGCTGGCCGAGCCAGCAATTATCAAGCGCCCGAGCCCCCAAGCCGGGAGGCGATGCGTGGCATGGGGGCTCTGCTCACCACGCTGCCTATCGCAACTGCGGCTGAGGCTGCTCCCGCACAGTCCACCGACACAGTGCCGTCACCCAAACAGGGGGGATGTCGCGCCCTGACACTGGTGGAGCAGGCCTACCTGTTGATCGAGCGGGATAATCAGCTGGCGCTGCTATCTCTGGTGCGCGCCGAGCGGGTGCTGCTGCGCCATTGGCTGCTGGAGACCTGGGGTCAGGGGCTGGCGGCCCAGCCACTGTTGCTGCCGGTCTCCTTCAAATTGCCGAAGAATTTGATCGCGCTGGTGACCGAGCAGGAGCGTTTGCTGAAACGGATGGGGCTGGAGTTGAAAAGCGGGGGGCGCGACACCATGATCCTGACTCGGGTACCGGCTCTGCTGCGCCAGACCGATCTGGTACGTCTGTTACCCGAATTGCTGCAAATTATCGAGGGCGGATCTGACAGTGATGCTGGTCAGCAGGCTGAAGTATTATGCCAATGGCTGGTGGAGCAGGGGATAAGCCGCGAGAAGATATACGATTTTTCAACTGCCAGTCGTCTGCTGACGGAACTTGTGACCGATTTCAGTGACCAACTGGCAGACATGCGCATGGTGCGCCCGCTCTCGCTGGCGACCGTGCTGGAGGAGTTTGAACATGGCGAGTGACTTGCCGACCGCAATTTTTCTGATGGGGCCGACGGCCTCCGGCAAGACGGATCTCGCCATTGAACTGTGCCAGACGCTGCCCTGCGACATCATCAGCGTCGATTCTGCGCTGATCTATCGCGGCATGGATATAGGTACGGCCAAGCCCACCGCTGATGAACTGGCGCGTGCTCCGCACCGGCTGATCGACATTCTTGATCCCGCTGTGAGCTATTCGGCAGCAGATTTTTGCAAGGATGCCCTGCGGGAGATGAAAGAGATCGCCGACCGTGGCCGCATTCCGCTGCTGGTGGGCGGCACCATGCTCTATTTCAAGGCGCTGCTGGAGGGATTGTCCCCGCTGCCCTCCGCCGATCCCGCCATTCGAGCCGGGATTGAGGAAGAGGCTGCCCGCCTTGGTTGGCAGGCGCTGCACGATGAGCTGGTGCGCATCGACCCGGTGGCCGGGGCGCGGATCCACCCCAATGACCCGCAGCGACTCTCCCGGGCGCTGGAGGTCTACCGCATCAGCGGCAAGACCCTTACCGAGTTGACGCAAGTGCAGGGGGAGGGCTTGCCCTATCGGGTGCAGCAGTTTGCCATCGCCCCGAGTGATCGTGCCGTGCTGCATCAGCGTATCGAACAGCGCTTTGACAAGATGCTGCAAGGTGGCTTTGAACAGGAGGTTCGTGCGCTGATGGCGCGCGGCGATCTGCACCCGGATCTCCCCTCCATTCGCTGTGTGGGTTATCGCCAAATGTGGGACTACCTGTGCGGTGAAGTGGGGTATGATGAGATGCGTTATCGTGGCATTGTTGCCACACGCCAATTGGCAAAACGACAGATGACCTGGTTGCGCGGCTGGCCCGATGTGACCTGGTTGGAATCTGGTGAGTCTGGCAATCTCGACCGCGTGCTTGCTCGCGCTGGTGCGGCTTGACACTCCCTGTATAATCAGGTTGTTATATTGATATTCGGTGTTTAAAAACAACAAACTATAAGGAAAAGAAAAATGGCTAAGGGGCAATCTCTCCAAGACCCGTTTTTGAATGCGCTGCGCCGTGAGCGGATTCCTGTTTCTATCTATTTGGTGAACGGCATCAAACTGCAAGGTCAGATCGAGTCTTTTGACCAGTTTGTTATCCTGCTGAAAAACACCGTGAGCCAGATGGTTTACAAGCACGCCATCTCGACTGTCGTACCGGCCCGTGCCGTTAATCATCACCAGCCCACTCCGGGTGGCGCGGCTGATGAACAGGGTGATGCCGAGGCGTGATATCCTTGGGCGAGTCGACTCGTCAACTCAGATTCATCATGATTCCTGTTAAGGAGCAAGCGCTTGTTTGACCGTTATGAAGCTGGCGAACAGGCCGTTCTGGTGCATGTCAACTTCAGTGATGAGGGTGAGCGGGAGGATCTGGAAGAGCTCAAGATGTTGGTGAGCTCGGCCGGAGTCAATGCGCTGGGGGTAATTACCACCAGTCGCAGTGCGCCCAGTGCCAAATTTTTTGTCGGCAGTGGCAAGGCTGAAGAGATCGCGTCCCAAGTCCAGATGCTGGATGCCGACGTCGTCATCTTCAACCATGCCCTGACCCCTGCCCAGGAGCGCAACCTGGAGCGTCTGTTCCAGTGCCGGGTGGTGGACCGAACCGGCCTGATCCTCGATATCTTCGCCCAGCGCGCCCGAACCCACGAAGGTAAACTGCAGGTCGAACTGGCCCAGTTGCGCCATCTTTCCACTCGTCTGGTGCGAGGCTGGACCCACCTTGAGCGTCAAAAGGGCGGGATCGGTCTGCGTGGGCCGGGTGAAACCCAGCTTGAAACTGACCGACGTCTGCTGCGGGAACGCATCAAGGCGATTTTGCGTCGGCTCGACAAGGTGGCCAAGCAGCGGGAGCAGGGACGCCGCGCCCGCAACCGCAACGAAGTACCGACGGTGTCACTGGTTGGTTATACCAACGCCGGAAAGTCCACTTTGTTCAACCAACTTACAGCTGCCAGCGTGTATGCTGCCGACCAATTGTTCGCAACTCTGGATCCCACCCTGCGTAAACTGGTGATCCGGGATGTGGGTGATGTGATTTTGGCGGATACAGTTGGATTTATTCGACACTTGCCCCATGATCTGGTCGCGGCCTTCAAGGCGACCCTGCAGGAGACCCGTGAAGCGGATCTGCTGCTGCATGTGGTGGACTGTGCCGATGAGCAGATGCAGGAGAATATCGACTCCGTGCAGCAGGTATTGGCCGAAATTGAAGCCAATGACAGGCCCCAGCTGATGATCTGCAACAAGATAGACAAGCTGGCGGATCGTCCGGTAGGTCTGGAGCGAGATGACGAGGGGCGCCCGTTGCGCGTCTGGTTGTCGGCCCAGACTGGTGAAGGTTGTGAGCATCTGTTTACGGCGCTGACCGAATTGCTGGCTGGCTCTATGGTGCATCACACCCTGCAGTTGCCTCCTTCTGCCGCGAGATTGCGCAGTGCGCTCTATCAGCTGAAAGGGATTGAGCAGGAAGGTTTTAGCGAGGAGGGTGATTTCGTGCTGGAAGTCCGCTTGCAAGTGGCCGACTGGAACCGCCTCGTGAAACAGGAAGGTGAGAGTTTACAACGCTTTATCAGGCATTGATTCGTTGATGAAGATGAATCCTTAGGGGCTTCGCAACGTATGACGGCCCGATAGAGATGATATCCATCCGCATGTATTAATGGAGACGCTGATGGCTTGGAATGAGCCTGGTAACAACGGCAAAGACCGTGACCCTTGGGGGAATAACGGCAAGAATCAGGGACCCCCTGATCTGGATGAAATGCTGCGCAAAGTGAGTCGCCGTTTCGGTGGCTTGTTTGGTGGCGGCAAATCTGGCGGCGATGTAGGTCGCTTTGGTATCTCCATCGCGCTGGTTGTGGCTGTGGTGGTGTGGGTCGTCAGCGGCTTCTACACCATTCGCGAAGCGGAGCGTGGTGCCGTACTGCGGTTTGGCAAGTTTTCCCATATTGTCGAGCCGGGCCTGCGCTGGAAGCCGACCTTTATTGATCAGGTGATCCCGGTGGACGTCGAGTCCGTGCGCTCTCTGCCTGCCTCCGGTTTCATGCTGACTCAGGATGAGAACGTGGTACGGGTCGAGATGGACGTGCAGTACCGTGTGGTCAATCCCGAGCAGTATCTGTTCAGCGTGACCAATGCCGACGAGAGTCTGGGTCAGGCTACCGATAGCGCCCTGCGCTACGTGGTGGGTCATACCCGGATGGATGACGTCCTGACTACCGGTCGTGAGAAGGTGCGTCAGGAGACCTGGCAGGTGATCGATGGCATCATCGAGCCTTACCAGATGGGTCTGCAGATCGTTGACGTCAACTTCCTGCCGGCGCGTCCGCCGGAAGAGGTGAAAGACGCGTTTGATGACGCCATCTCCGCTCAGGAAGATGAACAGCGCTTCATTCGTGAAGCAGAAGCCTATGCCCGTGAAGTCGAGCCCAAGGCCCGTGGTCAGGTGAAGCGTCTGGAGCAGGAAGCGGAAGCTTACAAATCCCAGATCGTGTTGAAAGCCCAGGGTGAAGTCGCTCGCTTCAACGAGCTGCTGCCCCAGTATCAGGCTGCCCCCGAGCTGACCCGTGAGCGTATTTATCTGGAAACCATGGAAGAGCTCTATCAGCAGGCCAACAAGGTGGTGGTCGACATGCCGGCTGGCAACAACAGCATGATCTACCTGCCGCTCGACAAGCTGTCTGGCAAGCCGAAGGCTGCCCAGTCTGATCGTGCCACTGTCGCCCCGGTCACAGAGCAGGTCCCCGTTTCCAACGAGGGTGCCAACTCTACCCCGACAATGCCGCTGCGTAGCGGTGACCGCTTCAGCTCAGGGAGAAACTGATAGATGAAAAAGCTAGCTATTGGTGCAATCGCTGTCGCGGCCATGGTCTGCTTCTCCTCTGTCTTTATCGTTGATGAAGGTCAGAAGGGGATTGTGGTGCAGTTTGGCAAGGTGAAGCGGGTTGACTCCGGTGAACCCCGCCTTTATGAGCCGGGCCTGCACTTCAAAGTGCCGCTCATCGACCAGGTTCGCAAGATGGATGCACGCATCCAGACCATTGACAGCCAGGCCGACCGTTTTGTCACCTCCGAGAAGAAAGACTTGATCATCGACTCCTACGTGAAGTGGAAGATCGAGGACTTCTCCAAGTACTACCTGGCAACCGGTGGTGGTAACAAACTGCAGGCTGAAGATCTGCTCAAACGCAAGATCAACAACGGTCTGCGTTCCGAGATAGGTAACCGCACCATCAAGGACATCGTCTCCGGTGAGCGCAGTACCGTGATGGAAGATGCCCTGAAGAAGATGGCGCGCTCCTCCGAGCTCGGCATCAAGGTGGTGGATGTGCGGATCAAGCAGATCAACCTGCCGGTGGAAGTCTCCAACTCCATCTACCAACGGATGCGTGCCGAGCGAACCGCAGTTGCCCGTGAGCACCGCTCTCAGGGTCGCGAGAAGGCTGAAATCCTGCGTGCCGATATCGACCGCAAGGTGACCGTCATGATCGCCGACGCCGAGAGTAACGCTCGCCAACTGCGTGGTGAAGGGGATGCGGAAGCCGCCAAGATCTATGCCGACAGCTACAAGAAAGACCCCGAGTTTTTCAGCTTCGTGCGTAGCATGGAGGCCTATCGCAAGAGCTTTGCCGGTGGTAACGACCTGATGGTGTTGAAGCCGGACAGCGAGTTCTTCCGTTACCTCAAGTCTCCTCACGGCACCAAGCAGTAATCGCCACGAGGTCACATTCAAAGGGTCTGCATTGTCAGACCCTTTTGTTTTTGGTGCCAATGCCAGCCGTTGACCCGAGGGGCTGGTTGCATTGAAGGAGGTCGGATGCTGACATCCATGCTGATGGGGTTGGGATTGCTGTTGTTGTTCGAGGGGCTAGGCCCGTTGTTGATGCCCAGGGCATGGCAGCAGATGTTGCGGCTGCTGAGCGATCAGCCACCGGAGCAGTTGCGCCGTATCGGCGGCTCGTTAGTCGTGGCGGGTAGCGTGATCCTCTGGATGCTGAGTCGCTGAGTCTGGCGCAATGCACTGTCCAGCAGATAGCAGACAATAAAAAAGAGGCCGAAGGCCTCTTTTTCATGCATGTCGTTTACTCAGGCACTGCGCTGCACGGCCATGTGGGCCAGTGTTTCCAGCGCGTGCTTGTGCTGGGAGTCAGGCAGGATGGCGAGAGTGGCAATCGCCTTGTCGGCCTCTTCCCTGGCACGCATGCGGGAGTACTCCAGCGCGCCAGTGCGGTCGAGAATGCCGAGGATCTGCTCAAGATGCTCCATGCCGTTGCGGTGCTCGATGGCATCGCGCACCAGCTGGCGCTCTTCCGGCGTACCCACTTCCATGGCGCGCAGCAGCGGCAGGGTCGGTTTGCCTTCGGCCAGATCGTCGCCGACGTTCTTGCCCATCTCTTCGCTCTGGGAGCAGTAGTCCATCACGTCATCGATGATCTGGAACGCGGTGCCCAGATACTTGCCGTAATCGGTCATGGCCTGCTCGACGGGCTCGGGCTGATGAGTCAGCACGGCTGCAAGGCGAGTGGCGGCCTCGAACAGCTTGGCGGTCTTGCAGTAGATGACCGTCATGTAGCTCTCTTCGGTGGTATCCGGGTCGTTGCAGTTCATCAGCTGCAACACTTCCCCTTCGGCGATGGTGTTGGTGGCATCCGAGAGGATCTCCATCACCCGCAGGTTGGAGAGTTCGGCCATCATCTGAAAGGAGCGGCTATAGAGGTAGTCACCGACCAGCACGCTGGCGGCATTGCCAAACATGGCGTTGGCGGTCTCCCGGCCGCGGCGCAGGTCGGATTCGTCGACCACGTCGTCATGCAGCAGGGTAGAGGTGTGAATGAATTCGATGATGGCGGCCAGTTTCAGGTGATCCTCACCCTCATAGCCCAGTGCACGCGCAGCCATCACGGTCAGCATGGGGCGCATCCGTTTCCCGCCGGCGCTGACAATGTAGAAACCCAGCTGATTAATCAGACTAACGTCGGACTGGAGTCGGGCCAGGATCAGTTCATTGACCGCCGTCATGTCGGCGGCACAGAGCGCACGGATAGTCTGTTGGTCCATAAGTCTCGTAACGTGACAGCAGCAATAACTGCGATTTTAGTAATGGCAGGGATTCTACACGATTTCACAATGGGTTACAGTTAGGCGTTTATCCACGGCGGCAGATATGCGCACAAAATAAACTTTTTGCTAAATTGGCCTTGCCTGAGCAGATCGATTTGCGTAGAATGCCCGCCCATTGTTATAGGTTTTTGCGCATGTCTAGCCTTGAGCAAAAGACATGCCTTTACGGAGTTAATCAAATGTACGCGGTATTCCAAAGCGGCGGAAAACAACACCGTGTGGCCGAAGGTCAAATCGTTCGTCTGGAAAAGCTGAACGTTGAGACTGGCGCTACCATCGACTTCAACGAAGTTCTGATGGTTGCTGCAGGCGACACTTTTAAAGTAGGTGCTCCTTTCGTTGAAGGTGGCAAGGTTGTAGCTGAAGTTGTGGCTCACGGCCGTGGCGAGAAAGTGACTATCGTCAAGTTCCGTCGTCGTAAGCACCATCGTAAGCAAGCGGGCCACCGTCAGTGGTTCACTGAAGTCAAAATCACTGGCATCAGCGCTTAATTAGAGGAGTCCGATAAATGGCACACAAAAAAGCTGGCGGTTCATCCCGCAACGGTCGCGATTCTGAAGCTAAACGCCTGGGCGTGAAGCGTTTCGGCGGCGAAACAGTTCTGGCTGGCAGCATCATCGTTCGTCAACGTGGTACCAAGTTCCACGCGGGCACCAACGTTGGTCTGGGCAAGGATCACACCCTGTTCGCTACCGCGACTGGTAAAATCCTGTTCGAAGTTAAAGGTCCGCTGAATCGTAAGTACGTTAGCATCGTTGCTGAGTAATTACGGACCGCAAGGATCCGAAGCCCCGCCAACAGGCGGGGCTTTTGTTTTTCTGACGTCTTTCTGATGTCGTTGACGAAAAAACGGAACGCAGCTGACTTTGGCTCTGACGGGCATGATTGGCAAGATGCGTATCGCCCGCAGGGGTCTGTACCACTATAATTGCGTATCGGTTTTTCGAATTAAGGTGACGGTTACCTATGAAGTTTGTTGATGAAGTCCAGATTCGAGTCGATGCCGGTGACGGTGGTAACGGTTGTGTAAGCTTTCGCCGTGAAAAATATATTCCCAACGGTGGTCCGGACGGCGGTGACGGCGGTGACGGTGGCGACGTATATCTGATCGCCGACGAAAACCTCAATACCCTGATCGACTACCGTTTCGAGCGTTTCCATGCTGCCGAGCGCGGTGAGAATGGCCAGAGCGCCAACTGTACCGGTCGCCGCGGCAAGGACAAGATCCTGCGCGTGCCGGTCGGTACCCGAGCAACCGATGAAGATACCGGTGAACTGCTGGGGGATCTGACCCACCACGAGCAGAAGCTGCTGGTTGCCAAAGGTGGTTTCCACGGTCTGGGCAACACCCGCTTCAAGAGCTCCGTCAACCGTGCTCCCCGCCAGAAGAGTAACGGTACTCCGGGTGAAGTGCGTACCCTGAAGCTGGAGCTGCTGCTGCTGGCCGATGTCGGCATGCTGGGTCTGCCCAACGCAGGCAAGTCTACCTTTATTCGCGCCGTTTCTGCGGCTCGCCCGAAAGTGGCTGATTACCCCTTCACTACCCTGGTACCGAATCTGGGTGTGGTGCGTGGTGAGAACTCCCGCTCCTTCGTGATCGCCGATATCCCGGGTCTGATCGAAGGCGCTGCCGAAGGTGCAGGTCTGGGTATCCGCTTCCTGAAACACCTCGAGCGTTGCCGCGTGCTAATCCACCTGGTGGATATCTGCCCGGTTGATGGCTCCGATCCTGCTGAAAATGCCGTGACCATCGTCAAGGAGCTGGAGAAGTACAGCCCGGAACTGGCTGGCAAGCCGCGCTGGTTGGTGTTTAACAAGATGGACCTGATCCTGGAAGAGGAAGCCCAGGAGGTGATGGATCGCGTCAAGGCGGCCCTGAACCACGAAGGTCCGGTCTATGCCATCACTGCCATCAGCAAGGAAGGCACCAAGAAGGTCTGCTACGACATTCTGGATCTGCTGGATACCATGCCCCGTCAGCTGGCGGAAGATGCCAAAGACGCCATCGAGAAGGTGGAGTTCAAGTGGGACGACTACCACAAGAACCAGTTGGCCAAGGCTGAAGCGGAAGCTCTGGCTGCCTCTCTTGCCTTCGATGAAGGGCTTGATGATGACGATTGGGATGACGACGAAGATGATGGCGTTGAAGTCATCTACGTCCGTGACTGATCCCCGTCACTCTCATTGAAAACCGGAGCCTGAACAGGCTCCGGTTTTTTATGTCTATCGAGCAGCAACTCATTAGGTATATTTGTGATGTCACTTATTGCCTGCTACTGATAACCGATTATACTGCCCACCAAAATTAACAATGACGAAACAATTATCTGGCGATGTCGATTGAATCGATATGCGCCGCTGTATCTTATTGTTTTAATGGAAGGTTTGCCTGTGGAAATATTTATGCGCAGATTTCTGCCTTAAGGGCTTGTTTGTGCATTTTTTTAGAGTATTCTTGCGCCCGTTTTGCCGGTTAATGCATGAATACGCAGGTTGGCCGGGCTAGGGAAAAGTAACATTAGGGCAGTCATATCATGTTGGAAAAGAGTCTCGAAGCACCTGCGGTCAATACTCGCCGTAACTTGTTGATGTTTCTGGTTCCGTCACTTATCGGGATCCTGTTGTTCATGACGCCGGTCGTCTATGACGGTAACGTCACCATCCCGGTGGCCGTGCTGGCCAAGCTGGTGCAGCGTGTTTTTGCCGATTATCTGGTCGCCATGGTCAGTGCGGTGATCACCACAACCATGCTGATGACGGTGATTGCCTGGTTGTTCAAGCCGGCGATTCTGGTGCGTCGTCCTTTCCTCAACAGCTTGTTCAATGTCTCCCCTTTCTGGGCCTGCGTGCGGGTATTGGGCGGTATCTTCGTGCTGCTGACCTTCTTCCAGGTGGGGCCAGAGGTGCTTTACTCCGGCGCAACCGGTGGACTGGTGCTCAACGATCTGCTGCCGGTGCTGTTTTCGGTCTTCATTTTTGCCGGCCTGCTGCTGCCGTTGCTGCTCGATTTCGGGTTGCTGGAATTTGTCGGCACCATGATGACCCGCATCATGCGTCCGGTGTTCCGGTTGCCGGGTCGCTCCGCAGTGGACTGCTTTGCCTCCTGGCTTGGCGATGGCAGCGTCGGCATCCTGCTGACCAGCAAGCAGTACGAAGGGAAGTTCTACACCCAGCGTGAAGCTGCGGTGATTGGCACCACCTTCTCTGCCGTCTCCATCACCTTCTGTCTGGTGGTGATCTCCCAGGTGAAGCTGGAGCACATGTTCGTCCCCTTCTACCTGACCGTCTGTCTGGCGGGGGTGGTTGCCGCCATCGTGGTGCCGCGTCTGCCACCGCTCTGCTGGAAGAAGGACATCTATGCCGATGGCACTCCCCTGTGCCGCAAGCAGGAAGCCGTGCCGCACCAGCACAGCGTGATGAGCTATGGCTTCGAGCGTGCGCTGACCAAGGCTGACAGCATGACTGATCTCGGAGCCGTTGCACGGGAAGGGGTGAAGAATGCACTGGATATGGTGTTTGGCGTGCTGCCGGTGGTGATGGCGATCGGTACCTGCGCCCTGATGCTGGCCGAACATACCCCTATCTTCAGCTGGCTTGGCGCCCCGTTTGTCCCCTTGCTGGAGCTGCTGCAACTGCCGGAGGCGGAAGCGGCTTCCAAGACCATCATGGTCGGTTTTGCCGATATGTTCATTCCGGCGGTGCTGGCCTCGACCATCGAGAGTGACATGACCCGCTTCGTGATTGCCGCCATGTCGGTAACCCAGCTGATCTATATGTCGGAAGTGGGGGCCCTGCTGCTGGGCAGCAAGATCCCGGTCAAGCTGTGGGAGCTGTTCGTTATCTTCCTGCTGCGCACTCTGGTTACCTTGCCGGTTATCGCCGGGGTGGCACACCTGCTGTTCTAAGGGCGCAGCGCAGTGGAAAACGGTCAACCTCGGTTGACCGTTTTCTTTTTCGCAGTGAGGGGGAGTGCATCTCCCTTCGGCTGGTTTAGCCTGTAGTGACGGGACACTGGATGGTCAGCGAGTGGACTGTGTTGGCGATGCGATAGGGCTTGGCTGCCTTGTAGACCTTCTTCTCGTCGTCATAGATTCCCCCCAGATACTGGGTGCTGTAGAGCGTCTGCTGGCGGCGGTCGGTCTCCTTGTAACCTTGCGGGCAGGTCTGGTTGGCCTGCTGGAAGCAGGCTTTCATGCTGCTGCACTCGATGTAGAATCCGCGCTGGCTGGTATCGGCAAGGTGCACCGGGGTGACGGTAGGGGCGGGGGGAGACAACAGGGCGCAACCGGAGAGAGTCAGCGCGCCCAGCAGAACGAGATGTTTTGACATAGATAACCTGAACAGTGTGGTGTGACAAAGAGTGAGGGGGAGTCTGTTGCTCCCCCTTCGCTATAGGGGCGCCGTTATAACCAGCCCGGGGCGCTCAGGCCAGCCCGCAAATGTAAGAAAATATGATCCACCCACGGGCTTGTGCGGCCAGCAGGATGAGCGTTCAAACAATACTTGCCTGAGATTTGTTCCGTTCGATTGCTGCCGCTTGGCAGGCAGAGTGTGGCAGGAGATAGTGATTCATTCAGGTATCCCGTGCTACATTGCCCCACTTGTTACTGGCCTGTAAATCAATGGAGTGACCCATGTCTGCCATCCCCTATTCCGTGCTCGATCTGGTACCTGTTGCCGAAGGATCTGTACCTGCCGAGTCGTTTCGCCGTTCGCGGGATCTTGCCCGCCATGCCGAGGGTTGGGGTTACCAGCGCTACTGGCTTGCCGAGCATCACAACATGCCGGGCATTGCCAGTGCCGCCACCTCGGTGCTGATCGGCCATCTGGCCGAAGCCACCACCACTCTGCGGATCGGGGCGGGTGGCATCATGCTGCCGAACCACTCGCCACTGGTGATTGCCGAGCAGTTTGGCACTTTGGCTTCTCTCTATCCCGACCGCATCGATTTGGGCCTTGGTCGCGCCCCCGGGACCGATCAGCGCACCATGCGGGCGCTGCGGCGTATGCGCAGTGGCGAGGTGGATGATTTCCCGGCCGATGTGCGCGAGCTGATGAGCTATTTTGGCGACGAGATCGGCGCTGTGCAGGCGGTGCCCGGTCAGGGGCTGCATCTGCCCATCTGGCTGCTGGGCTCCAGCCTCTACAGCGCGCAACTTGCAGCGGTGATGGGCTTGCCGTTCGGTTTTGCCTCCCATTTCGCACCTGCCATGTTGCTGCAAGCGCTGGAGATCTACCGCAGCCAGTATCGCCCCTCCGCTCGCTGGCCCAAGCCCCATGCGGTGGTCTGCATCAACATGATTGCCGCCGACAGCGAGCAGGAGGCCCGCTTCCAGTTCACTACCGTGCAACAGCAGTTCTTACGCCTCCATCGCGGTGATGCGGGCAAGCTGCCAGCACCGGTTGCCGAGTTGGGCGAGCAATGGTCGCCACGCGAGTTGATGGCGATGGAGCAGACCCTTGCCCGTTCTCTGGTGGGCGATCCGGAGCAGATCCGCCATGGCCTCAAGGCGCTGCTGGCGGAAACCCGGGCCGATGAGCTGATGTTCAACGGCCCCATCGTCGATCATCAGGCTCGCTTACGTTCTTTCGAGATCGCAGCCGGGTTGATGCGGGATCTATAAGCTCGCCTCTCCGCATACAAAGGCGCTATCTTGCAGAGAGAGTCTGGTGTCGCCCTGCTGTCAGGTTCTCGCAAGGGGCGGTTGGGGAACCGGATCCCGGATATCAAGCCTTTATCTAATGTACTGAATTAAAAGGAAAGTCAGGTTGGTGTCAGGCTGCTGTCGTGTCGCGTGCCACCCTCCGGCCCCTATGCTGGCTCCGTCAAGCAACCACAAGGAGTTCGAGATGATCGTCAGGAAGTTGAGATTGCAGCGGGGCTGGTCACAGGAGCAGTTGGCCGCCTTTACCGGCCTGAGCGTTCGCACCATCCAGCGGATCGAGCAGGGTCAGCAACCCGGACTGGAATCCCTCAAGGCCCTGGCCGCCGTCTTTGAGCTCGATGTGGCGCAACTGGACGGCACAC
The DNA here is from genome assembly GCF_024436075.1 of Aeromonas sp. JL9. Classification (NCBI taxonomy): domain Bacteria; kingdom Pseudomonadati; phylum Pseudomonadota; class Gammaproteobacteria; order Aeromonadales; family Aeromonadaceae; genus Aeromonas; species Aeromonas sp. JL9. The sequence continues at coordinate 21,099 of NZ_JANFNV010000014.1, read as the reverse complement.
GGCAACAGGAGCATGAGATGAGAGGGAGTGACGCGATGGAGCAGGATGGATTGCAGGTATCGGCTGAAGAGCGAGCTGCCATGAAGTATGTGGAGGGGCTCAAGGGCTTCTATCACCATGTCGCCAGCTATCTGCTGGTCATTGGCGGGTTGTTTGTTATCAACTACCTGAGCAACCCGGGTTATATCTGGGCCTGGTGGCCGGCGCTGGGGTGGGGATTGGGGTTGGCGTCCCATGCCATTCGGATATTCGAGCCTTTCAAACTGTTTGGCCCGGAGTGGGAGCGACGCCAGATCGAGAAACGGTTGGGGCGCAAGTTGTAACCAGAGCTGTTGTGGAAAAAGAGAGCCCGGCAAGTTGCCGGGCTCTCTTTTGGTTCAGGTCTTTGCAATCACTGCCCTAGCTGGCGTGAGTGGGGCAGGGGGTGGCAAAGAGGGCATCATCCTCGTAGCGCCACAGGGTGAGGCTGTTGCCCCAGACGCAGCCGGTATCGAGTGCCTTGATATCGCTCTTGCCGGTGTTGCCCATCAGGGCCGCCCAGTGGCCGAACACCAGAATGGGATCATCCACGTGATGTTCGCGCTGCTCGAACCAGGGACGCAGGCCCGGGGTCGACTCCTTGGGCCCCTTCTTGCATTTGAAGTCGAGACGACCGTCGAAATAGCAGAAGCGCATCCGGGTGAAGGTGTTGATGATGTAGCGGTAGCGGTCGATCCCGACCAGATCATCTTTCCAGCCATCGGGCTGGTCACCGTACATGTTGTGCAGCAGCCAGCTGTACTGGTCACCGCGCAGCAGGCTCTCTACCTCGCGGGCGCAGTTGCGCGCGGTGCGGACATCCCATGCGGGGGAGATCCCGGCATGCACCATCATGATGGGCAGATCCGGATGTTCGGCCAGTAGCGGGCGGTGGCGCAGCCACTCCAGCAGTTCATCCCGATCAGGGGCATCCATCAGGCTTTGCAGCTTGTCTTTCTTCTTGAGCGGTGCAACGCCATCGGCGACCGCCAGCAGGTGCAGGTCGTGGTTGCCGAGCACGGTAACGGCGCGGTTGCCCAGCCCTTTGACAAAACGCAGGGTATTGAGGGAGTCCGGGCCGCGGGCGACCAGATCGCCGCAGAGCCAGAGCACGTCATTTTCGGGATCGAACGCGGCAAGATCCAGCAGACGGCATAAGTCGTCGTAACAGCCCTGGATGTCACCGACAAAACAGTTCGCCATGAAACCTCAGTTGATAATATTGGGGATGGCCAGCGTGAAGGGGGCGATGGGCGCCTCAAACTGCTGACCAGAGCCATCTTGCAGGGTATAGCTCCCTTCCATCACCCCAAGCGGGGTCGCCAGCGGCACGCCGCTCTGGTAGCGGTAGGTCTCACCTTCGGCAATGACGGGTTGTTCCCCGACCACGCCCGGGCCTGCCACTTCCAGCATCTTGCCATTGGCATCGGTGATGAGCCAGCGCCGATGCAGCAGTTGCACCGGGCCGGGCCCCAGATTCTCAATCTCGATCAGATAGTGAAACTGGTAAGGGTCTTTGGAGCCCGCCACATACACGGGGTATGGGCGGATCTCGATGTGCGGGAGTGCCACAGGATCAGGCCTGTTGCTGATCCGCCAGCCAGTTGGCGATCATGACAAACTGCTCGAGGGAGAGATTCTCCGGGCGCAGGTTGCCATCGATACCAAGCTCGGTTAGCTGGGCGTCGGTGATGAAGTTGGAGAAGCTGTTGCGGATGGTCTTGCGACGCTGGCCAAAGCCTTCGGTACAGACGCGATTCAGACAACGAATGTCTTTTGCGACTATGGTCGGATTCTTGTGCGGGATCAGGCGAACTACGGCAGAGTCCACTTTCGGCGCCGGTTTGAAGGCGCCCGGGCCCACTTCCAGCACAGGCACCACCTGGCAGTAATACTGGGTCATCACGCTCAGACGGCCATAAGCCTTACTGCCCGGACCGGCGGCCAGACGCAACACCACTTCCTTTTGCAGCATGAAGTGCATGTCTTCAACCCGGTCGGCAAACTCGCACAGGTGGAAGATGAGCGGGGTGGAGATGTTGTAGGGCAGGTTGCCGAAGATGCGCAGGGGCCCCTTGCCTTCACCCATCAGGGTGCCGAAGTCGAAACGCATGGCGTCCGCTTCGATGACGGTCAGCTTGTCTTTGAGTGTCGGGTGCTCGCGCAGGCGAGCTGCCAGGTCCCGGTCAAGCTCGACCACGGTCATCTTGTCCATCTGGGCGGCAACCGGCTCGGTCAGCGCGGCCAGACCCGGACCGATCTCCACCAGATTCTGACCCGGCTGCGGGTTAATGGCGGCGACTATTTGATCGATCACATACCGGTCGTGCAAGAAGTTCTGACCGAAACGCTTACGGGCCGTGTGGCCCATGTGCACCTTACTGCTCATATCTTTTTTTCTCTACCATCTTGATGGCGTGGTTAATCGCGGTGATAAGGCTGCCCGGATCGGCCAGGCCCTTGCCTGCCAGATCCAGCGCGGTGCCGTGATCCACCGAAGTGCGGATGAAGGGAAGCCCCAGGGTGATATTGACCGAACTGCCGAAGCCCTTGTATTTGAGCACTGGCAGCCCCTGGTCGTGGTACATGGCGAGTACCGCATCCGCATCCTTGAGGTATTTCTCCTGGAACAGGGTGTCGGCCGGCAACGGGCCGACCAGATCGATCCCCTCTTGGCGCAGGGTGGCCAGGGCGGGTTCGATCACGTCAATCTCTTCACGTCCGAGATGGCCACCTTCCCCTGCGTGGGGGTTGAGGCCGCAGACGTAAATACGGGGTTTGGCGATGCCAAACTTGGTGGCGAGATCCTCATTGAGGATCCGGATCACCTTGCCGAGGCGATCCTCGGTGATGGCCATCGCCACATAGGCCAGCGGAATATGGGTGGTCGCCAGTGCGACCCGCAGCCCCTCGGTTGCCAGCATCATTACCACATCGGCGGTGTTGGATTGCTGTGCAAAGAACTCGGTGTGGCCGCTGAACGAGACCCCGGCTTGGTTGATGATCCCCTTGTGCACCGGCCCGGTCACCACGGCGGAAAATTCGCCGCTCATGTTGCCATCACAGGCGCGCTGCAGGGTCGCCAACACATAGGCACCATTGCCTTCGTTCAGCTCGCTCGGCACCACGGGGGCGCCGAGGGAGACCGGACAGACGGTCAGGGTGCCCGCCCGCTGCGGATGAGCAGGGGCGGCGGCATCGTAGGGCTCAAGCTCGATGGGCAGCCCAAGCAGGGTTGCCCGCTCGCGCAGCAGCGCCGGATCGGCGATCACCACCAACTGGTGGGGCCAATCCTGCCGGGCAATCTGCAGCACCAGATCCGGGCCGATCCCGGCCGGTTCGCCCGGGGTAACGGCAAGGCGACGGCAGCTCATCAGCTACCGGCTCCTTCGATCTGGATGTAGGCCTCGTCACGCAGCTCATCCAGCCACGCCTGGGACTCCTCCACGAAGCGTCGATTGTAGATCAGCTGGTAGGCGCGCTGCTCCTGAGCTTTGTCGGTCGCATCCTGGCTGCGGCGATCTTCCACCTGCACGATGTGCCAGCCGTGGCTGGTACGGAACGGAGCACTGATCTGGCCCGGTTGCAGACGGTTGACCATGTCGCGGAACTCGGGGACATAGACGTTGGGATCAGACCAGCCCAGTTCGCCACCCTGCACCGCAGAGCCCGGATCTTCGGAGTACTTCTCCGCCATGCTGGCGAAGCTTGCCTTGCCGCTCTTGATGTCGTGCAGAATGCCATCCAGCATCCCCTTGGCTTTCTCTTCGCTCAGGATAATGGACGGCTTGATCAGGATGTGGCGGGCTTTCACCTCGGTCTGCATCACTTGCTGCTGACCCTTGGTGTCGAACACCTTGACGATGTGCAGGCCGGCACCGGAGCGCAGCGGGCCGACGATGTCGCCCTTCTTGGCACCCTGTACCGCTTCCGCCATCAGGGTCGGCATCTCTTGCGGGCTCATCCAGCCCCAGTCGCCCCCTTCCAGCGCCTTGGGTCCGTTACTCTCGGCAATGGCCAGTTTGCGGAAGTCGGCACCTTGCTTGAGGGCGGCCAGAATGCGCTCGATCTTGCTCTTGGCGGCATCCAGCTGGGCGGCAGTGGGGTTGTCCGGCAGGGCAATCTGGATATGGCCTACGTGGTATTCGTTCTGCTGTTGACCCTGTTTCTTCAGGATCTCCACCACCTGCTTCACCTCCTGCTCGGAGATGTTGATACGGCGGCGCACCTGGTTGCGGCGCACCTCGTTCATCAGGATCTCGCGGCGCACCTCTTCCCGATATTGGGCATAGGTCATCCCTTCACGGGCGAGCTGGGCGCGCAGCTGATCCAGGGTCATCTTGTTGTCGGCAGCGATGCCCTGAATAGCCTGTTCCAGCTGGGTGTCGCTGATCTTCAGCCCCTGGCGCTCCGCCAGTTGCAGCTGCAGGCTCTCCTGGATCAGGCGATCCAGCGCCTGTTTGCGCAGGGTGGCATCGTCAGGCAGGGACTGGCCGCTCTCCTGGGCGGAGAGTTTTACCTTGTTGACCAGTGCGTCCTGTTGGCTGGACAGCACCACGTCCTTGTTGACCACGGCCAGAACCTTGTCCATCAGCTCGGGCGCAGCCAGTGCGGCCTGGCTCATGGCACCGAACATTCCCGCGGTCAGCAGGGCAATCAGGGTCTTTTTCATATCCATCTCTCAAGGCTGGGCCAGCATCATTGCTGGCCTTTCAGATTAAACGGGCGAACATAGGGCAACAGCTCGGTATCCAGGGTGACGCTGCGGCCACCGGTACCTACGCTGCCAAGTCCCTTCATTTCAAACTGCAGACCAATGACTTTTTCCGAAGTGGGCTTCAGGGTGACGTTGTCCGGCTGATTGTGCCACTCCAGGCTCATGTTGATGCTCCAGCAGCAGGAGTCGTATTTGACACCGATCTTGCGGTCAATGTTCACATCCTGCTTGATGTCACGGTAGTAACCGCCATACATCTGCCACTGATCGGCGATTGGCGCCATCATCACCAGGCCCGCCTGGCTCAGATCTTCTGCCAGCGCCGTGTTGGTCGGATAGCGATAGTCCAGGTTGCCATCCTTGATGTAGCGGTAGTTGACCTGAGTGGTCAGCTTGCCGGTCCGGTACTCGACTGCACCGTTGCCAGCCGTAAATTCACCCTCGGAGGTATCGTATTGGGTCCCCGCGTGGGCAAACCACTCATCGGTGATCCGGGCATCCCCCTCGAACGAGAGCAGGGAGCGGGCGTTGGTGCTTTCCGGATTTGAAGGGTAGAGGCGCACCTTGGGTGGTGTCATTTCGAAGGCCTGGGCCACCGCCAGACGCAACCGTTCATCACCCACATTGTCATAGACCCGGCTGGTCAGGCCAACGGTGACCCGGTTGGCATCGCTGATGCGGTCGAGACCGGCAAAGCGGCGATCACTGAACAGGCTGTAGTAATCCTGACGTGTGGTGGTGGAGTCGTAGATCCCGATCTCGTCCTGGTTTTTATAAGGGATATAGAGATACTGGAACTCGGGCTCCAGGGTCTGGGTGCCCTTGCCATCATACCAGTCGAGCGGCCGATCGAAGTTGACGCCCCCCTTGAGGCGGAAGGAGGGCAGAGTACGGGTAATGGTGCCCTCTTTCAGGGTCAGCTGTTTGCTGTCTGCATCGGTGAAGCGGCTGCGGTCCTGGCTAACCAGATTATCGGGTACCTCCTGGTTGTAGGAGGTAAACATCAGCTTGTACTGACTGGTCAGGTAGTAACCCGGTGCATCCACCAGGGGCACGGTCAGGGTTGGCGCCAGATGCAGGCGGGTGGCGGTATAGCGCTCACCTGCTTGCAGAGTGGCGGCACTGCCACTGTCATAGCCAAACTTGGTTAGTTCACTGTTCCATGCCAGATCGAACCACTTGCCTTGCTGATAGTAGTTGTAGTCGATACGCGGCAGCATCTCGTGGGGCAGCAGCGCATATGGGCTCAGGATCTGGTAGCGGCGCACCTCGGAGGTGAGGTTCCAGTTAGGCTGGTAATAGCCGGCGGTAAAGGATTGCTGCAACTGGCTGTCGACCTGAGTGCCCACTTGCGGGCTGAAGTCGTTGAAATAGTTGTAGTCCTTGTCGCGCACCTGGGTGTAGTCGATGCCAAAACGCAGGCTGCCATCCATCAGGGCGGAGCTGTGACGGACGTTCATCAGGTAGCGATGGCCATCGGACAGGCCAGCCAGACTCGGATTGCTCGGGCTGTACTGCTTGTCATCCGCCAGATTTTCAAAATAGAGGGTGCCGGTGTGGGCTGGGTCCGGCATGTAGCGGAACTCCACCTGTTCCATCAGGCCGCGTTTGTCCATAAAACGGGAGGTGATGGTGGCATCATAGTTGGGGGCAATGTTCCAGTAGAAGGGCTGGGTGATATCCATGCCGTTGCTGGAGCTTTGCTTGTAACCCGGGTAAAGCAGACCGGTCTTCCGCTCATCCTTGATGGGGAAGTTGATATAGGGGAAGTAGAACACCGGGTAGTCATAGAGCCAGAGGCTGGCGTTCCAGGCTTCGCCGAACACCTCTTTCTGGTCGATGTCGATACTGCCCGCCTTGAGGGTCCACACTTCCTGACCGGGGGGACAGGTGGTGTACTGGGCCCCCTCCATGGTGATGTTCTGGTTGTTGTTGGTCATCACCACGCGCTTGGCAAAGCCGCGCACCGGTGAGCCATGCACCTGATACTTGCCCTCTTCCAGTTCGGAGTTCTTGGTATCCAGGTTGGATTTGAGGGTCTTGTCGCTGGTGACGGTCACCTGACCGTCGTTGTAATAGATGTTGCCGATGGCGATGACATCCCGGCTCTTCTGGTCGAGCTGGGCATAGTCGGAGTCAAACTTGCGAACACCCTGACGAACCTTGACGTCACCTTCATAGACGGCGGTGCCGCCCTGTTTGGCCTCGAGACGGTCAGCATCAACCTCGACCGGCTGTGCGTTGGCATCCTGATCCGATGCAGGCTTCTCTATCTTGGGAACATAGTCATAGCAGAGACTATCGAGAATGCCGGTGGCTGGCGGCGCTTCGAACGGGGCCGCCTGCACCATCATAGGGGTGAGTGCGGGGGCCAGGCTGATAGTCAGGGCGATGGGATAGCGGTACCCCAGTGTCCATTTTGTCATGTGAAAGACTCGTGCAATCCGTGATAGATACGGTTGATCCAAGGCATGCATTTTACGACAGGTTTCATCGAGTTGACATTGCATGTCATTGCTTTATGTTAGCCGGCAATGATAAAGCATTATTGCGGCCAGGGCTAACAGCCAAGTGCTGCTTTCCACCTTGGTCCTCTACTTATGCACGATCGCGATTCCCTGCTATTGCAGTGGGCACGCCGTATTTCCGGTGATGCCACTCTCACGCTTACCCTCATTTCCGGTGATGCCAGCTTCCGCCGCTACTCTCGTGGTGGTGGTCTGGTGTGGGTGGATGCCAATCCGAAAACCGAAAAAAATCATGAGTTTGTTCGTAACGCTGCTGCCTTGCAGGCGCGTCAGCTGTTGGCGCCAGAGGTGAAGGCGGTGGACTACGAACAGGGGCTGCTGGCGGTCAGCGATCTGGGCGATACTCAGCTGATCAGCTGCCTGAACGAGCAAAACGTGCTGGCCTGGTATGGCAAGGCGATCGATCTGTTGCCGACACTGGCGGCGGTGGATCTGGCGCTTGAGCCCTTCGATGCCGCCTTTATGGCGCGGGAGAACAGCATTTTCCCCGAGTGGCTGCTGGGTCATCATCTGCAGCTGACCCTGAGCCATGAAGAGCAGCAACTGCTGGACGAGACCTTTGCCTGCCTCACCGCCTGCAATCTGGCTCAGCCGCAAGGGGTCATGCACCGTGACTTCCACAGTCGCAACCTGATGGTATGTGGCGGTGATACCCCCGAGAGCAGCCGGCTGGCCATCATCGATTTTCAGGATATGGTCATCGGGCCGCTTACCTATGACTTGGTTTCCCTACTGAAAGATTGCTACGTACGCTGGCCGGACGAGGTGATCGATGAAGGGATGCGCCACGGCTTTGCCACCCTGCAACAGGCGGGTCTGCTTGGCGAGCTCGATTATGCCAGTTTCCGTCGTGATGCCGACCTGACCGGCATGCAGCGCCACCTCAAAGCGGCCGGAATCTTTACTCGGCTCTATCATCGCGACGGCAAGTCCGGCTATCTCAAGGATATTCCCCGTACCCTCGGCTACGTGGTGGATGTCTGTCGCACTCATGGTGGTGCCTATCCGGTATTGGCCCGTTTTGGTCAGTGGTTGGAGCAGGTGGTGTTGCCGGGGATCGCCAATGCAGGAGTTAAATCATGAAGGCGATGATCCTGGCCGCTGGCCGTGGCGAGCGGATGCGCCCGCTGACTGACCTGCTGCCCAAGCCTCTACTGGCGGTGGGGGGCAAGCCGCTCATCGTTCATCACATCGAAAAACTCAAAGCCGCCGGGGTGACCGAGTTGGTCATCAACCACGCCTGGCTTGGCCACAAGCTGGTTGAGAGCCTGGGTGATGGCCGTGCGCTTGGCGTGACCATCTACTGGTCAGCCGAGGAAAGCGCACTGGAGACCGCGGGCGGCATTGTGCAGGCGCTGCCGCTGCTGGGCTCTGAAGCCTTTTTGGTGATCAACGGCGATACCTGGCTCGATCTCGATTATCACACTCTGGTCAGCCAGCCCCTTGGCGATGATTTGGCCCACCTTTGGCTGGTGCCCAATCCGCCCCAGCACCCGAATGGGGATTTTGCCCTGCAAGAAGGGCGAGTCGTGGATACGCCAGCGTTTACCTTCAGCGGGGTCGGACTATATGATCCGGCGGCCTTTGCCGGTCTCGCGGGCGGCGCCCGCAAACTGGCGCCCCTGCTCCGTGACTGGATGGCGCAAGGGCGGGTGGGCGGCAGCCTGCTCGCTGGCGAGTGGCGCGATATCGGCACGGTCGATCGACTGCGCGAGCTGGATGACCAGCTCCAGACCCGCACTCATTAACTTCAAGAGGTCTTGAACCATGCGTATTTGGGGTAAGGTGCTGGGCGCCTTCTTCGGTTTTCTGCTCGGCAATATCATCGGCGCCCTGATTGGCCTCTGGATCGGCCACCGTTTCGACCGTGGCATGGGGCTGCAGGGGGCGTTTCGTCGCGGTCCGAGTCAGGAGCAGCAAGCCGTCTTCTTCCATGCCACTTTCTCGGTGATGGGTCACATCGCCAAGTCCAGCGGCCAGGTGACCGAACAGGAGATCCGGGTTGCCTCCAACCTGATGGATCGGATGCGGCTGGCGGGCGAACAGCGTGCCCGGGCGCAGGAGTCGTTTCGTCTCGGTAAGGAGGCCGACTTCCCGCTGCGCGAGACCCTGGCCGAGTTCCGCCGTGCCAGTCTGGGGCAGCGCGATATCCTGCGCTTCTTCCTTGAAGTGCAGTTGCAGGCGGCCTTTGCCGACGGGCGGGTGGAGGAGGGCGAGCGCGCCATTCTTCATACCATTGCCGACGAGCTGGGCTTCAGCCGCATCGAGCTGGCCCGCATTCTGGCGATGGCCGAAGCGCAGATGAACTTCTTCAATCAGGCTCATGGCCAGTATCAGGGGGGCCATTCCGGTGGCCAGCAGTATCGGCAGGCGGCACCCTCGGCGGATCGCCTCAAGAATGCCTACCAGCTGCTGGGGGTGAGCGAGAGCGACAGCGATCAGGATATCAAGCGCGCCTACCGCAAGGAGATGAGCAAGCATCACCCGGACAAGCTGGCCGCCAAAGGGCTGCCGCCGGAGATGATGGAGATGGCCAAGGAGAAGACCCAGGAGATCCAGCAAGCCTGGGAGTGGATCCGCGAGGCCCGCGGCATCCGGTAAGTGCCAACGTCGGATTGGAACAGACAATAAAAAGCCCCGCAGCAGTGCGGGGCTTTGTTTTGTTGTTTTATCCGGGCTGGCTTACTTGGCCGGAATCGCTTCCAGCACGTGCACCAGCAGTTGCCAGAAACGCTCGACCGCCGGGATATGTACCTTCTCGTCAGGGGAGTGGGCACCGCGGATGGTCGGGCCGAAGGAGACCATGTCCCACTCCGGATAGGCGCTCTTGAACAGACCGCACTCGAGGCCAGCGTGGATCACCATCACGTTGGGCATGGTGCCGAACAGGGTCTGGTAGCTATTGCGTACCAGCGCCATGACGGGGGAGTCCACGTTCGGCGCCCAACCCGGGTAGGCACCGGTGAATTCGCAGCTGGCGCCTGCCAGGGTGAACAGGGAGCGGGTCATCTGCTCGATGCTCTCGCGGCCGGAGTCGATCAGGGAGCGGATCAAGCACTGGACGTACACTTCGCCATCCTGAGTCTTGATGACCCCCAGGTTGGTCGAGGTTTCGGTCACGCCGGGCATGGCATCGCTCATACGCATCACGCCGTTCGGGCAGGCCATCAGGGCATCCAGCAGGCGCTGCTGCAGGGAGACGCTCATCAGCTTGGCCGGTTTAGCGGCGCTGTTGACCAGCACGGTCAGGTTCGGCTCGGTGGCGGCCAGTTCGGTCTGGTAGATCCCGGTGTAGCGGTCAACCAGCGCCTTGAACTCGTTTACGCTGGCAGCAGGCACCAGCAGGGTGGCACGGGCTTCGCGCGGGATGGCGTTGCGCAGAGTGCCGCCGTGGATCTCGGCCAGACGAACACCCATCGGCTCGGCTGCTTTGAGCAGACGCACCAGCAGCTTGTTGGCGTTGCCACGACCGCGATGGATATCGCAACCGGAGTGGCCGCCACGCAGCCCTTTTACGGCCAGCTCGAACGCTTCGCCTTCGCTGGCGTCAACCAGCTCGAGCGGGAAGCGGATATTGGCATCCACACCGCCAGCGCAGCCCATATAGACTTCGCCATCCTCTTCGGAGTCGGTGTTGAGCAGAATTTCGCCCTCCAGCCAGCCCGCTTCCAGACCGAATGCGCCGGTCATGCCGGTCTCTTCGTCTGTGGTCAGCAGCACTTCCAGCGGACCGTGCTTGATGGTCTTGTCAGCCAGCACAGCCAGGCAACCGGCCATGCCGATGCCGTTGTCGGCACCCAGAGTGGTGCCACGGGCAGTGACCCACTCGCCATCGACATAGGCATCGATGGGGTCGGTCGCGAAGTCGTGTTTGGTGTCGGCGTTGGCCTGCGGCACCATGTCGATGTGGGCTTGCAGTACCACGGCTTTGCGGTTTTCCATCCCCGGGGTGGCCGGTTTCTTGATGATGATGTTGCCGACCTTGTCCTGCTTGACCGCCAGACCTTCTCCTTGAGCCCATTGGATGATCCAGGCGCTCAGTTTGGCTTCATGTTTGGAAGGGTGGGGAATGGAGCAGATCTGTTCGAAGAAATGCCAAATCAGTTTGGGAGAGAGAGAGCTAAGCTGTGCCACGTCGGGACTCCTTACCAGCACGGAATTAACAGGGCCCCATCAGCGGGCCGGGGAAGAGGATAACGATAATACAGTCAATCACACAAAAATGTGAGTAATCAGCGCAAATCGCAGGCAGCTTGTGCTGGCTGATGGCAACCAGGCAGTACGATCGTCAGGTTCGGACGACGCTGACCAATAGAAAAGAAAATGTGTGACCGATCTCACAAAAATATTGAATTTAATGCACCGACTGGTAAATTAGCTCCCGTGGTTCGCCACCCGTCAGGATGACGATGAAAGCCTCCAGGGAACCGAAGCAAAGCAAGTGCGCCTCCATGGAACCGAGTGTTCGTTCAAGGATTTGAGCCCGCATTAAAGGTACGTAACTTGTTAAGCAATCAGGAGTTTCAATATGCCAGGCAGCAACTCAACCTATTGGTTTGCCCCCTCTTTGTATACCCAGGGTTTCAGCTACCCTAACCCCTTCGTCACTCGTCGCTAAGACGAGCTGCCCAACCAGGCAGAGGCGAGAAAGCAGCAGGTGCGTGAGGTAAATCCTCCCCCTGCTATTTTTTTATCTGCGATTTGCCGCACAGCCCATTTGGACTCGGCAGCAGGGACGGCAGGTTAGTCGTTTGGCGCTCTAGATGTGCCGAATGGAGAGGGTGATGCCGATTTTTCCTGTTTTTGGCATACGTTTGCCAGGCATTTTCTCTGCAAACGGTGTTATCATATCGGCCCAACAGCCTGTCCGCGGTTTGGACACATCATCTAACCGATCGCCGGATAAGCCCATCTTGCTTCCATTGTTATCAGATTTGCTGCCGAGGCTTAGCCCTGAGGCAGCCGAAGTGCAATCTGAATTCAGTCGGGCAAGGGCCGCCATTTACTGGCATCCGCAGGGAGAATTGCGGGTGTTGTTATTTTAAGTGATTGTTTTTAAATAACTATTCGAGATCGATAACATGCCGAAAAAGTTCTATGTGTCGTGGGACAACCTGCAACGTGAAGCTCGCCGTCTGGCCCGTCGTCAGCTGCCTGTCAGCCAGTGGAAAGGTATCATCGCGGTCAGCCGTGGTGGTCTGGTGCCCGCAGCCCTGATGGCCCGTGAACTTGGCATTCGTAATGTGGAAACCCTCTGCATCTCCAGCTATGACCATGACAGCCAGCGCGAGCTGGTGGTCGTGAAGGCTGCCACCACCGCCGGTGACGGCGAAGGCTGGCTGGTGGTGGAAGATCTGGTGGACACCGGCACTACCGCCAAGGCGATCCGCGAGCTCTATCCGAAAGCCAAGTTCATCGCGATTTTTGCCAAGCCGATGGGCGAAGCGCTGCTGGACGATTTCGAAGTAGCGATCCCGCAGGATACCTGGATCGAACAGCCGTGGGATATGGCACTGGAGTTCGCCACACCGATCTGCGACGAAAAGTAACGGGATCGGGATGTGACGCTCGCTGCGTCCATTGGTCGCAACCGGCAATAATGGTTTCACAGGGCTCCAATTTGGAGCCCTGTTTTTTTGTGTATCAATCTGTTGCAGGGTGGCTGATGGGCAGTAAAAGTGGTTAAGATGAGCTATTGCCTGATATGAATGGGACACTATCTTGGACTTGAACGAAGACCTAAACCTGACCGAACAGCTCTTTACCCGCGTCAAGAAGGTATTGGAAACATCCGAGATCTCCAACTCCAGTGCGGCTGATCTGGCGCAAGCCGAGTCAGACGAGATGTTTATCGACGGATCCATGTCAAAGAGCTGGTATCGCCTGCTGCGTCGCCCCTCCTGGACTTGGCAGGGGGCAGACCCCATCGAAGTGGAGCAGACCCTGGCCCGCATCGCCATGGCGACCGGCGAGCGCACCCACGATTGCTATCTCGATACCATCAAGGGCTATGTGCCCGGCAACTGGATCTACGAGTGGAGCCAGGTGGCTGGCAACTATTTCAAGCAGGGCCGCGAACTGCGCGAGAAGGGTGATCCTTCTGGCGCCCTGAAGCAGCTGCTCAAGGCGGTGCGCTACTACTCCATCGCCAGCTATCCCCATCTCAAGGATGACGAGCTGGCGGATCAGGCCCAGCTGCTCGGTAACATGGCCTATCGCGAGGCGGGTCGCCTGTTCAAGGTGCCGCTCAAAGAGATCCAGGTGCCTTTTCGCGGCAAGCATATTCAGGGTTATCTCCACCTGCCGACGACCGAAAAACCGGTGCCGCTGGTGATCATCAGCGGCGGGATCGACTCCCTGCAGCTCGATTTCCTCAACTTCTATCTCAAACGGCTCGAGCCCAACGGTATCGGCATGCTCTCCCTCGATATGCCCGGGGTTGGCTATGCCGAGCATTGGCCACTGGTGCAGGATACCAGCCGTCTTCATCAGGCGGTGCTCCATTACCTCTCCGAAGTGGCCTGGGTCGATCATCAGCGTATCGCCATGGTGGGAATGCGTCTGGCGGGTAATATCGCAGCCAGACTGGCCTTTATCGAACCCTTTAAGCTGCGCACCGTGGTTTGTGTCGGCGCCGGTGTCAATCAGGTGTTTACCAATCAGGAGCTGTTTGCCAAGTGTCCGCGCATGATGCGGGACAGTCTGGCCAACCGGTTGGGGGCGGATGCGGCGCAGTGGGACGGCATGCGTACCAAGTGCCAGGTTTTTTCACTTAAAACACAAGGATTACTGGGGACTCGCACCTCAGTGCCGATATTGAGTATTGGACACAAGCGAGATTTTATTTGTCCCGAGCAGGATGTACGGGCATTGGCGGCGGCCAGTCGTAACGGCAAGGCCATCGTATTCGACAAACAGCCTTTGCTGGAGGTGTATGACAAGGCACTGGACGAAATCGTCGAGTGGCTGAAACAGCATTTGTGTACCTGATATTGCGCTAAAGAACTGACGCCATCCCAAGGTGGCGCGGCTTGTTTAACAGGGAGGTTAACATGTCTGAAAGAGTGACCTACAAGCGACTGCTGAGGCAGTTTGCTGCCATTGGCCCCTATTTGCGCGAAGATCTCTGCGAAGAGGGGCATTATCGTTTCGACTGCCTGTCGGTCTGTGTCAGCGCCAAGCCGGCGCCGGACAAACGGGAGTTCTGGGGCTGGTGGCTGGTGCTGGAGCAGGACGATCACCACTTCCGTTACCACTATCAGCTCGGTTTCTACAATGCTGATGGTGAGTGGCTGGACAAGCCGATCCCCAAGAAGCACCAGGTAGAAGTGGAGCGGACCCTCAACCGTTTCTACAAGCTCATCAGCGACAAACTGACGGCACTGGAGTGCCAGTTAGCGCCAGCGGATCAGGTCACCAATGAGTTGACCGTGACCGCTGCTTGATCCCTGATGCCCGGTGAGCAGCATCCCGCTGTTTGCCGGGCCATCAGTCAGCCATCTTCCCTACCGCCCGCAATCATCCGGGCATTTGCTTCATCTCCTCACCCTGGCGTTAATTGCCTTGCAGGGCTCCATAGCCGTGGGTATAAAGATATTCCTTACTTTTTAGCCTTTATGCTCCCATGGAAAACAGAACCATAGTCGTCAAGTTGGGCACCAGCGTGCTCACAGGGGGGTCTTCCCAGCTCAATCGTGCCCATATGGTCGAGCTGGTCAGACAGTGTGCGGCCTTGCACCGTCACGGCCATCGAGTCGTGGTCGTCACATCAGGGGCTATCGCCGCCGGGCGTGAACATCTGGGCCACCCGCCACTGGCGCCAACCCTGCCCAACAAGCAGATGCTGGCGGCGGTTGGTCAGACCCAGCTTATTCGGGTATGGCAGGATCTGTTCAACCTCTATGGCTTGCATATCGGCCAGATGCTGCTGACTCGCGCCGATCTGGAAGATCGGGAGCGTTATCTCAACGCCCGCGACACCATGCGCACCCTGCTTGATCACAGGATCATTCCGGTCATCAACGAAAACGACGCGGTGGCGACCGCCGAGATCAAGGTCGGCGACAACGACAACCTCTCCGCGCGGGCCGCTATTCTGGCGGATGCGGATCTGCTGATCCTGCTGACCGATCAGAAGGGGCTCTTTACCGCCGATCCGCGCACCAATCCGGACGCCCAGCTCATTGAAGAGGTGCAGACCATCGACGATACCCTGCGCTCGTTGGCGGGTGACAGTGTCAGCGGCCTTGGCACCGGCGGCATGGCTACCAAGCTGCAGGCCGCCGATGTGGCGCGCCGCGCTGGTGTCAACGTGGTGATCGCGACCGGCCAGATGCCAGAGGTGATCGGCCGTCTCGCCAAGGGCGAGCGGATTGGCACCCTGTTCCCGGCGCTGGCCTCCCCGCTGGAAGGGCGCAAGAGCTGGATCCTGGCAGGCCCGCCCCCTCACGGCGAAGTACATGTGGATCAGGGGGCTGTCGCCGCCATGAAGGATAAAGGCTCCAGCCTGCTGCCCAAGGGGATTGTCGCCGTCAAGGGCGACTTTATTCGAGGCGATGTGGTGCGCATTCTTGATCCCAAAGGCGCCGAGTTGGCCCGCGGTATCTGCCGTTACGACCATCTGGAGCTGGATAAGCTGCGTGGCGTCCACTCGGATCAGATTGAACAGGTATTGGGCTATGGCTACGGCTCTGTGGCCATCCATCGAGACGACATGGTGCTGCTCTAATCAGGGCGGCACGGCATGAACAAAGGGAAATGAGATGAGTCTGGAGAAAATGGGGCAGGCGGCCCGAGAAGCCGCCTATCAGCTGGCTACCATCAGCACGGCGCAGAAGAATCGGGCGCTGGCCGCCATCGCTGACGAGCTGGAGGCGCGCAGTGAGCAGATCCTCGCGGCCAACGACAAGGATATCGCGGCAGGCCGTGAGGCTGGGTTGTCAGAGGCGATGCTGGATCGCCTGCTGCTCAATCCGGCCCGGCTGGCCGGGATTGTGGCAGATGTGCGCAAGGTAATTACTCTGGATGATCCGGTCGGTGCCGAAATGGATAGCCGGGTGCTGGAAAATGGCCTACGGCTCTCCCGTCGTCGGGTGCCCATCGGGGTTATCGGCGTCATCTACGAGGCGCGCCCCAACGTCACCATCGATATTGCCAGCCTCTGCCTCAAGACCGGCAATGCCAGCATACTGCGCGGCGGGCGCGAGACCTTCCACTCCAATCTGGAGCTGGTGCGGGTGATCCAGCATGCCTTGGTGACCTCCGGCCTGCCCGAGGCGGCGGTGCAGTATATCGACAACCCGGATCGTGCGCTGGTCGGCGAGTTGCTGCGCCTCGACCGCTATGTGGACATGATCATCCCCCGCGGCGGTGCCGGCCTGCACAAGATGTGCAAGGAGAACAGCTCCATCCCGGTCATCATCGGCGGGTTCGGTATCAGCCATATTTTCGTCGACGAGAGTGCCGATCTGGTGCGCTCTCTGGCGGTCATCGACAACGCCAAGGTGCAACGCCCCTCCGCCTGCAACGCCCTCGATACCCTGCTGGTACACGAGAAAGTCGCTTCGACATTCCTGCCGCAGCTGGTGACGCTGATGAACGAGCGCAAGGTGACGCTGGTGGCCGCGCCCAACGCTATGGCGCGGCTGGCGGGTGCCGACAACCTGTGCGAGGCGGGGGCGGAGGATTTCGATACCGAGTGGCTCGGGCTGACCCTGGGGGTCAAGTTGGTGGCGGATGTGAACGAAGCGCTGGCCCATATGCGCGAGCACAACGCCGGTCACTCCGATGCCATCCTGACCAACGATCTGGCCAACGCCGAGCGTTTCGTCAATGGGGCCGGTTCGGCGGCTGTCTATGTCAACGCCTCTACCCGTTTCACCGATGGTGGCCAGTTTGGTTTGGGGGCCGAGGTGGCGGTATCGACCCAGATGCTGCATGCCCGTGGCCCCATGGGGTTGACCGAGCTCACCAGCTACAAGTGGGTAGGGCAGGCCGATTACCTCAGCCGCGCCTGATAACCGGTTGTGTCAGATACAAAAATGCCGACCACAGGGTCGGCATTTTTTTCGCTGGCATCGCGCCGATACCACGCAGTGCACTATCCCTCGGGGTTATTCCCCGTGATAGAGCACCTTGTCACCGGACTTGAGCACATAACCCTTCCAGATAAAGAGGGTGTAGCCGCTGCCCTGCCACGACCAATTGCCCTCCGCACCTTGACGGGTCAGCAGGTGCTGCTCGCCGCTTGGTAGATGCAGTTCGGCCTGCGTCTGGTCGGCATTGAACATCACGAAGGCGCTGCTGGTCTGGCTGGCATCGGTTGGATTGAGCCGGATACCCTCTTCAAAAAGGCGCACACATTTGCCTGTGAGCGCTGACCACTGATAGCCCGCACTGCCGATACAGCCGTGGCTGTCACGATCGCCGCCCACCAGATGTTGTTCCGGTGTACTGCATGCCGCCAGCAGCAGAGAGGCGGCCATCAGGGTCAAGGTGCGCATGGTTACTCCTGCAGATCCCGTTCGATGACGATGTTGGAGAATCCCAACTCTTTGAAGTAGTTCTCCTGATAATCCTTCACGCTTTTCTTGTCGCGGCGACAAACCTGAGCCAGCTGGGCCTCCATGGCGTGAAAACTGGTGAGATCCAGCCCTTCGGCAGCGGCGATGGCGTCGTAGATGCTGCGGAACTTGTCGTTCGCGTAGCCGATCTCTTTGGCCTGTTTTTTATAGGTGTAGGTAATCTTAAAGGCCATCTTGCCCTTCCTTCTTCGATTTGGCTTGCTTGCGCTGGACGTAGAGGTAGAGGCTTTCGACCTTCTCCCGAGCCCAGGGGGTCTTGCGCAAGAACTTCAGGCTGGACTTGATGCTGGGATTATCGGTGAAGCAGCGGATATTGATCTGCTGCCCCAGCTTTTCCCAGCCGTAGTATTCGACCAGCGCGGTGACGATGGCTTCCAGCGTCAGCCCGTGCAGCGGGTTGTTCTTCTGCGAGGCGTTCGGTTGCTCGCTCATGCCTGCCCCGCCAGCTTGGCAAAGGGCTGACCCATGCGGGTGGTGACGCCATTGGCCAGATGGGGTTCAAAACCGGCCAGCATGCCCGGGCCAAACAGGCAGACCACGGTGCTGCCCAGCTTGAACAGGCCCATTTCGGCGCCTTTCTGCAGGGTAATGGCTTCGTCGCCGGTGTAGTCCCAGCGCACCACCTTCTTCTCTTTGGTCGGCGCAATGTTGCCGGCCCAGATGGTCTCGATGCTGGCCACGATAGTGGCACCGACCAGCACCAGCGCCATGGGGCCGTGCGAAGTGCGGAAGGTGGCGACCACCCGCTCGTTGCGGGCAAACAGGCTGGGCACGTTCTCGGCGGTGAGCGGGTTGACGGAGAAGAGATCCCCCGGCACGAACACCATGCTCTCCAGCACACCGTCCAGCGGCATATGGATGCGGTGATAATCCTTGGGCGCCAGATAGATGGTGGCAAAGTCGCCATCCTTGAACGGCGTCACCAGATCCTCATAGCCGCCCAGTAGTTCGCGGGCGCTGTAGTCGTGGCCCTTGGCCTGAATGATGCGACCCTGCTGGATGGGGCCGAGCTGGCTGACGGTGCCATCGACCGGCAGCGCCAGGGTCATGGCATCTTCTATCACGGGGCGGATGCCGGGCTTGAGCTCGCGGGTGAAGAACTCGTTGAAACTCTTGTAGTGGGCCGGACTCTCGTGCAGTGCCTCGCTCATGTCGACCTGATACTGCTTGATAAAGGCCTCGATCACTTTGGTGGTGATGTTGCCCGCTTCGGCGGCGGCAAACTTGCCGATCAGACGGGAGAGGGCGTGCTTGGGCAGACAGTATTGACCGGCAATTTTCAGGTTGTCAGTAATGCTCATGTTCATCATCAACGTAGGTTTATTAGGGTCACAGGCGCGCTTGCTGGCGACCGTGACGGGCTTCCTGCATGGTTTCCAGGATGCGGTGATAGTTGTGGAAGCGATCGGCGCTGATGGCGCCCGCGTCGACCGCGGCGCGCAGGGCACAGCCGGGATCGTCCTTGTGGGTACAGTCGCGGAACTTGCAGCCACCCAGATAGTCGCGGAATTCGACGAAGCACCAGGTGATGCGGTCGGCCTCCAGATGCCAGAGGGCGAACTCGCGGATCCCGGGGGAGTCGATGAGATCGCCACCGCTCGGGAAGTGGTAGAGCCGCGCCGTGGTGGTGGTGTGCTGGCCGAGCCCCGAGTTTTCGGAGATCTCGCCGGTGAGTACATCCAGCCCCGGCATCAGGGCGTTGGTGAGCGACGACTTGCCCACCCCGGACTGGCCGACGAAGATGCTGATCTTGTCGGTCAGGGCTGCCTTGAGTTCATCCAGCCCTTCGCCGCTCTCGCAGCTCACCAGCAGCACCTCGTAATTGAGTTTGCGGTAGGTTTCGAGCTGGCTTTCGATGCGCACTCTGGCGGCATCATCGAGCATATCGACCTTGTTCAGCACGATGAGGGGGCGGATCTCCACATCCTCGGCGGCCACCAGGTAGCGGTCGACGATGTTGGTGGAGAACTCGGGCATCACCGCCGAGACGATGATGATCTGGTCGATATTGGCGGCGATGGGTTTGACCCCGTCGTAGAAGTCCGGCCGGGTCAGTACCGAGTGGCGCGGATGCACCGCCTCGATGACGCCCGCTGTCGCGGCATTGAGGCCGGGACGCCACACCACCTTGTCGCCACAGACCAGACTGCTGATGCTGCTGCGCCGCAGGTTGCTTCGGTGGATGGTGCCATCGACCGCTTCCACGTCTGCGTGCTGACCAAAACGGCTGATCACCACCCCTTCGATGGCGGGGCCAAACAGGGTGTCATCCACCACTGTGGTGTGATCTTTTTGCAGCCGCCGTTCGCGGTTGGCCTGGACGCGCCTTTGTTGACCCAGATTGAGTTTTGCTTTCTTTGCCACTCGATTCGCCAGTTTATGAACAGATCCAAAGCCAGTATGATACATGCAAATTGGCAAAATTCCGCCATTCCTCCCAATAGAGAGAGCAATCATGACAGTCAGCGCGCAGAACCTGGTATGGATCGACATGGAGATGACGGGTCTCGACCCCGAAGAGAACGTGGTACTGGAGATTGCCACCATAGTCACCGACAAGGATCTGAACGTACTGGCCGAAGGGCCGGTCATCGCCATTCATCAGAGTGATGAAGAGCTGGCCAAGATGGACGACTGGAACGTCAACACCCATACCAAGAGCGGTCTGGTGGCTCGGGTCAAGGCGAGCCAGCACGACGAAGCGAAAGCCGTTGCCGAGACCCTCGACTTCATTCGCCAGTGGGTGCCGGAGCGCACCAGCCCGCTGTGCGGCAACAGCATCGGTCAGGATCGCCGCTTCATGGTCAAGCACATGGCCGAGCTGGAAGCCTTCTTCCACTACCGTAATGTCGACGTCAGCACCATCAAGGAGCTGGTACGCCGCTGGCAGCCGGAACTGCTGGATCAGTTCAAGAAGAGCGGCACCCACCAGGCGCTGGACGATATCCGCGAATCCATCGCCGAGTTGCAGTTCTATCGCAGCCACGTCTTCAAGATCTGATTCTCCGGCAAGGGGTTGTCATACTCTGGCTGCTAAAATCGACAGTTCGGCCAGCTTTTGAGCGAACGCGCGCAACCAGACAAAAAAGCCCTTGCAATTGGAATGACTGCTCTTATAATTCGGCTCCCGTACAGTAGCGCAAGCAACCAAATGCTGTACGGCCTGTTTTAAGGTAGTTGCGGGAATAGCTCAGTTGGTAGAGCACGACCTTGCCAAGGTCGGGGTCGCGAGTTCGAGTCTCGTTTCCCGCTC
>NZ_JANFNV010000013.1:0-102178 GCF_024436075.1 Aeromonas sp. JL9 | reverse complement strand
GTTTTGTTATCCGGTTTGAAGCCGTATGACCACTCCCTTTTGTGGGCAACTGTCAGGTGAATACCATCTCCATACACGAAGTGAATTGCACCTCTCGTCACAATAGCGGTGCAATGCGCTCCGCTTATTGCACCCTACGACTACCCCTGAGGTTATGGTGGGCACGGTTTTGGTTCCCCCTCTTATTCGCTGAGGCGAGCCCGCTTGTCCAGACCGCGAGACAGGATGTCGAGCGAGCGGCGCCGGGCCATAGATGGCCCGTCGGCGCGTGCCGTCGGACAAGCAGGTGAGCCGAAGGAACCCGACGAAGTCGGGCGAATAAGCGGGGGTGGGCTTTCTTTTGGTGACTTTTTTTGGCCACGCAAAGAAAAGTCACTCGCCCAAGCCCGAAGGGCGAAACCCCTTCGAAGCCAACGGCCTTACATCCTGCACGGCAAAGCCATGCTATCGAACATCCCCTAAAGCGGTAAAACGGACGATTACGCCTGACGGCTAATCGACCCTACGATTGCACGGCGCAGCCGTGCCTGCTCGCCACAGGCACGGAATCTGGCTGGACGCCGGGATGCCACCGGCAAAAGGGGCGTGGCCGCCCCTATCGGCCCAAGAAGGGTTCCCAATCTTTAAACACCGGCTGCAACCCCGCCTGCCGCACGGCGGTGGCCACTTCCCCCACCGGGCGGTCGTCGTGGATGGCGAACTGCTCCAGCTCCTCCGCATCCCCTTCGGCATAGCCCCCCGGCTGGGTGCGCGACTCGGCCGACATCTGGGTGATGCCAAGGCGCACCGCGCCGTTGCGAAAGGTGGCGGACTCGCGGGTGGAGAGGGACAAGTCCAGCGTGGGCGAGAAGAGGCGCCAGGCGCAGATAAGCTGGGCCAACTGGCGATCCGACATGACCACTGCAGGCTCCAGCCCGCCGGTGCAGGGGCGCAGGCGCGGGAAGGAGAGCGAATAGCGGCTCTGCCAGTGGTGGCGCTCAAGCCAGCTCAGATGCTCGGCGACAAAGTAGCTGTCGGCACGCCAGTCCGAGGAGAGACCGATCAGCGCCCCCAACCCGATTTTGTCGATACCGGCGCGGCCGAGCCGGTCCGGCGTGGCGAGGCGCCATGCGATGTCCTGCTTGTTGCCGCGCAGGTGATGGCGGGCGTAGGTGGGGGCGTGGTAGGTCTCCTGATAGACCATGACGGCATCGAGGCCGAGGCTCTTCAGCTCGGCATACTCGTCCTGCGAGAGGGGCTGCACCTCCATCCCTACCGTGCTGAAGTGGCGGCGGATGATGGGCATCACCTGCCGAAAATAGGCGAGCCCCACCTTGTGCTCGTGCTCGCCGGTCACCAGTAGCACGCTGTCAAAACCACGCGCCTTGATGGCCAGACACTCGCGCTCAATCTCCTCTGCATTCAGGGTTTTGCGCTTGAGGCGGTTGCTCATGGAGAAGCCGCAGTAGGTGCAGTCGTTGGCGCAGAGGTTCGACAGATAGAGCGGCACATAAAAGCCGATGGTGTTGCCAAAACGCTGGCGGGTGAGGCGCTCGGCCTCAGCCGCCATCTGCGGCAAATACGCCTCGGCGGCAGGGGAGATCAGCGCCATAAAATCGGCCAGAGTACGGCGGGGTGAACCCAGCGCCCGCGCCACATCGGCGGCGGTCTTGGCGCGGATCTGCATGCCGATATCGTCCCACTCCAGCTCCTGCCATCGGTCGAGAAAGGTAGGCTCCTTAGCCCTCAACCCCGGCGCCCTCACCCCCAGCCCCTCTCCCAGAGGGAGAGGGGGGCAAACCTCTGGCTGCCCTTGGGGCAAGGGGGAGATGTTCATGGTCGCCCCTGTTTCATGACTCATAACGCCCCCAGAAAATCGGTGAGCGGGCTGGAGGCTTGGGCCTGCAGGGCGCGCGCGCCAAGGCCAGCCTCATAGGCGCTGCGCCCGGCGGTGCAGGCCAGCGCAAAGGCGCGGCCCATGGCAATCGGATCGCCGCTCACCGCGATGGCAGTGTTGACCAGCACGGCATCGGCCCCCAGTTCAAAGGCGGCGGCGGCGTGGCTCGGCGCACCTATGCCCGCATCCACCACCACAGGCACATTGGCCTGCTCGACGATGATGGAGAGAAACTCCCGGGTCACTAGCCCCTGATTGGAACCGATGGGCGCGCCGAGCGGCATCACGGCGGCGCAGCCCACCTCTTCCAGCCGCTTGCAGAGCACGGGGTCGGCACCGCAGTAGGGCAGCACCACAAAGCCCTCTTTCACCAGCTGCTCGGCGGCTTTCAGCGTCTCGATGGGATCGGGCAAGAGGTAACGAGGATCGGGGTGGATCTCCAGCTTCAGCCAGTTCGTCCCCAGCGCCTCGCGGGCGAGATGGGCGGCAAACACCGCCTCGGCGGCGGTCTTGGCGCCGGAGGTGTTGGGCAGCAGCTTGACCCCGAGTTGCAGCAAGGGGCTCAGGATATCGTCGTGGGCCTTGCCCGGTTCGAGCCGCTTGATGGCCATGGTGACCAGCCGGGAGCCGCTCGCCTCGATGGCGGCGGCCATCAATTCCGGGCGGGCGAACTTGCCGGTGCCGGTAAAGAGGCGCGATGAGAAGGTGTGATCGGCAATCTTGAGCATGTCAGCCTCCGGCCACTGCGATAAGAAGAGATGAGGCCCCGCCGCAAGGCAGAGCGCTCGAAGATGGGACTGCAAGCATCATGGATCAGCCTCCGGCAATGGCGGTGAAGAGGTGAAGTTCGTCCCCGTCATTGAGACGGGTCTCGGCCCAGCGGCCACGGGGCAGCACGGCGCCGTTAAGGGCCACCGCTACGCCATGTGGATTGACCCCCTGCGCGGCCAGCAGGTCGGCCACACTCTGCCCTGCCGCCAGCGACTGGGCTTTATCGTTGAGTCGAATGGTCAAGGTCATGGGGAGATCTCCTTATCGTGTGTCGGGCATCGGCGCAGCCCGCAAACCGGGCAATCGGGATCGGGGGCCAAAGTGAGGGTCTGCCACTGATGGGTCAAAGCATCGAAGCGGCGCAGTGTGCCCGCGACCGGGCTTGCCATCCCGAGCAGCAGCTTCAATGCCTCCAGCGCCTGCAAAGAGCCCATCACTCCGACCAGCGGGCCGGTGACACCGCTGGTCTCGCAGCTCTGATTCACCTTGGTATCCAGCGGATAGAGGCAGGCGTAGCAGGCGTGATCGCTGCTGGTGCGCGCCATCAGCTGCCCCTGCCAACCCACCGCGGCGGCGGAGATCCAGGGCTTGCCCTGAGCCACGCAGGCGGCGTTGATGGCCTGCCGGGTGGCGAGGTTGTCGCAGCAGTCGATCACCAGATCTACCTCGGCCACAAACTCCGGCAGGCTGGCGGCATCGAGCCGCTGGTTGATGGCGATCAGCTCCACCAGCGGGTTGTGGGCCGCCAAGCGCTCGCGGGCCAGCTCCGCCTTGGAGTGGTTGACCGCCTCGGAGTCGAACAGGATCTGGCGCGGCAGGTTGCTGGAGTCCACCGTATCGCCATCGGCCAGCCACAAGGTGCCGACACCGGCACCGGCCAGATAGAGGGCGAGCGGCGAGCCGAGCCCGCCGAGACCGACGATCAGCACAGACTTATCTTTCAGCCGTGCCTGACCCGCCTCCCCCACTTCCGCCAGCATCAGCTGGCGGCCGTATCGCAGATACTCTTTGTCACTAATAGAAGCGGCATCAGAGAGCATGTTCTGCCTCCCGTATAACGGTGGCCGAGCGCGGCTCATCCCCCGCCCCGACGGCGGCGAGCAGCCGCTCGGTCGCCCCCTGCCAGTCGTCGCTGGCGGTGATGGCCGAGACCAGCGCGATACTGCCGACCCCGCTTGCCTTGACCGCCGCCACCCGCTCCTCGCTGATGCCGCCGATGGCGACCGTGGGCCACTCCGCCATCAGGGCGCAGTAGCGATGCAGCCGCACCAGCCCCTGCGGGCGCGAAGGCATCGCCTTGGTGTTGGTCGGGAAGATATGGCCGAGCGCCATATAGGAGGGGGCCAGCTCGCGGGCCCGCATCAGCTCGAAGTAGCCGTGGGTGGAGATGCCAAGGCGCAGTCCGGCGGCCTGAATGGCGGCGAGATCGGCGGTTTCCATATCCTCCTGCCCCAGATGCACGCCCCAGGCGCCCGCCTCGATGGCCTGTTGCCAGTAGTCGTTGATAAAGAGCCGCGCCCCATGGCGGCGACCAAGCTCTACCGCATCACGAATGGCTGGCGCCACCTCTGCGGCGGGCAGATCCTTGATCCGCAGCTGGATGGTCTTGACCCCCAGCCCCAACAGGCGGCGCAGCCACTCGACCGAATCGACCACCGGATAGAGGCCGAGGTTGTGTTCGGTCGGCGCAAAGGGGCCCTGCGGCAGGCGGGAGCTGCTCGGCTCATAAAGGCCGAAGCGGCGATCGAGGGTTGATCCCGCCAACACGGCGCGGGGGAAGTGGGCAAGACAGGTCGGCCAGCCGAGATGGGCGATGGGGCCGGGGCCTGCCCCCACTCCTTGCGCCGCCGCCAACCCCTGTTGCAGGTAGGCTCGCGCCAGGGTGATGGCGTCCTCCACCGGATAATCCTGCGCCACCACGGCGGCGATGGCGCTGGCGTAGCAGCAACCTGTGCCGTGGCCATGGCGGGTATTCAGGCGCGGCGCGGCGAGCCAGAATTCGCGGGTCTCGTCCTGGTAGTAATCGAGGCAGAGCTCACCGCTCCAACCCAGATGGCCCCCCTTGACCAGCACGGCACGGGCGCCCAGTTCGCGCAGCCGCTGGGCGGCGAAGCGCACCAACACAGGGCTGGTCGCGGGAATGCCGGTCAGGGCTTCCAGTTCGGGGCCGTTGGGGGTGATGAGCGACAGACGTGGCAACAGCTGTTCGCGCACCGCTTCCAGCATATTGGGCTCCGCCATCGGGGTACCGGTGCTGGCGATGGCCACCGGGTCGTAGACCACGAAGGGAGCCTCGATAGTTGCCAGTCGGCGAGCCAACACCTCGACGTGGAGCCGGGTCGGCAGCAGACCGATCTTGATGGCGGCGGGCGGCAGATCGACGCCGAGGGCGTCGATCTGGGCGGTGAAGGTCTGCATCAGCACGGGGTCAACCATCTTCACCGCCACCGAGTTCTGGGCGGTGATGGCGGAGATAACCGAGCAACCGTGCACGCCAAGGTCGTGCAATGTGTGCAGATCTGCCTGAATGCCGGCGCCGCCGCCGGAGTCTGAACCGGCGATGGTCCAGACAACCGGGCGAGAGTCGGTCACAGGCGGCAGATCGGCGGGGCTGAAAGCCCCGCTTGCGCTGCTCACGCCTCCTCCCCTGCGGCCTGTTTCAGTGCCGCCGCCTGATGGTAGATCTCGCCACCGGTCTCCTTGAAGGTTTCCGCCATGCGGGCCATGCCGCTCTCCACCTGAGCCACTACCTGCTCCTGCTGGCCATCCATGCCGACCAGCTTGATCTCCACAGCCTCCAGCTTTGCTGCGTAGTCACGCACATCCTGGGTGATCTTCATGGAGCAGAACTTGGGCCCGCACATGGAGCAGAAGTGGGCCACCTTGCCGGACTCCTGCGGCAGGGTCTCGTCGTGGTAGGCACGGGCGGTGTCGGGGTCGAGGGCCAGATTGAACTGATCCTCCCAGCGGAACTCGAAGCGCGCCTTGGACATGGCGTTGTCGCGGATTTGGGCACCCGGATGCCCCTTGGCCAGATCGGCGGCGTGAGCGGCGATCTTGTAGGTAATCAGCCCCTGCTTCACATCCTCCTTGTTGGGCAGCCCCAAATGCTCCTTGGGGGTGACGTAGCAGAGCATGGCGCAGCCGTACCAGCCGATGAGCGCGGCGCCGATGCCGGAGGTGAAGTGATCGTAACCCGGCGCGATATCGGTGGTGAGCGGGCCAAGGGTGTAGAACGGCGCCTCGTGGCAGTGCTCCAGCTGCTCGGTCATGTTGCGCTCGATCATGTGCATCGGCACGTGACCCGGCCCCTCGATCATCACCTGCACGTCGTACTCCCAAGCAATTTTGGTGAGCTCGCCCAAGGTGCGCAGCTCGGCGAACTGGGCCTCGTCGTTGGCGTCATAGACGGAGCCCGGACGCAGACCATCGCCCAGCGACAGGGCCACGTCATAGGCGGCGCAGATCTCGCAGATCTCGCGGAAGTGCTGGTAGAGGAAGTTCTCTTTATGGTGGGAGAGGCACCACTTGGCCATGATGCTGCCGCCGCGCGACACGATGCCGGTGAGGCGCTTGGCGGTCATCGGCACGAAGCGCAGCAGGACGCCAGCGTGGATGGTGAAGTAGTCCACCCCCTGCTCGGCCTGCTCCAGCAGGGTATCGCGGAACAGCTCCCAGGTGAGGTCTTCGGCGATGCCGTTGGTCTTCTCCAGCGCCTGATAGATGGGCACGGTACCGATGGGGACAGGGCTGTTGCGCAGGATCCACTCGCGGGTCTCGTGGATGTAGCGGCCGGTGGAGAGATCCATCACTGTGTCGGCGCCCCAGCGGGTGGACCAGACCAGCTTCTCCACCTCCTCTTCGATGCTGGAGGTGACCGCCGAGTTGCCGATGTTGGCGTTGATCTTCACCAGAAAATTGCGGCCGATGATCATCGGCTCCGCTTCCGGGTGGTTGATGTTGCTGGGGATGATGGCGCGACCGGCGGCCACCTCATCGCGCACAAATTCGGGGGTGATGTTCTGGGGCAAACGGGCACCGAAATCGCGGCCCGGATGCTGGGTGTGCAGGAGCTCGGAACACACCCGCTCGCGACCCATGTTCTCGCGAATGGCGATAAATTCCATCTCGGGGGTGACGATACCGGCGCGGGCATAGTGGAGCTGGGTGACCCGGCGGCCCGGCTTGGCGCGGCGCGGCTTGGGCAGATGTTCGAAGCGCAGGTGATCCAGCCCCTCGTCGGCCAGCCGCTCCTGAGTGAAGGTAGAGCTGAGCCCCGGCAGTTCGTCGGTATCATCGCGCTCCAGCACCCAGTTTTCCCGCAGGCGCGGCAGGCCGCGGCGCACGTCGATGGCGACCCCCTCCTCCCCGTAACGGCCCGAGGTGTCGTAGACCGGCACCGGCTCGTTGGGCTCGAATTGGGGATTTTCTTTGGTGCCGCCGACGAAGGTATCGGCCAGCTGGATTTCCCGCAGGGGCACCCGGATATCGGCGCGGGAGCCTTCGATAAAGATGCGGCGGGAGTTGGGGTGAGCCATCCCCTTGAGGCTGTCGATAAAGGCCTGAGCGCTAGAGCGCTGCTCGCGGCGGCTGGATTTGGCGGTATCAGATACATTGGTAGACATAGCAAAACTCACATTAACTGGTTGAAGTTATGGGTGTTTGCTTGTCTGGAGTTCGAGGAGAAGATGAACTTGCGGCGGGGTGTTTATGTCGGGAGGGAGTGCGCGCGGGATGGATCTCCGCTCTGCCGTGCTGCCGCTTCCTGCTCTCTGCACGCTGTGGGCAAGGCGCCCCACATGCTGGACAACCGGACGGGACAGACTCCCTCCTGTGCGCCCTGACCCACCAAGGGTGCTCCCTTCGATGAGCGGAAGAGGCTTGTTCCTCCTCCGGCGCGGTAACCCGCAAGTTACCCTTGTTCCCTTCGCAGGTTTTAACCTGATCAGGTTCCACGGATCCCGAATTAACGGTCTCAGCTTCGCGTCGTTCGACGGTCAGCACTCCGACAAGATGGCGCCAGTATAAGGGGGAAAATTTAAAGCACAAGCCGTTAACAATCTGGCCAACACGCCTCTTTCAACAAATGAGTGAACGATGCCTCGCTCACGGGGCCACCCCAAGTACAGGTCAAACCTGCGTAGGCATCACCTTGGCAAGCCATAGCTTCCTGTTGTGATCATTCAGGGACAAGAGGAGAAAAAGAGGGAAAATCGAGGGGCGCAGGGCAAACAGAAACAGGCCCCTATGAAAGGGGCCTGCGAGTGAGGTTATTGAACCGGAACTATGGTCAGGGATACATTGCCAAACCCTTCGTTGGCAAGGGCCTCCTGATCCAAATCCACACCGGTAAGCGCCACCTCATCGGCAGAGGCACTGCGCAGCTGGGCAGACTTCGCGGAACGGGTCTGGGGCTGACCGATTTCGATATCGCCGGCAAACTGGCTTTCGGCATAGAAGTCACCGGTCACCGCCGAACGGATCGGGCGCAGCACACGACCCAAGTTATTCTGCATGGTCGACAAACCATACTCGCTGATGGTCCAGTTCCAGTCCCACCACTTCACTTCACCCGGGATATAACGCTTGTCCCACTGATAGCGGATGCTGCTGGCCTTGTCGCGGAACGGGCCGACGGCAAAGGTGTGCTCCCAGGTCGGACGATTCTCCGGATGGGTATACCAGGCATTGCCGCCCCAACGCAGGAAGCCCCTCATGGTCAGGTCATAATTGACCTCGGCCTTGAACTCGTAGGGGTAGGAGATGTTGGACTTGTAGAGGGCAACCCGCACCGGCAGGCTGGAGTGAGGCGGCACCGTGGGGCGCGCTTCAACCGAGACGGTCTCGGTCGTCGAGCCCCCTTTCTGGGAGGCCCAGCTCTGGCTCGCCGCGATCTCTATGGCCAGTTCGGTTTCCCCCACCAGCGGCCACTGAAACTTGTTCTTGGTGGTCACCTTCTCGCTCAGGCTGTAGGTGTCGGTCTTCGACCAGTTGGTGGCCTTGTCGTACTTCAGGGTCACCACCACCTGCTGGGGCAGATCCGTGTAGTTGGTCGCATTGGCCGTGATGGTCTTGACCAGCTGCTTGCCGCTCTCGGTGACCTGACCATGGCTGAAGGAGTCGGGTTCCAGGGTATATGAGAAGTTGCTTACCTTGATGGAGCTCTTCTCCCCGCAACGATATCCGGAGCAGCCGCCGTCATTATTTCCCTTTATCAGCCAGCCATCGCCAACCCGGGTAACATCCATATCTTCCCCGACATAGGGGCTATGATTTCCACCCACCCAGGCGTATCCCAAATAATGGGCGAGATAACTGACTGGCTTGGTAAAATAATCATTGTCGTGGACAAGCCGCCATTGCACATCGACCTCATCACCCGCCGGAATATTCCAGTCAGAGAGTGTTGGTATTTCTCCGGAAACCGGTGAGTTGGGATAACACCAGGTTTCTCCGGCAGTGCCCTGTTTGATTTCGCCATTATATCCCGGCCCCATAATCACCCAGCGATCCGCCAGCCCGGTAATCTGCCACAGCCCCATGCGGCTGACCAGATTACCCTTGATACTCATAGCTTCATCGCGGGTCAGAGGACGGTAACCACTGGCACAGACGCCCGTGCCAAGACCCGCCCACTTGACCTGATCAGGGTAGACAGGTTCAGCCGCCTGCACCTGCGCGAGCATCAATGAAGACGCCAAAAACGCCAGATTGGCGGTAATTATTCTATTCATCATTTATCCCTCTTTCAGACATACGATAATTGTTATTGTGTAGAAATATCCTTTTTCATTTGACAGGTATGGACTCCGACAAAACCTGACACAAATAAAATAAACCACCAAAAAACATCCATGACAAACAAAATAATGGTGATGCAGGAAAATAATTAGAGCGATGACTTTATTGAGGAATAAATCATAAATATTGTGACAGATATTATTTAATACCTGCCACAATATGGTGAAGCTATATTAAATAAGAAGATGCTGAATTACTCTTCCGGATTGACCACTTCAATTCCCTGCAATATTCCATCCGCCGAACGGATCAATACCAGCTCGCTTCCGGCATGCAGATCGGCGGCCGAACCGTTGACCCAGCGCACCTGCGGATTGAGTCGCACAGTGCCCAGGGTTGCCAGCGTGAGCTGCCGGTCATCGAAGGATTGCAGGCGATCTTGCGCCCGCTGCCAGGGCTGATTGGCCAGCGGGGCTCTGGCGGCCAGCAGCTCAATGCGGGTGGCAACGCCATCGGCCACCAGCAGGGCGAGCTGGTCGCCGGGTTTGAGTGGCTGCGGCCAAATCTCCCCCTGCCGCCAGATGGCGGCACTGCCCAGCTCCACTTCGGCCCCCTGAAATTGCAGGCGGATGCCGTCGCTGTGCTCCAGCTCCACCAGCCACAATTCGTCGGCTCCCGCCTGCGCCGCCCAGAGCGGCACACCCAGCATCCATGCACACCACTTCCTCGATTGTTCCATCTTCGTTCGTCCCTGAACAAAAAGCCCATGCTGGACAAGCATGGGCTTCATTCGGGAGCATTTCTAATCGGAACGCAGAGATCGGATCAGTCATCCTCGCGGCAGCGGCTCAGGCGCATGCCGTCAAACTTGCACTCCAGCTCCAGCCAGCGCCCTTCGAACGGCGCCAGACTGTTATCCGAGGTGGTGTAGCCCCAGATCCTCCCCCCTTCCACCGGCCCCTCCAGATCCATCTCGTCCTTGTCATCTTCGTCGAGGGCTTCGACCTTGCGTACATAGCGCACGCCGTTCTCCACCACCCCTTTCATCTCGACCCAGGTGCCGCCGAGATCATCCTCGTTGAGCCAATCCTTGAAGCGGGTCTGGTCATCGATCACGAACGGCATGCCGTTGACCATCAACTGGCCAAGCTGCCAGGTGGTGCGGCCGGTCAGTTTGAATTCGGTCGCCTGTGCGGTGCCAAGTGGCAACAAGATCAGCAACAGGAGGGCGCAGAGAGACTTCTTCATCAGGGATCCTCGGGGTTACACTGGCAAACAGGATGCCGAATCCGGTGTGAAAAGAGCGTGAAACGCTCACCAACCAGGAGAGCAAAGCATGAAGATTTTGGTAGTGGAAGACAATCCTCAGGTGGCGGAAACCATCATGGATTATCTGGAGCTGGCCGGTCACCGCCTCGATTGTGCCTATCACGGTCAGGCGGCGCTGCAACTGCTGGAGGAGCAGCGTTTCGACGTCATCATCATGGATGTGATGATGCCGCGCCTCGATGGTCTCAGCACGGTGGCGCGCCTGCGCGAGCAGGGGATTGCCACTCCCGTGCTGTTTCTCACCGCCCGCGACAGCCTGGAGGACAAGCTGGCGGGCTTCAAGGCCGGTGGCGACGACTATCTGGTCAAGCCGTTCGCCATGGAGGAGCTGGAGGTACGGCTGCAAGCCCTGAGCCTGCGCGGTCCGCGCGGCGATGTGGGGGCCATCAGCTTTGGCGATCTGACGGTCGATGTCGCCAGCGGCCGCGCCACCCGCGCCGGTGAGCCCCTCAAACTCGGCAAGATCCCGTTCCAAATCCTCGCCCTGCTGGCCCGCCGCGCCCCCGCCATTGTCAGCCGTCAGGAGGTGCTCGACACCGTCTGGGGGGATGAGGAGCCCGACTCCGATGCCCTGCGCAGCCATATCTACGCCCTGCGCAACGCGCTCGACAAGCCCTTCCCCACTCCCATGCTGGAGACCCTGCACGGTCAGGGCTATCGACTGGTGAGCGCATGAGCCTGCCGAGCCTGCGCCGCCGCCTGATCATGGCGCTCGGCGGCGCCGGGGTAGTACTGCTGATCCTACTCTCCGGCCTGATGCTGGTGGCCGAGGACAAGATGGAGGAGCTGAGCCTGCGCCACTGGCTGGAAGCCGAAGTGACCCGCTACAGCGATGACTGGCTGCGACTCGGCCCGGCCGCCGCAGCCCCGAGCCCCAGACAGTTCTCCAGCTACTGGACCGAAGCGGGCCGTCTGCCGAAATGGCTGAAGCCCTACCAGACTCCCGGCTTTTTCGAGCATCAGCTGGGCAAGGAGGACAAACACTTTCTGGTGGCCCGTCACCCCTCCGGTGAGGGACTGCTCTATCTGGTGTTCAATGACGACGCCGATGACTACCTCGACCCCTACGAGGACAAGCTGCATCTGGCCACTCGGCTGATCGGGCTGGCGCTGCTGCTCGCCTGCCTCGGCTTCGGCATCTGGCTGGTACGCCATATCACAGGGCCGCTGCAACGGCTGCAACAGAGGGTCGCCCACCTCACTCCGGATCAGGCGGATTTCGAGCCCGACGCCCCCTGGCAGGAGCTGCGCGATATCGAACTGGCACTGTTGGCCGGTAAACAGGAGGTGAGCGCGGTATTCGCCCGCGAGCAGGAGTTCAGCCGCTTCGCCAGCCACGAGCTGCGCACCCCCAACATGGTGATCCAGGGCTCGGCCGCGCTGCTCGGCAAGGTGACGGATCTGCCCGCGCCGGCCGCCCGCGCCACCACCCGCATCCGCGCCGCCGCCGACGAGATGGCGCTGCTCACCGAGACCTTCCTGCTGCTGGGCCGCAAGGAGGCGGTGGAGCGGCCGCTGCAGCAGGTCACCCCGCTGATCCGTAAGGAGCTGGCCCGCCTCGCTCCGCTGTTGCAGCGGGAGGCACTCGATATCCGGCTTAATCTGGACGAGAGCAGCGAAGTCAACGCCCCCCTCTCCCTGCTCGCCATTGCCCTCGGCAACCTGCTGAAAAATGCCCTGAGCTATGCCGAAGGACATATCGACATCGAGCTGTGTGGCCCGGTGCTCACCATCAGCAACCCGACGGCAGCGGCGCCGGATCAGATCCTCGGCTACGGCTGCGGCCTCACCATCATCCAGCGCATCTGCGAGAAGCTGGGCTGGCAGATCGACACCCGGCTCGAGGATGGCGTATTTAGCGCAAGGCTGGCGATGATCACTACCGAACAGTTCCCTCTCCCTTTGGGAGAGGGTTAGGGTGAGGGCGCAGTGGCACCGCCAACCCACCAGCCAGATAGCAACAAGGCGCCCGAGGGCGCCCTGTTTATATCTGACGGATGCAAGCTTGAGGCTCACTCCGCCGGTTTGTTCTTGCGGCTCGCCTTGAGTTCGAGGAACTCGATGATCTTGCCAGCCACATCCTTGCCGGAGGCGGCTTCCACCCCTTGCAGGCCGGGGGAGGAGTTGACCTCCAGCACCAGCGGGCCACGGGCGCTACGCAGGATATCCACCCCCGCTACATCCAGCCCCATGATCTTGGCGGCCTGCACCGCGGTGGCGCGCTCCTCCGGGGTGATCTTGATCGCTTCGGCAGTACCGCCACGGTGCAGGTTGGAGCGAAATTCCCCCGGCTGGGCCTGACGGCGCATGGCGGCAACCACCTTGCCGTTGACCACCAGACAGCGGATATCGGCGCCATTGGCCTCGCGGATATACTCCTGCACCAGAATGTTGTTGTTGGTCTGGATAAAGGCCTCGATCACGCTCTCGGCGGCTTTCTGGGTCTCGCAGAGCACCACGCCAATCCCCTGGGTACCCTCCAGCAGCTTCACCACCAGCGGCGCCCCGCCCACCATGGTGATGAGGTCGGGTACGTCGTGGGTGCTGTGGGCATAGCCGGTGATGGGCAGGCCGATGCCATGGCGGGAGAGCAGCTGCATCGCCCGCAGCTTGTCGCGGGAGCGGCTGATGGCCACCGAGCTGTTGAGGGCCATGGTGTTCATCATCTCGAACTGGCGCAGCACGGCGGTACCGTAGGCGGTAATGCTGGCCCCGATCCGCGGGATCACGGCGTCATAGCTTCCCAGCTCCCCCCCCTCGTAGTGAATGGAGGGGTTGTGGGAAGCGATATTCATATAGCAGCGCAGGGTGTCGAGCACCTCTACCTGATGACCGCGCGCCTGCGCCACCTCGACCAGACGGCGGGTGGAGTAGTTTTTCGGCTCACGGGATAAAATGGCGATCTTCATGACAATTCCGCTAGAAGGCTATGCCTGGGCAGGATGGGGCGGGAGAGTATAAGGTGCCACAGCGCCAAGACAACGCCAATTGTTTATCCTGACAACAAGACAAACCACACCAAACCGCACGCTACCACATCACTGTGACCAACAGGTTAAACGGCGGCTCTGCGCAGGTTGTTCAACCCGTGCAAGGATGCCGCCGTTTCTCGTTAAAGATCAACCGATGTCACGCGGGAGTCAGTTCAGGTTTGGCCCCAGCCAGCGCTCGGCCTCGGCCAGCGTCATCCCTTTGCGGGCGGCGTAATCTTCCACCTGATCGTGCTGGATCTGTGCCACCGCGAAGTATTTGCTCTCGGGGTGGGAGAAGTACCAACCCGACACCGCAGCCCCCGGCCACATGGCGTAGGATTCGGTGAGCTGCATGCCGATGGCCTGCTCGACATCCAGCAGCTCCCACAGGGTGCCCTTCTCGGTGTGCTCCGGGCAGGCCGGATAACCCGGCGCCGGACGGATGCCCCGATAGTTCTCGCGAATAAGCTCCTCGTTGCTGAGGGCTTCGTCGGGGGCATAGCCCCAGTGCACCTTGCGCACCTGCTCGTGCAGATACTCGGCAAAGGCTTCGGCCAGACGGTCGCACACCGCCTGAATAAGGATGGCGTTGTAGTCGTCATGCTGCGCCTTGTAGGCCTTGGCGATGGCCTCCTCACCGATGCCGCCGGTCACCGCGAAGGCGCCGATCCAGTCGGGCTTGCCGCTCTCTTTCGGCGCCACATAGTCCGCCAGACAGTAGTTGGGGAAGCCCTGCTTCTCGCTCTGCTGGCGCAGGTGGTGCAACACCTTGATGACCTCGGTGCGGGACTCGTCGCTGTAGACCTCGATGCTGTCCCCTACCGCGTTGGCGGGGAACAGGCCGATCACCCCGGCGCAGCGCACGCTCTGATCCTTTTCCAGCTGGTCCAGCATGGCGTTGGCATCGGCAAACAGCTTGGTCGCTTCCTCGCCGATGATCTCGTCCTCAAGGATGCGCGGATACTTGCCTGCCAGCTCCCAGCTGAGGAAGAACGGCGTCCAGTCGATGTAGGGGCGCAGCACCGAAATGGCCACATCTTCGAACTTCTGCACCCCGAGCTCGCGGGGCTTGGGCGGCTGGTAGCCAACCCAATCCAGCTGATGCCGGTTGGCGCGGGCATGGGCCAGACTGACCGGGCGGGAGCGCGGCTGCTTGCGGGCATGCTGATCCCGGGCGATCTCGTACTCCTTGTCGATGCGGGCGACAAACGCCTCCTTCAGATCCGGGCTGAGCAGGCTCTGGGCAACCCCTACCGCGCGGGAGGCGTTGGAGACATAGACCACTGGCTCCGAGTAGTTCTGCTCGATCTTCACCGCAGTGTGGGCCTTGGAGGTGGTGGCACCGCCGATCAAGAGCGGCAGCTTGAAGCCCTGACGCTCCATCTCCTTGGCCACGTGCACCATCTCGTCCAGCGACGGGGTAATGAGACCAGACAACCCGATGATATCGGCGCCGACCTCCCGCGCAGTCTTGAGAATCGTCTCGCAGGAGACCATGACCCCGAGGTCGACAATCTCGAAGTTGTTGCACTGCAGCACCACCCCGACGATGTTCTTGCCGATGTCGTGCACATCCCCCTTCACGGTCGCCAGCACGATCTTGCCATTGCTGGAGCCGCCCGATTTTTCCGCCTCGATATAGGGCTGCAGATAGGCCACCGCCCGCTTCATCACCCGCGCCGATTTCACCACCTGCGGCAGGAACATCTTGCCCGCGCCGAACAGGTCGCCGACCACGTTCATGCCATCCATCAGCGGCCCTTCGATGACGTGCAGCGGCTTCTCGGCGCCAGCGCGTGCCTCTTCGGTATCCTCTTCGATAAAGTCGGTGATCCCCTTGACCAGCGCGTGCTCCAGCCGCTTGCCCACCGGCCAGCTGCGCCACTCCTGATCCCGCGGATCCTCAGCCTGGGCACCGACACCGCGATACTTCTCGGCGATGGCCAGCAACTCCTCGGTGGCATTGCCATTGAGGTTGAGCACCACCGCCTCGACCTTCTCTTTCAGCTCCGACGGAATGTCTTCATAGATGGCGAGCTGACCGGCGTTGACGATCCCCATGTCCATACCGTTCTTGATGGCGTGATAGAGGAAGACGGCGTGAATGGCTTCGCGCACCGGCTCGTTGCCGCGAAACGAAAACGAGACGTTGGAGACGCCGCCTGAGATCATGGCGTGGGGCAGGTGCGTCTTGATGTCCTTCACCGCCTCGATAAAGTCCACCGCGTAGTTGTTGTGTTCGTCGATGCCGGTCGCCACCGCGAAGATGTTGGGATCGAAGATGATGTCTTCCGGCGGGAAACCGACCTGATCCACCAGGATCCGGTAGGCACGCTGGCAGATCTCGAACTTGCGGGCGCGGGTATCGGCCTGACCCGCTTCATCGAACGCCATCACGATAACGGCGGCACCGTAGCGACGCAGCAATCTGGCCTGCTGGATAAACTTCTCCTCCCCCTCTTTCATGGAGATGGAGTTGACCACCGGCTTGCCCTGCACGCACTTGAGGCCCGCCTCCAGCACCTCCCACTTGGAGGAGTCGATCATCACAGGCACCCGGGCGATATCTGGCTCACCGGCGATGAGGTTCAGGAAGCGCACCATGGCCGCTTCGGCGTCCAGCATCCCCTCGTCCATGTTGATGTCGATGATCTGGGCGCCGTTCTCTACCTGCTGCTTGGCAACATCGAGCGCCTCGTCGTAGAGCCCCTCCTTGATCAGCCGCTTGAACTTGGCTGAACCGGTAACGTTGGTGCGCTCCCCCACGTTCACGAACATGGACTCGGGGGTGATGATCAGCGGCTCAAGGCCCGACAGGCGGCAGGCTACCGGCAGCTCGGGCAGCACGCGCGGCTTGATGCCCGCCACGGCGTCGGCCATGGCGCGGATATGGGTCGGGGTGGTGCCGCAGCAGCCACCGACCAGGTTGAGAAAGCCGCTTTGGGCCCACTCGCGGATATGCTCCGCCATCTCGACGGCATCGAGGTCGTACTCGCCGAACGCATTGGGCAGACCGGCGTTGGGGTGGGCACTGACGCAGGATTCGCTGATGCGCGACAGCTCCTCCACATACTGGCGAAGCTCATCGGGTCCCAACGCACAGTTGAGGCCGAACGACACCGGTTTGACGTGGCGCAGCGAATGGTAAAAGGCTTCGGTGGTCTGGCCGGAGAGGGTTCGGCCGGAGGCATCGGTAATGGTGCCGGAGATCATCACCGGCAGGCTGTAGCCCAGCTCCTCGAACACCCCTTCCACCGCGAAGGCGGCCGCCTTGGCGTTGAGGGTATCGAAGATGGTCTCGATCAGAATGATGTCGGCGCCGCCCTCGATCAGGGCATGGGTCGATTCGGTGTAGGCGGCCACCAGCTGGTCATAGGTGACGTTGCGCTTGCCGGGATCATTCACATCCGGCGAGATGGAGGCGGTGCGGTTGGTGGGGCCCAACACCCCTGCGACGAAACGCGGCTTGGCGGGATCTTTTGCCGTCCACTCGTCTGCCACGGCGCGGGCCAGACGGGCGGCTTCCCGGTTGATCTCGGCAGAAAACTCTTCCATCTCGTAATCGGCCATGGCGATGCGAGTGGCGTTGAAGGTGTTGGTCTCGAGAATGTCGGCCCCGGCAGCGCAATACTGCTCGTGGATCTCGCGGATCACCGCCGGACGGGTCAGCACCAGCAGATCGTTGTTGCCCTTGATGTCGGTATGCCAGTCGGCAAACCGCTCACCCCGATAATCCGCCTCCCCCAGCTTGTAGCGCTGGATCATGGTGCCCATGGCCCCGTCGATGATCAGGATCCGCTCCCTGAGGCAGGCTTCCAGCTTCTTTGTTACGTCCGACTGCTTGCTCGGCTCTCTGCTCGACATTACGTTCGACACCGCGTGTTCCTCTTACATCCATGCAACTGCGTACACAGCATCCTAACAGCAAACAAATAAAATGGAAATCTAGCCGTCCATCAGTCCAAATGCGCCATCATATACTCATTTATGGGTAATGAGTAACATAGGGCCCGAGAGTAACCTATGCCCGTCCTGCATAGGGATACGTGCTTGCTGTCTACCAACGAGAAAAAAATAACTATGAGCGTCTACTACACACTCTGTTTTCTGGCAGCGTTGGCGATTTTTATCGCCTTTGCCAACCAGTATGTTGTGAAGATCCAGACCACCATCGCCATTACTGCGGGCTCCATGCTGATCTCCGCACTGCTGGTGCTGTTTGGCAAACTGGGCTGGTTCAACCTGGAACCTCTTGCCGTCAAGACCATGGAGAGCATCGACTTCCAGAACTTCCTGCTGAAGGGGATTCTGGGCTTCCTGCTGTTCGCCGGTGGCCTCGGCATCAACCTCAAGGCGCTGCGTAGCCAGAAGTGGGAGATCACCATTCTGGCCATCATTGCCACCCTGCTCTCCACCTTCCTCATCGGCTACGGCTTCTGGTTTATCGCCAAGCTGCTGGGCTGGGAGTTGCCGCTGGTCTACTGCATGCTGTTCGGCGCGCTGATCTCCCCCACTGACCCGATTGCCGTACTGGCCATCGTCAAGAAGATGAAAGCGCCACCCCAGATCGCCATCCAGATCGAAGGGGAATCCCTGTTCAACGACGGTGTTGGCCTCGTCATCTTCGCTACCGTGTTTGCCGTCGCCTTTGGCGGTGTCGAGCCGACCTTCGGTAGCGTGGCCGGTCTGTTCCTGCACGAAGCCCTCGGTGGCATCCTGTTCGGCGCCGTGCTGGGCCTCATCGCCCACGTGATGATCAGCGCCACCGATGACGGTTCATTGGAGCTGCTGCTGACCCTCTGCATCCCGACCGCCGGCTTCGCCTTTGCCAACATGATCGGCGTCTCCGGCGCACTGGCCATGGTGGTCACCGGCATCATGATCGGCAACTGGACCCGTCACTCCGGCTTCTCCGAGCAGAGCAGCCATCACCTGGATCACTTCTGGGAGTTGATGGACCAGTTCCTCAACGCCCTGCTGTTCCTGCTGATCGGTCTGGCGCTGGTACTGCTGGATCTCGCCTGGCGTGACTGGATCCTGCTGGTCATTGCGGTGCCGCTCTGCCTGGGTGCCCGCTTTATCAGCGTGTCGCTGCCCTATGTGGCTTTCCGCCGATTCCGCAATTACAACACCTTCTCGGTGCGGATCCTCACCTGGGGTGGCCTACGCGGTGGCCTGGCCATGGCGATGGCACTGGCACTCCCCTCCGGCGTCATGATGATCCCGGAACATGGCGTCGACCTGCGTCAGGTCATCCTGGTGATGACCTACTCGGTGGTGATGTTCTCCATCGTGGTGCAAGGCATGACCATCACCCCGATGATCACGGCCGCCAAGAAGGCCTGTGGCGACTACTGAGTCGGCCCACTGTGCTGGTTGCAGAATGAGAGAGGGCTCCCGTCGGGAGCCCTCTTTTTATGGCGGATAGATGCGAATATTTGCTGCTGACAGCCCCTTGATTACACAGAGGAAAAGCGTACTGACTTCAACATCGGCAAATTATTGTTTGCTTTTTATTCATTTCGAGGAGAGAATGCGCGTCGGCTAGTTAATCAGCCCTGTTTATGTTTACCCTGCAATGCTTCACCTCACGATGAATCCTGCCAGTACCCGCATAACCTTCTTCTGATTTACTCGCCTTGAGAACCGTCAGGCTGTCTGCCTGCGTTGCCCGGCTCTCACGGTGCAGACCCGATCTGCCCACCCAATTTGATTTATGCATCAGCATATTCCTTGAAAGTGCAGACGCCCCTTAACCGGGCTGGGTATTCCTGCGCGCTTGTCGTTCACCCAATCGACCGCGCCCATTGACCTGACATTTGCCAATACAAGGAGCAAACACCTAATTTATATAGAGAAATACCATGATGAAAGCAGTACAAACACACAAGCCCCTGCGTCGCAGCAAGCCCATCAACCTGCCTGTGCAAGAGCACGACAATGATGCGTTCCTGATCCAGTTCAGCACCCGCTTCAGCGGCGGTTTCGCCATCTCCTGTGATGGTATCGCTGGCGAGTTCTCCATCGAAGACCTCAACTGATCCTGCCTGCCCTCCGGCAGCGCCCGATGCAGACAGGCCGCAACTCACGGCGGCCTCTTTGCTTCTCTTACTCCTTTCGCTAGACCCGGGCTCTTGCTTGTCACTCAGCCTGACAGCCACCTCGTCATTCGCTTTCCAGCTCTCTGACCCTGATCACTGCTCCAGCAGCAGGCACTCATCGGCATCTTCGCTCAACTTGACCAGTCGACTGCGCACCAGCCCCAGCTTGGCCAACAGGCCGATGGAACGCTCGTTGCCCGGCGTAACGATGGCAACTACCTGCCCGATCCCCAACCGGCTTTTGCCATCGGCAAGAGCGGCCTGCGCCGCTTCAATGGCGTAGCCCTGACCGCGATATTGCGGCAGGAAGGCGTAACCGATATCGACCTGCTCCAGGGTGTCGCGCTTGATCAGGCCGCAGATACCGAGGCTGGCACCGTCCTCCTTGCGCTCCACCAGATAGAGTCCGTGACCATAGCGGGCATAGCTGACCGCCGGTCCCTGCTGGATATACTCCTGCGCCTGCTCCAGGGTGCGAATGCCCCGATCGCCGATGTAACGATAAAAGTCGCAGTCATTGAGCAGCTCAAGGATGAAGGGGGCATCGGTGGCGATCATTTCGCGCAGGATCAGGCGGGAGGAGGCAATCATGGCAAGGGCTCTCAAACGGAAAGTGAAGGGCAAAGAGTGCCCCGTCACTCCAGGGCTGGCAAGCCTGTGGCGCCATCGGCCATGAAAAAGGGGCCGCGTTGGCCCCTGATGAGATGGGATAAACGGGCTCAGGCAGCCAGCAATCCGGCGTAGCCATTACCCTGCTCGCGCAGCGCAGTGAACTGGGCGGCGCAATCGGCCCAGCTCAGCCCCAGCGCGTCTGCCACCTTGTGGGGCCACTCGGGTGGCGCCTCTTCCCCCACATCGGATTGCGCTGCCAGCACGATCGCCAGATGGATCAACCCGGCCTCAGGAGAGAACTCCTTGGCCTGCATGGGGTTGTAGTGATGCTCCACTGCATTGCTGATGGTCTCGGGGAACTTCCAGTAACGCGCCATGGCGGCCCCGACTTGGGCATAGTTGAAGCCAACCACCAGCTCTTCCGCCTTGGCCCGTCCCTTGTGCAACTCCAGATCGTGAATGTGGTGAACTGTGTTTTCCGGCAGGCCCACATGCATCACCAGTCGGCCAAGATCGTAGAGCAGAGCGCAGGTAAAGACCTCATCCCCCTTCATCCCCTTCTTCACCGCCAGACGACGGGCCAGCTCCGCCACGTTGAACACGCTGCCCCAGAAGTGTTTGAGGTCAATGCCGGGCACCGCAGTGACCGATTCGGTGAGCCCGCAGGCCAGCACCATGTTGCGCACCATCGCCAACCCCAGCCGCACCGCGGCTTCATTGACGGTGCCGATCTGACGACTACTGCCGAATTTGGCCGAGTTGGCCAGCCGCAGCAACTTGGCGGAGATGACAGGGTCCTTGTTGATCAACTTGCTGATCTTGAGCAGATCCGGATCCTTTTCATTGAAGGTCTGGATCAAATCGCGCATCACTTCCGGGATCTGGGGCAGTAGCTTGGGCTCGGCCAGCAGGGAATCTATCGTGGGCATAGGCGTGTCCATCCATGTTATCTGTGTTCCAACCTGTTTGCCTTGGCAAACTCCTCCTAATTATGGGTAACAAATGGCCTCCCCATCGGATTGTTTATTCGCTGGCCATTCAAGGTGTTAGTCACATTCAGGCTATACTGGCCGCCA
Source organism: Aeromonas sp. JL9 (assembly GCF_024436075.1). NCBI lineage: Bacteria > Pseudomonadati > Pseudomonadota > Gammaproteobacteria > Aeromonadales > Aeromonadaceae > Aeromonas > Aeromonas sp. JL9. The sequence continues at coordinate 80,700 of NZ_JANFNV010000013.1, read as the reverse complement.
CATTAACTGTTGCGGATATCCCATGAACGACACTCAGGAATTTTTTGACGAAGACGCGCTGCTGGAGATGGTGGAGAACCAGCTCAACGATGGTCACCCGCCCCATGTGAAGGCGACTCTGATGCGGCTGGTGATGAAGGGCACCCCGCGAGAAGAGGCGCTGCAATATATCGCCTGCGCCCTCGGAGCCGAGCTGATGGCGATGGAGGCCGATCAGGGCCCCTTCAATCTGACCCGTTACGGCGAGTTCCTCGACAGCCTGCCCGAGATGCCATGGGCAGACGACTGACCCGAGCTGGATGACGGATACAAAAAGGGCGGGTGCCAATGGCCCCGCCCTTGTTGCATGGATCCACTCCGGATCAGAACTGGGAGTTGATGATCACCTCTTCCCCCAGCGCCCCTGCCAACGGCAGTGGCCGATAGCTGGAGTTGGCGGCCCGCAGCAGACGAATGCCGCGAATGCCGACCTCCTGCGCCGCCTTGATATCCCCATCGGCGTCGCCGTAGAAGAGCTTCATCTGCTTATCCTTGAGCCATTGCACCTTGGTGTTCTGGCCCGGCTTATCACCGGCAAAGATCACCGGGTTGAGCTGATCGGCCGGAATATTCATGGTCTGCTGCAAAGTCTTGCTCACCGTCTCGGTCTTGGTGGCTGAGCGACCGGTGACGAAATAGATGTGATCGCCGCGCTTGAGGTGCATGGCGATGAGCGCCTTGCCCACCTCTTTCGGCACGCTGAATTCATCCCAACCGTTGTTCATCTTCTCCCAGAAGGCCGGGTTCTTCAGGTAGCTCTCGTCGTTGGGCGAGAACTCCTGCTTGCCGCGATAAAAACCCGGGCTGGAGAAAAGCAGGGTATCGTCGATATCAAACCCGACCGCCATCGGGGGCAGGCCATCCAGACTCTTGGCAATCTGCTCCACTGATACCCAGTGGATCGGCGCCTGCTGGGCCAGAGTGACGGTGGTGACACCGGCAGGGATCGGCTGAACGTTAGCGGCTTGACCCGCGACGGCAGGCAGAGAGAGGGCAGCAGCCAGCAAGGAGGCAAGCAGCGCCGGACGAGAGAGGTGTTTCATAAGGCAGGTTGTCATCTTGAATCAAAATAGGGGGCCAATAGTGCCCCCATCCCGACTCTCAAATCTGTGAATGCTCCTGCAAAAGGGAGCATTTGACGCCCGATAATTAATCCTCGATTGGCAGCAGATCGGTAAAGACAAAGCCGTCGCGCAGCACTGTCTCGCCGACCCGAATGCCGAGCGGACGGGAGAACATGGGGCCATCATAGGCCAGGGTATGAAACTCGCCGTTCTCGCCGCACGGATCGACCCCCTCCGGCAGCGCCGCCAGCAGCACCTCGTCAAACTCATGGCCACCCAGGCTGGCATCCAGCTTGTTCGGGTCGAGAGCACTGATCCGCGCCTTCAACCCAGCGGCCACCATCTGCGGCGCCAGTTCACGGGTATTGCTGCCCCACAGCGGGAACAGTGGTTCGATGCCGGTACCTGCCAGCTGCTTTTCACGGTAGGCTCGCACATCCTCGAGGAACAAGTCGCCAAAGGCCATATGGCGGATCCCCTGTGCCACCACATCGGCGATAAAGCCGGTCATGATGCGGGCGTAATCCTCGTTGCTGCAGGGCCAGGGCAGATCGATGGTGATGAGAGGCAGCCCGACGCAGGCGGCCTGCTCGGTCAACAGCTGCTTGCGCACCCCGTGCATCGCCACCCGCTCGAATGCCTGATTGAGGGTGGTAAACAGCCCCACCACCTCGATGGCGGGATCTAGCCGCAACTGATGCAGTGCCCATGCGCAATCCTTGCCGCTGCTCCAGGAGAGCAGTACCCGTTTCTTTTCCATCATTCCTCCGCCAGCGGGGCACTCGGATTGCCCCAAAAAGATGCAAGACAGTGTTGCGAATTGCGCGATTTACACACAAGAGGCAGGCAGCATACTCTCGATCACCTGTATATGCCCCTTGCACGGGGTGACAATAACTAAAAAAACCGATGGGAAACATACGGATATGACCACGACCATACAACAACATGATCACGCCCGCCCCCTCAATCGACAGGATTACAAAACCCTGAGTCTGGCTGCCCTCGGCGGTGCGCTGGAGTTTTACGACTTCATCATCTTCGTCTTTTTCGCCGTGGTCATCGGCGAGCTGTTCTTCCCGGCCGACATTCCCGAGTGGCTGCGCCAGTTCCAGACCTTCGGCATCTTCGCCGCCGGTTATCTGGCCCGCCCGCTCGGCGGCATCATCATGGCCCACTTTGGCGATCTCATCGGTCGCAAGCGGATGTTCACCCTCAGCATCATCATGATGGCGCTGCCGACCCTGTTGATCGGTCTGCTGCCCACCTATGCAGTGCTCGGCATCGGCGCTCCCATCGCCCTGCTGGGACTGCGGATCCTGCAAGGCGCCGCCATCGGCGGTGAAGTGCCGGGCGCCTGGGTATTTGTCGCCGAGCACGTCCCTGCCCGTCGGGTCGGGGTCGCCTGCGGCACGCTCACGGCGGGATTGACGGCCGGCATCCTGCTTGGCTCCCTCATCGCCACTGCGGTCAACAAGAGCCTGACACCAGCCGAAGTGAGCGAGTGGGGCTGGCGAGTGCCCTTCCTGCTGGGCGGTATCTTCGGCATCGTCGCCATGTACCTGCGTCGCTGGTTGCACGAAACCCCGGTCTTCGCCGAGATGAAAGCCAACAAGACCCTGGCCGATGAGCTCCCCCTCAAGTCGGTGCTGCGCAACCACAAGAGCAGCGTGGTGGTCTCCATGCTGCTCACCTGGCTGCTCTCCGCCGGTATCGTGGTGGTGATCCTGATGACCCCCACCTATCTGCAGAAGGTCTACGGCATCAGCCCGGCGGACGCCCTGACCGCCAACTCGCTGGCCATCGTTGCCCTGACCCTCGGCTGCATCGTCTATGGTCGACTGATCGACCTGCTGGGCAGCGGTCTCACCTTCATGTTCGGCTCCCTGCTGCTGGCGGGCTCCAGCTACGCCTTCTATCACAGTCTGGCGGCCGGTACGGGCCAGCTGGTGCCGCTCTATATGCTGGCAGGCTTTGCGGTCGGGATTGTCGGCGCCGTGCCTTACGTGATGGTCAACGCCTTCCCACCGGTGGTGCGCTTCTCTGGTCTGTCGTTCTCCTACAACGTGGCCTACGCCATCTTCGGCGGCCTCACCCCGATGGCGGTTACCCTCTGGATGAAGAGCGACATGCTGGCCCCCTCCCACTATGTGGTGAGCTTGTCTGTACTGGGGTTCGCCATCGGTCTCTGGCTCTGGTTCCAGCAACGGGCCATCCGGCAACAGCAAGCGCCGCAAGCGGCCTGACCCGAACAACAAGCCTCGGCATCTGCCGGGGCTTTTTTGTACTGCTTATGTTCAGTTTCACCAGCATAAGATAGCCTCCCTCTGGGGCCTGCCACCCGCGTCGCCCCATGACGTCCAACTCTTTATCCGAGGCTCAAGATGTTCTTTCAGGTCGTATTACTCACCTTGCTGGCGCTGCTGCCCATGGTCAACCCGCCCACCACGGCCACCCTGCTGCTGGGACTGAGCAAGGGGATGTCGCGCGAACACGTGCGCCGTCAGGTCAATCTGGCCGCCATCTATCTGTTCTGCACCCTCTGCAGCACCTTCTTTATCGGATCCTCGATCCTGGATCTGTTCGGGATCTCCATTCCGGGCTTGCGCCTGGCCGGTGGCCTCATCATCGGCTTTATCGGCTTTCGCATGCTGTTCCCCGCCCCCAGCCAGCAAAGCGGGGTCGATATAAACCAGAGCATTGCCTTCGTACCGCTCACCATGCCCAGCATGTGCGGGCCGGGCACCATGGCGCTGGTAATAAGCGGTGCCGCCCAGATTGCCGAACTGCCTGACGAGTACAACCGCCTCACCATCTACGCCGGTGTAGTAACGGCGTTTGCCCTGATGAGCCTGATCAGCTGGGGAGTGTTGAAGCTGGCGGATCCGGTCTGCAAGATCCTGGGCGCCACCGGCATCGATGCCATGACCCGCATCATGGGCTTCCTGCTGGTCTGCATGGGTATGCAGTTTTGCATCAACGGCATCAAGGAAGTGGCGCAGGATCCGGTCTTCCACAACGGCCAGGCCGTGCAAACCGCACCGGCGCAACCAAAGGCTGCCGGCACGTTTGATCAGTTGCCGCAGAAGCCCACCGGCTCTGATTGAAAACGGTATCAAAAAGTCCCTGACGATCTGCACTGATCTTGTCCCTGATCATGTTATTGACACACAAATGAGTTAGTTTGTTTTTCATACAGACTTTGTTCAGATGGACGCTGATAGGTTTGTTGATGAATACCCACTCAACTTCAGGAGAGTATGCAGATGGACAAGATGCTGACCGAAATAGGGAGCCATAGCCTGTTTCACGAGTACCTGAACGTGGTTGGGATTGCGAGCCCATCCCTCGCCAAGATCGAGCAACGCTGGGAATATAAAGATCAAGAGCAGCTGGTTGCCAAAATCCAGATCGACAAACAGGGTAACGCTCGCTATTTCATCGACGCCCGCGCCATATCCGTCAACTGATACCGAATAACCCGCCAGCCCCGGTCCAACGACCGGGGCTTTTTGTTGCCTGTGGTTCCCTGAATAGCAAAACCCCGGCAAGAGCCGGGGTTTGAATGCATCGGGTTACGCCGCTGCGCGGCTATCCCAAACCTACGAAGTGCCACCCACGGTGAGCTGATCCAGTTTGAGGGTGGGCTGGCCGACACCGACCGGCACGCTCTGCCCCTCCTTGCCGCAGATGCCGACACCGCGATCCAGCGCAAGATCGCTGCCCACCATGGAGACCTGGCTCATCGCCTCGGGGCCGTTGCCGATCAGGGTCGCGCCCTTGATGGGGGCGGTGATCTTGCCATCTTCGATGAGGTAAGCCTCGGAGGCGGAGAAGACAAACTTGCCGGAGGTGATATCCACCTGGCCGCCACCGAAGTTGGGGGCATAAATGCCCTTCTTCACCGAGGCGATGATCTCCGCCGGATCATACTGGCCCGCCAGCATATAGGTGTTGGTCATGCGCGGCATCGGCATGGCGGCGTAGGATTCGCGGCGACCGTTGCCGGTGAGCGGCACCCCCATCAGGCGGGCGTTCTGCTTGTCTTGCAGATAACCCTTGAGGATACCGTTCTCGATCAGCACGTTGTAGCCACCCGGCGTCCCCTCATCATCGATGGAGACGGAACCACGGCGACCCGGCAGGGTGCCATCATCGACGATGGTACAGTGCTTGGAGGCCACCTGCTCGCCGATGCGGCCAGCAAATGCGGAAGATCCCTTGCGGTTGAAATCCCCCTCCAGACCATGACCTACCGCCTCGTGCAGCAGCACGCCGGGCCAGCCGGAGCCCAACACCACCGGCATGGTACCGGCTGGCGCGTCGATGGCTTCCAGATTGACCAGCGCCTGACGCACCGCTTCACGCACATAGCCAAAAGCGCGGCTCTCCAGCCCGTCCAGTTCGAGGAACCAGTCGTAACCAAAGCGGCCACCGCCACCGGCACTGCCACGCTCGCGGCGATCGCCCTTCTCGGCGATCACGGTCACCGACAGACGCACCAACGGGCGCACATCGGCGGCCAGGGTGCCGTCGGTCGCGGCCACCAGCACCTCTTCGTAGACGCCGCTGATGGAGGCCATCACCTGATTGATGGCGGGATCCAGACTTCTGGCGAACTTGTCCATCTGCTCCAGCAGGGCGATCTTCTGATGCTTGTCGAGGGTCTGCAGCGGATCCATGGCCGGATAGAGCAGGTTCGCTTCGGTGCGGGCCCACGCCTTCACCTTGCCGTGAGCACCTGCTGCGGCGATGCCGCGAGCGGCAGTCACCGACTGTTGCAGCGCCAGCAGGCTCAGCTCGTCCGAGTAGGCGAAGCCGGTCTTCTCGCCGCTGACGGCGCGCACCCCGACCCCCTGATCGATGTTGTAGCTGCCATCCTTGACGATGCCATCTTCCAGCATCCAGGACTCGTGCCAGCTGCGCTGGAAATAGAGATCGCCGAACTCCACCTGATGGCTCATCAGGCTGCCGAGCAGCTGCTGCAGGCGCCCTTCGTCGAGATCGTTCGGGGCCAACAGGGAGGCACTAACCTGGCTCAATAGACTCAATCTTCTTCTCCACTCTCGTAACGAGCTGTTTTAAATCGTCTTGCCGACGGGTTGGCAACAAGCCACACCATCACAACAAACGGGCATGCTCCAGCACGGACAAACGGCTGCGTTTCAATTTTTCACCACACCATCAGAGCAAACGGGCGTGTTGCAACACTGGCATGGTGCGTTTCAATTCGTCGATAAGCCCGGGCTCAATCTGCGCCAGCACGGTACCGCGCCCGGACTCTTTGCTCGCCAGCACCCGACCCCAGGGGTCGATCACCATGCTGTGGCCCCAGGTCTGGCGCCCCGTTTCGTGAGTGCCGCCCTGATTGGCAGCGACTACGTAGCACTGGTTTTCGATGGCGCGGGCCCGCAGCAGCGGCTCCCAGTGCGCCTCGCCGGTCACGGCGGTAAAGGCGGCAGGCACCAGCAGCACACGGGCACCAGCACGGGCCAACTGACGATGGAGCTCGGGAAAGCGCAGATCATAACAGATCGAGAGGCCGAGGGGACCAAAGGGAGAGTCCACCAGCACAGGCACCTCCCCCGGGCTGAATGTCTCCGACTCACGGTAGCGACCGTGATTGTCCGCCACATCCACGTCGAACAGGTGGATCTTGTGGTAGTGGCCCCTGAGCTCACCGCCTGGGTCAAACACCAGCGAGCTGGTGTGGATATGGTCGGAACCTGCGATGGTGGTCGGCATGGCTCCGGCCACCAGCCAGATGCCGTAATCGCGGGCCCATTCCGCCAGTTGCTGCTGGATCGGGCCCTCACCTATTGCCTCGGCCCCATCCAGATAGCCCTGCCGTTCGCCAAACAGGGCAAAGTTCTCCGGCAGCAGCACCAGCAGCGGCCGCTCCTTGGGCAGCATGGCCAACTCGTTGGCAATCTGCTCCCGGTTATCCTGCCAGTGACGGCCTGATACCAGCTGTATTGCGGCTAACCACATGACGTTCTCCTTGTCGCTTGGGCCATCAGACGGTGACAGCATCCCCCGCCTGCAGGGTGTAATCCAGCACTATGATGCGCTCCAGCACCGGACGGAAGATGGCCTTGAGGGCATCGTGATCAGGATGGGGCAGATAGCGCTGGCGGGCCGCTTCGTCGGCGAAGGTCATCTGCACGCTGTGGGTAAACCCCTCGGCTCGCCCCTCCGGGCTGTCATCCCGACCCCACTCCACAGCGGTCACGCCGCTGACCTGATGGGGAATGGCGAGAAAGGCGGTACGCACCGCATCTATCTGGGCAGGCTGGGTGCCCGGCTTGAAGGCGATCAGCAGGATATGTCGGATCATGGCTCACTCCTTGTGATGGTGCCGGGCCGCTCGTTCAGCGCTGAGCGGGCCCTGCGTGTTTGGGGCTCAGCAGGAAAGGGGTCACTTCTTGGGTCGGCAGGCCGGGGGCAACGGCGTCAACCGCCTCTTTCTGCTGCTGGTTGAGCTTGATGCGCGCGCGATCGCGCCCCGCCTCGATCAGCTTGGGTGCGTCGAGCGGGCCCGAGATGCGAAAATCGATACGGGTCACCACATCCACCACCGGCTCCAGCAGTTTGGAGAGGGCCAGCACATAGAGACCCGTGACCGGCGTGATGGAGAAGGCCGCCACCACCGGCAGGGTACCCCCCAGATTGGGGGAGAAGCTCAGCTCGTAGTCGAGCCGCCAGCGCACCAGATCGGCGATCCCCTCGCCGCGCAGGTTGCCTGCCGCCCCCTTCATATAGAAATCATCGTTGCTGACCAGCCCCTGCTTGATGGTGGCAGAGGCGGACATGGATTCGAAGTAGAAGCCCTTGTCGAACACATCGCGAAAATCGAGCCGCAGCTTGCGCAGCAGGGAATCGAGGCTGAGCAGGGAGAGCAGCCGAGCCCCCTTGTCGTTGACCTCGCGCAGGGTGCCGCCCTCCAGCTGATAGTTGGCACTTCCCCCCAGAGTCGGCAGGCTCGGGCGATAGGGCACATCCTGCCAGTTCAGATCAAAAGCGAGAGATCCGGGGGCATCGCCTATGGGCGAGGTGTAACCGAGCCGCTTGAGCAGCAGTTCGCTGTTGTTGCTGGTCAGCTTGCCACGGGCACGGGTCTGCATCCGGTTGCCATCGGCCAACCAGTCGACGCTGCCGGTGAGCTGACTACCTGCCAGCCGCATATCCAGTCCCTTGAGGGTCACCTTGTTGGCGCCGGGCACCAGCTCCCCTTTCACTTCACCGAGCGGTAGCTCGCCAAAGCGACAATCTACGCAGCTGAATGTCAGCCAGGGGATGGATGCCATGATGGCGTTATCCTGCTTGGCATCGGGATCCGGGCTGAGATCCGAACTCTTGCCGGACCAGTAGATACGGGCAAACTTGGCATCCACCGGGCGATTGGCTACTGCAGGCAGGCGGATCACCCCCATCACGTCGGGGCTGTCGATCATCACTTCGGTAGCCTGATTGGTCGGCCCCACGGTGAAACGCGCCGCCTTGAGGGTGGCACTGCCGATATAGGCGCGAGCCAGCTGTCCATCCACCCACCACTCCTGCGGCAGGAACGCGGGGCCAACCACCGCATTGCCAGTCTGGTTCTGCGCTGGCAACCACTGCTTGAGTCTGGCCAGCCAGCCACCCACATCGGCCTCCTGCTGGTTGATGGCAAGCAGCATGGGAGCATCGCGCATTACCCGGGCGCCCGGCTGGCCCACATCAACTCGCACCCGGCTGAGATAAGGCACCCCTTCGCCGTAGACCAGTCGGGTCTGCATATCCACATCAGCCCCCAGTACGGCACGAATGTCGGCGCTGCCATCCCGGCCACGGGCGATCACCTTGAGCGGCAGCCGGCTGGCGTTGCTCTTGGCCAGCGGCAGCGGCAGATCCAGCGCCATCCCCTGCAGGTTGGAGTCGAGCGCCAGCTGGAAGCTGAACGGCTTGCTGTCGGGCAGGGTCAACCCGAGCTTGCCGCCCCAGTTACTGCGGCCGTTGAGAATGCCGAATGAAGAGATGGCGGCGGGTTGGCGGCGGCTATCCCACTGCCCCTTGAAATCGAGGTCGACCTGATAGTGATCCGGATGCTGGCGCCCCTGATAGTCGAGGGTCAGCGGCTGGTTCCACAAACTCGCCTTGAGGTTGCTGAAGCGGGTCTGTTCGTTGTCATATTCGAGACGCCCCTGCACCTTCTCTAGCGGCAGATCCAGACTGGCGACCCGCACCTTGTTGTTGTTGAAGGTGGCATCGCCACTCGCCTTCACCTCGCTCTCGCCATCGAGAGGAATATCGAGCTTGACCGATCCTGCCATCGGGCCGCGGATCTCGATCTCCCTCAGCGCCTGACCTACCGAACTGCCCAGCGGGGAGTCCTGCAGGTAGTCGCTGATGGCCTTGCCCTCCCCCTGCACCTTGGCATCCACATAGAGGTGGGCGCCAGGGGAGAGATCCGGGATCCAGGCATGCACCGAGTCGGAGCTCGCCTTGCCGAGTTTGGTGGATCGACTGCGCATATCGAGACCGGCATTCTGGAACAAGAGGTCGATCTGCAGGTCGGTGAGCGGTTGCCAACCGGGGAAGAACTCGTAGGTGGCCTGCTCCAGCGGCACCGCCACCTGGAAGATGCCCTTGCCGTTGTCGTAGGGGAAATCCCGAAACTCGCCATACCAGAGCAGGTCTGCCCCCTGGGCCTTGCCCCCCTTGATGGCGCCGCTCAGGTAATCCACCAGCCCCTTGTCCATCGCCTGCAGCGGGAAGTAGCGATCCGCATGGCCCGCATTCTTCACATCGATGCGACCAGTCAGGGCGAGGAAGGGGTGCTCGAACAGATCGAGGCGGAAACGGCTGGCCAGGGTCAGGTCGGGGTTATCCAGCGCGATATCCTGCCCGTAGAGCACCCAGCCCTGTTCCTCGCGCCACCAGTCGAGGCGGGCCGAGAAGTGGTCGACCGGGATCGGCATCTTGAAGTGACGGGCGGGATCCACCTTGTCGTTCGCCAGCGCCAATCTGGCGCTACCGCCGGTCGGGGTAAGCCAGAACTCGCCGTTGAGATCCTGCATCCCGGGTATATCCTGCCAGGCCTTGAGGTGCACCTTGCTGAAGCGGCCGCTGATGGAGAGATCCTGCCAGTCGGCGTTAGCCAGTAGCGTCAGATCCTGCACCGCCCCCTGCGGATTGGTCTGGCGCAGGGTCTCGCAGAGTGTGGGGTAGAGCGCCGAGACCAGCTGACTGATCTGGGTGATCTTGTCGAACTCTATGCTGGGCAGATAGCCCTGCACCCGATCCCCGATCCGTTCCAGTTGCAAGCGGCTCTGCAACCAGGGTTTGCCATCCAGCTTGAAGGTGACGTTGTGGCTGGCCAGTTGCCAGTCAGTGCCGTCACGGCGCAGCTGGATCTTGCCACCATCGAGACCGAAGCGGTGCATCTCCCCTTTCTTGGGATCCTTCCAGATCAGGTAGTTGTTGCCAAACGCCAGCAGGGTATTGCCCAGCTTGCCACTGTCAAACTCGCTCCAGAGCTGGAAGTCGAGCTGACCGGCAACCTTGGGTTCGCCCGCATGGCTCCTGGCCAGGGTCGGGGTGATATCGAGCTGGCGGGCCCCCAGATAGAGTTGCCCCTTGAGGCGATCGAGCCGGGCAGTCGGGGCGTCCACATCCAGAATCAGATCGAGGGTACTCTCGCCCACCCCGTTGATGAGGTAAGCCTTGCCGACCCCCTGATGGCGCTTGCCACGGTTCTGCCAGCGCAGTTGGGCGATGTCGAGGGCGCGCAGATCACCGAGGGAGGTGGTGACGCTGAGGCGGGTGTTGTGCACATCGAAGGTGGAGAGCTGGGTCAGCAGAAAGCGCAGCAGGGCGCCCTGCTGGGGATCGCCGGAGGGGCTGTCGTCAGCCGGTTGGCGCAAGTCGATGGTGATATCGCCATCGCTGAGGATCAGCTCGCCAAACACCGGCTTGAGCTCGTTAATGGTGCGCCAGAAGTCGAGATGCACCCAGGCTTTGCCGAGCTGTACGGCAAAACGCCCCGAATCCGGGGCGATGGCAAGTTGCTGCAGTTCGAGGGCGGGCCCGGACTGTGTCCAGTCCAGCCCCACTTGCTCCACGCTGACCTTGAGTTGTGAATCGCCCAGCAGAGTATGGATCAGACTCTCCCGGTATTGATTCAGCAAAGGGCCCCCGACCCGTACCAGCGTGACCAGCATGGCCATCAGTACGAACAGGACCCCCAGGGCCAACCAGCCCCGACTCAGCCAGCGATAGACCAATTACATCATCACCACGTCGAACTGCTCCTGACCACAGAGGGGTTCGCTCACTACCCGCACCTGCTTGCCGATGAACACTTCCAGCTCAGCCAGACTGTGGGACTCCTCGCCATGGAGGTAGTCGGCCACAGCCGGGGCTGCGTAAACGGTGAACTGATCCGCATCGTAGGCGCGATTGACCCGGATGATCTCCCGCAGGATCTCGAAGCAGACCGACTCCACCGTCTTGACCCGGCCGCGCCCCTTGCACTCGGGGCACTCGGAGCAGAGCACGTGCTCCAGGCTCTCGCGGGTGCGCTTGCGGGTCATCTCCACCAGACCGAGCTGGGAGAAGCCGTTGACGTTGGTCTTGGCACGATCCTTTGACAGCGCCTGCTCCAGACTGTGCAGTACCCGACGGCGGTGATCCTCGGACTGCATGTCGATGAAGTCGATGATGATGATGCCACCGAGGTTGCGCAGGCGCAGATGACGGGCGATGGCCGCCGTCGCCTCGACGTTGGTGTTGAAGATGGTCTCTTCCAGATTGCGATGGCCGACGAAGGCGCCGGTGTTGATATCCACCGTGGTCATGGCTTCGGTCTGGTCGATGATGAGGTAGCCGCCGGATTTCAGCTCCACCTTGCGCTCCAGCGCCCGCTGGATCTCGTTCTCCACGTCGTAGAGATCGAAGATAGGCGACTCGCCGGGGTAGTACTCCAGCTTGCTGGCCAGCTCAGGCACGTACTCCTCGGTGAAGCGCTTGAGCTGATCGAAGCTCTGGCGCGAGTCAACGCGGATCTTGTCGAGCTCGGCACCGACGAAGTCGCGCACTACCCGGAATGCCAGACTGGGATCCTCGTAGAGGATCTTGCAGGGGGGATACTTCTGCTTGCGCTCGAGGATCTTGCGCCACAGACGCTTCAGGAAGGCAGCATCCTGCTCCAGCTCCTGCTCCCCCACCCCTTCGGCGGCGGTGCGGATGATGTAGCCACCCAGCTCGTCCACATAACCAGCTACGGTGCGCTTGAGGCGCTCCCGCTCTGCTTCGGACTCGATACGTTGGGAGACACCTACGTGGGCACTGCCCGGCATAAAGACCAGATAGCGGGATGGCAGGGTGATATCGGTAGTGAGACGGGCACCCTTGGTACCCAGCGGATCTTTCACCACCTGCACCATGATGTCCTGCCCCTGACGCACCAACTCGGCGATGTTGCCGACCTGAAACTGCTCCTTCTCCTTCACCGCCACACATTCGGTGTGCGGCACGATGTCGGAGGCATGGAGAAACGCCGCCTTGTCCATGCCGATATCGACGAATGCCGCCTGCATGCCGGGCAGCACCCGGCTGATCTTGCCTTTGTAAATATTGCCCACGATGCCGCGTTTGGCCTGACGCTCTACATGCACTTCCTGCAGCAGACCGTTTTCGACCAGAGCGACCCGGGTCTCGGAGGGGGTAACGTTAACCAGCAGTTCTACCGACATAAGTAACCTTGCCTGTTCCAGTTTTGAATTCTATAGAGCCAATCCGGTACAACGCGCGCAAGGGAGAAACGCAGCAGAGCACAGCTGACGGGAAATTATTTGAGCTGTTCCAGATGATGCTTGATCAGCAAGTCTGTCTCCAGCAGGGGCAGGCCGACCACGGCGCTATAGCTCCCTTCGATGCGGCTGACAAACTTGCCGGCAATACCCTGAATGCCATAAGCCCCGGCCTTGTCACAGGGCTCACCGGTCTGCCAGTAGGCCTCGATCTCGGCCTCGTCCAGCTTGCGAAACGCCACGTTGGTGGTGACCAGACGCACGTCACAACGATCCTTGCTGGCCAGCGCCACCGCCGTCATCACCTGATGCACCTTGCCGGAGAGGGACTCCAGCATATCTTTGGCATCCAGCAGATCGGACGGTTTCTCCAGTACCCGGTCGCCCAGCACCACTATGGTGTCGGCACCCAGCACCGGCAACGCCGTCGGCGCACACGCCACGCCCGCCATCGCCTTGTCACGGGCGAGACGGCAGACATAATCCTGCGCCTTTTCACCCTCTTCCCGCTGCTCGGGCACATCCAGTTTCAGCACCTCGAAGCGGTAGCCAATCTGGGTCAGCAGTTCACGGCGACGGGGAGAAGCCGAGGCGAGATAGAGTTGTGGTTCGTTGTTTTTGTTCATATTTACCTGATATTGAAGCGGCGCCGCACCTTGCGCAGCACCAGAAACACCCAGGGCCATATTAGCATCGTCGTCAACGTCGACCAAAAGTAGGAGAAGTTGAGACTGGCCTGGCTGAACAGATGCTCGGCCCAGAATACCGTCATTTTACCCACCAGCGAGAGGCCACCGATGATCAGTGCCTGCTGCCAGAGGGAGAAGTTGCGGATCTTCTGGAACTGGAAGGCCGCCAGATAGGTGGTGATGGCCATCGCCATCGCCCGCACGCCGAGGGTACTGCCAAGCAGCACATCCAGCAGCAGGCCCGCCACCCAGGCGGTGCCGACGTTGGTCCGGTGCGGCAAGGCCAGTGCCCAGTAGATGAGCACCATGGCCAGCCAGTCCGGGCGGAAGGGGTCAAATTCGAAAGGAAGCGGCAGGATCGACAGGCTCAAGGCCAGCAGGATCGAGATCCAGATCCAGATCCTGCCGCTGGCGGGTTCTAGCATCAGCGGGTGGCTCCTGCAGCGGACGCAGCGGGAGCCGCCCGTTCGCCATCCTCATCATGTACTTCAGGCTTCTTGTCGGTCCACAGCAGCAGCAGATAGCGCAGTCTGTCCAGCTCCACCAGCGGCTTGGCCTCGACCTGGGCGAAGGGCTTGCCCTCCACATACTCGGAACGGGTCACAGTCGCCACCGGATAACCTTCCGGGAAGCGGCCACCCAGACCGGAGGTGACCAGCAGGTCACCCACCTGAATATCGGTGTTGCGCGGCAGGTTGCGCAGCTCAAGCTTGTCGAGCTCGCCACTGCCGGAAGCAATGGCGCGCAAGTCGTTGCGCAGCACCCGCACCGGAATACCGTGGCTGGAGTCGGTGATCAGCAGCACGCGACTGGTGGTGGAGCCCACGTGGAGCACCTGACCAATCACACCCTGATCGTTGATCACCGCCTGACCGTTGTAGACGCCATCCAGCGCCCCCTTGTTGATCAGCACCTGATGGCTGAAGGGGTCAGAATCCACTGACAGCAGCTCGGCCACCATCTTGCGGGACTCCTTGTGCACCGGCGAACCGAGCAGCTCACGCAGCCGCTGGTTCTCGTGCTCCAGCTGATCCATTTTGAGCAGACGGGCACGCAGGGTAAACAGCTGTTGCTCCTGCTGTTTGGTCTGCTCGATGAGATCGGCGCGGGTCTGCACCTGGGTCGACATGGTGTCGAGCAGGGTACCGGGCGCATTGGCCATGTATTGCAGGGGACTGACTAACGAACTGAGGTAGACGCGGACATGGGTAAACACACCGAAGCGGGAATCCGCGACGATGGCAGCGATGGAGATGATGACGGCGAGAAACAACCGTAACTGAAGCGAAGGGCCTCTACCAAAAATGGGTTTCATGGGTCGTCAAAAAAGAGCCGGCACGCTGGCCGGCTTTGGGTCTTATTCGTAGTGGAACAGATCGCCACCGTGCATATCGATCAGCTCCAGCGCCTTGCCGCCGCCACGGGCCACACAGGTGAGTGGATCTTCGGCAACGACGACAGGAATGCCGGTCTCTTCCATCAGCAGACGGTCGATATCTTTCAGCAACGCACCACCACCGGTCAGCACCATGCCGCGCTCGGAGATGTCGGAAGCCAGCTCGGGCGGAGACTGCTCCAGCGCCACCATGACGGCAGCCACGATACCGGACAGCGGCTCTTGCAGCGCTTCCAGGATTTCGTTGGAGTTGAGAGTGAAGCTGCGCGGTACACCTTCGGCCAGGTTGCGACCACGGACTTCAATCTCGCGCACCTCTTCGCCCGGATAGGCGGAGCCGATCTCGTGCTTGATGCGTTCGGCAGTCGCTTCACCGATCAGGCTGCCGTAGTTGCGACGGACGTAGCTAATGATCGCTTCGTCAAACTTGTCGCCACCGATACGGACGGACTGGGAGTAGACCACACCGTTCAGGGAGATGATGGCCACTTCAGTGGTACCACCACCGATATCAACCACCATGGAGCCGGTCGCTTCGGATACCGGCAGGCCGGCACCGATGGCAGCAGCCATAGGCTCGTCGATCAGGTAGACCTCACGGGCACCGGCGCCCAGTGCGGACTCCTTGATGGCGCGACGCTCAACCTGGGTTGAACCGCACGGTACACACACCAGCACGCGCGGGCTGGGGCGGAAATAGTTGTTGTCGTGAACCTGCTTGATGAAGTGCTGCAGCATCTTCTCGGTCACGTAGAAATCGGCGATCACGCCGTCTTTCATCGGGCGGATTGCGGAGATGTTGCCCGGGGTACGGCCCAGCATCTGCTTGGCGGCATGACCGACAGCAGCGACCGATTTGGCGTTCCCGCGCTCTTGGCGAATGGCGACAACTGAGGGTTCGTTAAGGACGATCCCTTGATCTTTTACATAGATCAGGGTGTTGGCAGTTCCCAAATCGATCGACAGATCGTTGGAAAAGACGCCTCTGAGCTTTTTGAACATGGCTACGGGAAATCCTAAGAATTTGGAGGTGCAGAAAACCGGCTAACTTTACCAATGCCCACCCCAATGGGCAAGCGCTCAAACTGTCGCCAATCAATCAGGCGCGACAAAAATGCGAGTCATCACTCACTCGCACACGCTTGCAAACACTAATAAACAAGGATTTAGGGGGATGCTGTTGAGCCAACCCCCCTCACGCATCATTTACTGCAATACTTCGCGCCGATAAATAATTCTGTCATTACCCCGGCTGGAGCCGAAAATGGCCTCACCTTGCAGGTTGCCGTCATTGGCACTCGTGAGGTCAGACAACCAGAGTGGCGATGATGGCTGTTTTGCCAAATCGACCTTGTAGGGAATGCGCACCGAGATGTCCGGCTTGGCAAAGTGGAACAGGATCTCCCCGTCTTTCGCCAGTGCAGCATCCCCACCCGGTGCCGAACTGCCCAACCCCAGCTTGATCTTGCGACCCGCCCCCAGATTCAGCTCGCGAGTCGCCGCATCAAAGGTGTGACTCGGATTGAGGAAAGTGAACCCCTGATTGGCCAAAGAGAGCTGGGTACATTTATCTTCCTTGTTTTGCAGCCAGTTGCCCCCTTCGTAATATTGCATCTGCAGTGGAATGGCCAGCGGCGCAGAGGCAAGACCCGCCGCCGTGCCAGCCAGCAGGCGGCCATAATAAGCCGTCATGGTGTTATTCACCCGCGTAGGAATCGTCAACTGCTTGGCATTGCAGTTGACCCCTTTGGTACAACCATTCTTGATGCCAGGATTCAGGTCAGCGTCAGCCATGAAAGTGACTGAGGGTGACTCCTCATCAAGCACTTGCAGGCCAAAACGCAGTAACTTAAAGGGCTCTTCGGGAGTAGTCTGGCCGGGATCGCGCTCAGAAAGCCGGGCAAAGCGGCTCTGGCTGTCAATATTGGCTTCGCCTGATGCCCAGCTGGCCATCATGCTCCCCACTCGATCCGTGCGATCAATCCCATCATGATTATTGCCTGCCACCAGATAGAGCCGCCCCTTCGCGAACTCGCCACCATAGTTTGTGGTCACCCCGGCACTCTTGTTACGAGCCTGTACCGTCATCTTGACCCCGAATGGCTGACTCATATAGCTGAACTGCCCGCAAGCAGGAGTAAGCACCCCGCTCAGCAAATTGAAATCCCAAGGGACAAAACGTCCCACCGGCAGGCTGCTGGCGGGAGGGATGGTATAGCCGAAATAGCCCGTAGATACAGCGCTTCCCTCTGGTGGCGTTGCCTCCGGTGGCGTTGCCGTCATCCGGAACACCCCCACCTCGCTCACCGTCTGGCTAACGTTATTGGCACTGTTGGCCGCAGCCACATGGCTATAGGCGGTAGTACCCAGCGTTGCATTGGTGCCCGGATTGGGTGCCACCAGCGTACTGCCCAGAGCAATATTGGGCAGGGCAAAGTTGGGCGTAGTCTGATTCCCTACGCAGATATCCCCATCATTGGCCGACTCCCAGGCCATCGCCTTGATATCTACCAGGAACGTTTCCCCTGCTTTTTTGAATACTGGACAACTGCTGTCACCCGCCGCGCAGACCCCTTGCGGGGGCGTAATGCACAGGCCGACCGGACGTGCCACAAACGTGTCGGACCCCGTCATCACCAGACCCGCCGTCTCACCACTGCCATTATGACTGGCTGAAAGCTGCATCTGACCCGCATCCGGGTAGGTCACTTTTTTCAAGGTCGCCTTACCCTGATTATCGAAAGTCAGGTTGAGGGTGGTTGGTGTTGGTGAAGGAACACTGGCGGCATAAGTTGCAATGGCGTTGCCATCGATGGAGATCTTGCTACCAAAGCTATTGGTATTTGGATTGTTGTACGTTCCCCAAAAGCCGACAGACCTCACGCCGGTAAATCCGGGCACACATTGCTTGGTAATATCGTCTTTTTTGACCGCACTGATAGTCACATCCTGAGGCTGGTTGGAATAAGTATCAGGCACATCAAAGAAGAAGCCGCTATCGGCAAAGTTCAGGGTACAGGCTGCCGCACTGGGCGTACCGGCCCCGGCCTTGCACAAGGTTTCACTGAGTGGTTTGACAGCAGGAACGGAATTGTTCACGCCCAACGTCACTTGGGTCTGAGTATTGTTACGCAACAAAACTTTGCCCGTTCCACCGGTAAAGGTCACCGTATTGCCACTCACATTGTTGGCACCAGACAGTGGGTACCAACCACCATCCTGGAGACTCTGTGGCAACAAGGAAACAGCAACTTGTTCGGTAATCAGCAGACTGCAATCTGGATTTGCACACGCCTTGATAGTGATCTCTTCCGGATTGCAGGTCAGAGGTTGACCCGAATACTGCAACTCGAAATGATCTACCTGAACGCCTACCTCTCTTGATTTCAGCGCACATATTTCTACGTTATCGAGTTCGTGAATATTGGTCAGGGCACCTGTAGAACCTGTCAATGACACATAAAAGTCTTGCGGTAACGGACTTTGCCCCAATGCAGGATCCAGCGCATCAAACGAATCGATAAGAGAGATAAACCCGCTTCCCGTATCACGCTCTACTTTGACCATCGCTCGCCCACTGGTTCGTGAATCAATCGTCAGACGGTAACGATGGTTGGCGCTACCGTTACCATCTACCTTTGGACTCAAGCAACTGGTATTAACATTGGTAGTTCCGTTATTACAGGTGCCTCGCAGATAGTTATATCCGGAAAAATTGGATCCCGAGCCACGCACGACAACCGATTGCGGGCGATAGCCCACACTTCCCCCCCCCCCAAAGGATGAGAAGTTGCCATATTCATCCAAGCCAAATCCGAGCCAACCGCCAGCAAATCCAGGTGAGTTACTCGGTTGATAATGGCCATAACCCAAGGGCCCCCCCGCAGCACCAGGTTGTGGCGTCACCGACGCGTCAGAAAGCACAACGGTCATACCATCTGCACCAGTGCTCGTGCCACCATAGGCGTAGTGATTAAATGTCAGCGTCACCAGATTGCCAGCAGCAGGAAATAGCCGCTGATAAGTCGCAGAGGTTGCTTGTCCCGTGCTGGCTTGGGTCATCCGTAAACGTCGTTCTGCCGTAATGGATGGTATAAATCCTCCAGCACTCTGCTTGACGGCCCACCTATCACCGAGCGGCTGGGAGAAGTCATCGGTCTCACAAATCAATGTCGAGCCACCACAGGGATGACGTTGACTATATAACTCAGCTATCTGAGTGTCAGACAGGGCCGAACCATAAATAGCAACCTCATCAATTCGGCCATTAAAGCTGCGACTATCAATATAATCTCGACCAATCTCTAAATTTTGTGTATTTGCTCTTAATGAGTTTGCATCATTACCTCTAGCTGTATCAGCGACTCCATTGATATATATTTTTTGACGTTGATTGCCAGCAGCCATTGCATCATAGCGAATGACTATATGGGACCATGTATTTAACGGTATTTTGGTGTTTGTTGTCAGTGTCTGGTTCACGCCAGAACTTCTTTCCCAATACCAGAACACTCTGCCTTGACTATCCATATGAAACTCATAGTTGCCATCTTTTGACACGATAGAATACAAATTTCCAGCTGATGGCCGACTTACCGGATATACCCAAGCAGAAACAGTTAACTGATTGGAAAATGACAGGCGAGCGTCATGTGGCACTTCAATGTATTGATTACTGCTGCCAGTAAACTCACCATAACCACAAGTACCAAGATTATTCGCGTTTGCAGGTAATGCAGGCGACACAGTATTAGTTTTCGCGCCCCTCATTGCGCGACCATGTAGCACATCAGCAACAGCGTTTTTGACTTCTCCTGCAACACCAGCCCACTTACTTTCTTCAAGCTGATACAAGGCAACAGGTGCCGGGACACAAGCATTTACCGGATTTGACACTGGTAGGCAAGTACCAGTCACAGAGCTATTGTTGACATTCACCACCCCACCGGCATTATTTGTTGCAGCAGTCAGATTGCCATAAACCGTAGAATTGGTAACAGTGATATTATTTGATGTGGTCGAGATAATGACAGGACTTCCCTGAGATCCCAGTTGGCTACCTGTTGCATTAAAAGAGCTAGCCCCAGAGACACTTCCACTAGTCATATTAACTGAGTTGAACGTCACTGGATTATTTGAGCGCATGGTAATATTACCACTATAAGTTCCGCCAGATATCGTCAAAGAACTATTTGCACTGATATCTCCTGATAACTGCACATTAGTCACACTGACAGAGTTACTACTGCTGGTGATATTTCCCTGAACAACTCCCGAGTTTAGCGACACGTTCCCACTGGTAGTAATACTTCCGTATAAGTAGATATTGTTCAGTGTAATATTTGAGCCGCCAGCTAAAATATCACCATATATGGTATTTTGATATCCTTGAGATACAATACCACCAAAACTAGCCTTAAGATTTATTCTACTTGAAGCATTGCCAATCTTGTTATTCGTGAGAGAAATCCCGGCATCTGCACTCAGCGTTGAATCTTGACTAGCGACAATCACATCACCGTCGTTTAATGTTACCTGACCATTACCACCAGTACAGGTGTAAACATTTCCTGACTTTTGCCATGTTGTATTACATGGTGGGTATTGATTGATGGATAAATTATATTGTTGCGCCACAGCTGTATCGCAGAAAAGTAATAAACCAACCAGCCATTTAAAATCCATCACTTTCCTCTCCACTTGTATCATCTGCCGCAATATCGATCGTCAGTACAAAGTGCAGGCGAATGACTTGCACTGAAACAGCGATAACCACTCCAGCCAGAAGTGACTAACACAACCGACATCATCGCCATCACGATTCATGGCGCTCCTCCATCATAAGCTTCGACCATCAGGGTTCGGCTCACGGCAAAATCAGGGTTGGCACCGTTAAGGTCGGAGCTGCCACAGGTTCCGACACTCTCGAGACGATAGCCATTGGTCACAGATCCGTTGTAGGTCACCGGCACCGTGGCGCAACGAACCACAGCCTGACAGTTGGTCAGTCCGGGAGTGCTGGCAAAGCTCAGTGGGCTGCTTGCCAGGCAGACCGCTGGGGGGGTCGGTTGGGCAAGCGTGCGCTTGGGGAACAACCGATAGAGCGCTACTTCCAGCCCGCTCTGGGCGGCCAGCAGGGCACGCACGCTGCGCACCTCCACGGTATTTTTCTCACCACTATCGACCAGAAAACGGCCCATGGCAGCCGCCAGCAGCGCCATCACCACAATCACAAACAGGGCGATCATCAAGGCACTGCCTCGCATCCGTCCGAAAGCGTGTGGATCAGGGCACATTGAACACCTCTATCTTGTGGTTGAAGGTGACCGACTCCCCCTTGCGCTCGAACACAAAACGCATACCAAACTCCCCTTCAGCGTTAAACGCCGAGGTTTCTCTATAGAAGGTGCCAATACGAAGGGAGTCCGCCATCAACACACCCTGTGCAGGTAAGGATGCACCAATGGGCGCGGTAGCGCGGGTCAGCGTGTTTCCTTCCACACAGTAACGTACCTGCTGGTTGGCAAAGTAGACCCGGCTGCCAGGAGAGAGGCCAGCCAGACTCTCGGTGCTGGTATAGCGGATGGTTTGCGCTCCGGATACGGGCGTCAGCACATCGGTAACCCTGGCTACACAACGGCCATAATCGCAGCCTGCCGTGAGCGAACCGACTTTTTTGTCCGGCACGGGGAAGACGATCAGCTGATCATCTTTTTTGACGGCAGTGGCATCCACATCCAGCGGATTGGCAGCAGAAGCCGGGGTCGCCATCACCAGCTCAAGGGTGGCCGTGCTCCCCGACATGGCGCGGTTAAGTGCCAGATAGCGGCTCGAGGTGCTGATGGGCCAGAACCGCAAACAGGCGCCGGTGTCGACCCATGTCCCGCCAGTCGTCTCGATCCGCTCCGATCCCGGCACCGCATCGCGCAGTTCGCGGTTAAGCCGCTCCATGGCGAAGCGGGCATCGCTCATCAGCTGCTCACGGCTGCTGGCATCGCCATAAATCTGGGTGCCGATACCGATAAACTGGCTGGTAAAGGTCGCCATAATCCCGAGCAGCAGGATGACCATCACCAGCTCGACTAGGGTAAAGCCACTGTTACCCCGAGGTTTACGGTAGGTTCGATTGGCCGCCAAGCGTGATCGAACGCCGAAATTGGCTAAGGGCGCTGATATTCCGGTAGACAGGCAATACCTGATAGCAGAGCGATCCATCAGTAATTCCCCCGATAGAAGGAGAAGTCGAGCACGCTCTGATCCGGTAGCTTGATCTGCAGATCAATACGCTTGCCCACAGAGCAGGGGGCGACACAACTCTTGAAGGTGCCGTCGCTGAAATCGGCTCCACTCACCGCAATTTTCACCTGATAGTTGCGATACTCCTCGCTGCTGACTCCCGTCGCAGTCTGAGTCAGCGTGTTGGCATCCACCCAGCTACCTGCGGTATCGAAATCATCCACATCGTTATAGGCATAGGATGCGGGCTCGCCATCCGGGCCATAACTGGTGGAGCAGGAAGAGATGATCACCCCTGCCACCTGCTCGCCACAACGATAACGACCACCGTTATGATCCGAATGTTCATCAAACGACTTTTGCAAGATCTCGCCGGAGAGGCGCTGGGCCAGCTGGGCGGCGCGTACCTGCTGCACCGGATCCACCGCCTGTGGCGCCTGATTGATAAGCAACCCCAAAATGCCGGTCAAAGCCACCGCCAGCAGCACTATGCCAACGATCAGCTCAATCAGGGTGAAACCGCGCTTAAGGGATCTCATGAATAAACCCCTCGGATTCAATCTTGATACGGCTGATTTCGCGGCCATCACTCACCAGCAAGGTACAACCGGTGGCACAGTTGCCTAGCGGTCTGCCCATCTGATCGAAGCGCAGCACGAAGCGGTTGTTGTTATCTAGGGAGATGGATATACCGGCAGAGGGCGTAACCAGTCGACCACGAGTCTCCAACTGGGGAGTCCAGCCACTATTGGTATCCAGATCATCGCTGGCGGGACACGCAGCATAAGTTCGGTGGGCAAAACGGGGAGAGGCAACCACCAGCTGGGTACAGCGGTTGGCAGGTTCATGCATATTGACGGTCTGTACCAGCCGCAGCCGGGTCAGCAGCTCGTCACGTACGGTTTGAGTTTCAAAGCCGCCTTTGCCCAGCCATTTGGGCACGGCAAAGGCGGCTAGAATCCCGAGCAACAGGATCACCAGTACCAGTTCAATCAGGGTAAAGCCCTTGGTTGCAGGCATGGGACTTCTCATTAGGGAAAAGAGAAAGCGAGGCCGAAGCCTCGCTTTCATGGCAATTACGAACAGTTAGCACCGCTCAGAGATACAGAGAATGTAGCCCCTGCAACAGAAGGCGCTGTGTATATAACTTGGCAACTGTTGTTCTGATTAGACTTATAGATACCATCATTATTTTGTGCCCAACCACCATCAACAGTAATGGTTTTACCGATACCCGCATCATCAGCAGTAGGGTAACCAAATTTAGTGGTTACTCGTTCGGTACCAACAGCCACTGAAGAAGCGCCGCTTGTCTCAGTCCCATCAATAGCTGAACGACTATATACCAATTGAGCTCCACTTTTGATTGCAGCAGCAACACCCTGTGCTGCAGCCTCATTTGCATCATCCTGCAGATTCAGGAACTTGGGTGCAGCGGTGACCGCCAGAATACCCAGAATGATGATCACGATAACCAGTTCGATCAGGGTAAAACCCGCCTGTTTTTTCATTTCACTTTCCTCTGTTAATTAATATTTGTGGTCACCTGACCGGACGCCGGACGGTAACTGAAACTCATAAATGCATCAGTCTTGCCTTGCGGATCCTGATACTTGCCATCACTGCCCTTACTCAAACTATTGACCAGATAGTAACGGCAGACCGAATCCAGTCCATTACTGCTCACTGTGGCATAGTATTTCAGGTCATTGCCGCTACCGCGCACTTCATTGAAGCTGGCCGTAGCCTTGGGCGGGTTTTGCAGTAACCCCTCCCAAATATTGAGACAACGTTCGGCGGTCAGATTGGCCGGATCCACATCGGGATTACCACTGGCAACGGTATCCATGGGATAGCCCGGCGACAGCTCGCCGTTACTGATCTGGGTCTCGGTCGGCGTGGTCAGATAGAAGCGACTACCGTCATAAAGCACGGTATTGAGGCTGTCCTGTTTGGCGCGACCTTCCGCCTCCCATTGCGCCCGCACCAGTGAAACGCCGGTAGCAAAACCGCCTGAGACTCCCTCGACGCTGGCCTTTTTCGCTTCGTCAGTCACATCGAGAAAGCGCGGCAGCGCAGTCACCGCCAGGATCCCCAGGATCACGATAACGATCACCAGCTCAATGAGGGAGAAGCCGGCAGACCCTCTCCTCATCCCGTTTTCCGGCATTGATGGTGCCATTGGTTTCATTGTCATGCTCCCTCCGTAATGCCCCACATTATTTCATGCAGGCCCAAAAAAATCATGTAGTTGGGTCATATGATTAGTTTCATTCAAGGCTTTTTCATCACCCGCCCGTCAGAAAACTGATAAACCAGCCAATAACCATCCCACCCCATCTCGCAACCACTGCCATCGGGGCGGGCCAGAACCTGCAGGGGAGGCACGCCCCCCTTCGTCTCACCCATCAGTGCCAGCCACAACTGACGGCAATTTTCCGAAGGAGATTGCAGCGGCACCAGCCCCAGGGGCCAGCCTCGGGCATCAAACTGCCACCCCTTGCCGGCGACATGCAGTGTCTGCGGGCGCCGCTCATCGAGCCAAATGCCGTGCAAACGCTGTGCCCGCTCGGCAAATTGCTCCCCCAACAAGGTGAGGGTGAGCTGCTGCACCTCTTCCCGGTGGCCCTGATAGCTGCGCACCAGGGTCGCCACGATCACCATCAGCAGGATGATCACGGCGATCCGCCTATATCCGGTCAGCCAGCGATCATCCTGCTGCGTCTGTCTGTTCATCCAGCCCTCGACTCCACCGCTCACTTGCCTCTTACGGCTCGCATCATGTCCCACCATTCAAGCGTGAAGATGCCGAGTTACTTGCCGCGAACTGCGCGCATCATGTCCCACATAGGCGTGAAGATACCCAGCGCCAGGATCAACACCATTACTGCCACGATCCCGATCAGGATCGGCTCGATGCGGGCGGTAAGACTCTTGAGGTCATAATCCACCTCGCGCTCGTAATACTCGGCCGCTTCGTGCAGCAGGTCATCGACCTGACCGGTCTCCTCCCCCACGGCGATCATCTGCATCACCAGCGGGGTGAACAGGCCGCTGCTGCTGGCAGTGCGAAGCAGGCTCTCGCCCCGTTCGATACCGGCGCGCATATCCCGAACTCGCCCCGCCATATAGGCGTTATCCACCGCATCGGCCACCAGGGTCAGCGCGGTGTTCAGCGGCACCCCTGCCTTGAGCATCATGGAAAAACTGCGGGCAAAACGGGCCAGCAGGGAGCGCTCTATGATGGTGCCGACGATCGGCAACTTGAGCTGCCAGCGGTGCCAGGTCAGCTTGCCCTTGGTGGTGGCGACCCAGCGACGCCAACCGAACACCATCCCAGCCAGAATGGCGAGCAGCAGCCACCAATAGTTGACAAAAAAGTGCGAGGTGGCGAGCAGAATGCGGGTAGCCAGCGGCAATTCCACCCCGAATTTGGCGAACATGCCGGCAAACACCGGGATCACCATGATATTGAGGATCACCATGGCGATACCGATGGCGATCATCACGAAGCTGGGGTAGCGCATGGCGGTCTTGATCCGCTTGCGGGTCTCCAGCTCTAGCTCGAAATAGTTGGCAAGCTGCAAAAAGGACTCTTCCAGCTGACCTGTGTTCTCACCCACATGGATGATGGCGACAAACAGGCTGCTGAATACCTTGGGGTGCGCCTGCATCGAGCTCGACAGCGGACGACCGTTGCCGAGATCTTCCCCCAGCGAGTGAAGCGCCCGCTTGAGCGGCTTGCTGTGAGTGCTCTCCTCCAGCCCGGCGATGGCGCGCAGGATCGGGATCCCGGCCCGGGTCAGGGCATACATCTGGCGGCTGAAGATCACCAGCTCATCCAGCTTGACGCCCCCTTCCAGCAACAATGACCAGTCGATGGCAGCGGATTTGGCCTTGCCCGGTTTGAGCTCGGTCGGCATCACACCACGGCGCATCAGCTGTTCGGCGGCCGCCATCTCGTTGGCAGCTTCGACCACGCCACTGGTGGCGTTGCCCTGGCTGTCACGTCCCTTGTAGGCAAAGTTAGCCATCGCTTACCCCAAATCCTCGGCCAGTCGTAGCACCTCATCCACCGAGGTGATCCCCTGACGGGCATAATCGAGGGCAGTGAGGGCCAGCGGCCGGTAGTGTTCGTGTTGACGGGCCGCCTTGGCGAACCCTTCCGCATCGTTGCGGCGCAGGGCATCCATCATCGGCTGATCCAGCTCCAGTAGCTCGTAGACCCCGATCCGGCCGGAATAACCGGTAAAGTTGCAGCTCTGGCAACCCCGGCCCTTGTGATAGGTGTGTTGGCCGGGCGCCTCGCCGGAGAGCACAGTGAGCCAGGTGGCCTGCCCTTCGTCGGGCGCCTTCTCCTCAACGCAGTGCTCACATACCCGCCGCACCAGCCGCTGGGCGACCACCGCCCGCAGGGCGCTCGCCACCAGATAGCCGGGCGCCCCCATGTCGATGAGGCGCAAGGCACTGGTCACCGCATCGTTGGTGTGCAGGGTGGTCAGCACCAGGTGACCGGTGATGGCGCCACGCAGACCGATCTCTACCGTCTCGTTGTCGCGCATCTCCCCCACCAGCAGGATGTCCGGATCCTGACGCAGGGTAGAGCGCAGCACGTTGGAGAAGGTGAGGCCGATCTTTGGGTTGACCTGCACCTGATTGACACGGGAGAGACGATACTCCACCGGGTCTTCTACCGTGATGATCTTGTTGCTGGACTGGTTGAGCTCGGAGAGTGCGCCATAAAGGGTGGTTGTCTTGCCGCTACCGGTCGGGCCGGTCACCAGGATCATCCCGTGTGGCCGTTTGAGCTGGCGACGGAAACGGGTCAGGATCTCAGGCGGCATGCCGGTCTCGGTCAGCGACAGGATGCCAGAGGATTGATCCAGCAGACGCATCACCACAGACTCGCCATACTGCACCGGCATGGTGGACATCCGCACATCCACATCGCGACCGCGCACCTTCATGTTGAAACGGCCATCCTGCGGCAAGCGCTTCTCGGAGATATCGAGCCCCGCCACCAGCTTGAGGCGCAGCACCAGCGCCTGGGCGATGCGCACCTCGTTGAGGATGTTCTCGTGGAGGATACCGTCGATCCGCTGGCGAATGCGCAGCACTTTCTCGTCCGGCTCGATGTGGATATCCGACGCCCCCACCTGCACCGCATCCTCGAACAGGGAGCGCAGCAGCTTGGCCACCGTCGCCTCCCCCTCGTCGTTAGCCCCTAGGTTACTGGAGCCCAGCTCAAAGCCGGAGTCCTGATACTCCTCCTGCAACTGTTCGGCGAAACTCTCAATCTCTCGAGTACGGCGATAGAGGCGGTCGAAATACTCCAGCAGCTGCCCTTCCCGCGCCACCGCCAACACCATGATGCGCGGGCTGAGCAGGGCGGCGACGGCATCAAGTGCGCTCAGATCGGCCGGATCAGACATGGCCACCGTCACCTTGTCGTCGGTAAGGTTGACCGCCAGAGCCCGATAGCGACGCGCCTGCACTTCGGGCAGCAGCGGCACCGCGGCGGCGTCGATGGTGAGGTTGTTGAGATCGAAGAAGGGCACATCCAGCTGGCGGGCGAGGAACTGCAACAGCTGCACCTCGCTGATAAAGCCGAGGTCGATGAGAGTGGTGCCCAGCTTGCGGCCGGTCTGACGCTGCTGCTGCAGGGCAAGCTGCAGCTGATCATCAGAGATGATCTGCTCTTGTACCAGCAGGTCGCCGAGGCGCATTTTCAGTCTGGGTTGTGCCATGTTTGCTCCGATCTCTGTTACTTCACACCCGTTGCAGCATCCGATTAGGCTTTGCTAATCGAACCTGCTGTTTATCAAGGGGTTAGTTGGCCAATTCGTTGTTCCAGCCAATTGGTCGACGCCTCGCCGAGGTTGCCGTGCAGCAGGGCGTTGCGATAGGCATCGAGCGCCCGCTGGCTGTGGCCCTGACCATCCTCGGCCACACCGAGGCCAAGCCACCAGCGGCCCTGATCAGGCTGCTGACGCAGCAGCTTCACATAGAGCGCCGCCGCATCGGCATTCTGGCCCAGCTCCTGAGTCAGCCCGGCCCAGGTCGCGTAGTAGTCCATGTTGCTGGCGAGATCCGGCTGATAACCGGACAACCAGCCAAGCGCCTGCTGCTGTTGCCCCTCGCTGATGGCAAGGCGGGCCAGTAGCAGACGAAAATCGGCCTGTTGGGGATCGAGCCGGATCCCCTCCTCCAGCAGCTGACGCGCCTCGGTCAGGCGGCCCTCGCCGTAGAGCAGCCCCGCCAGCTGCTCGCGCGCCCCCTGGTTGTAGGGATCGTGGGCCAGCACCTGATAGTAGTTGTCCTGCGCATCCCGCAGGCTTCCCTTGGCCATGGCGGTGGTCGCCTTGCGCTCCGCCAGCGCCGCCAGCTCCTTGGCCGACAGCTCCACCGTCTCGATCTTCAATACGCTCGGCTTGCGTGGCGCGCTGGCGACGGCCTGCTGCTCTGCCGCCAGTTCGGCGTAAAGCTCGGGCTGCAGCTCTTCATCGGTCGGCTCGGACTCGTCAACATCGCTGGAGGCATCAAAGGGCGCACCGTCGGCCGAGTCACTCTCGCCTGCCTCATCATTCACCTCATCCTGACTTGGCAGCGGCAGCGCAGCCGCCACCTCGACCGACTCGGGCTGGCTGACCGGCGCGGCGGCCCTTGTCACCACATCGGGAGTCACCGCATCAGGGGCGATCACTTCACTGGCAGCCGTCACGGTATGGGTCTGCTGCCAATAGATCCAGGTTCGCCAACCGAGGATCCCCAGTGCCAGACCGCAGATCAGGGTCAGCAGCAACATCCACCATCCCTGCTGGCGCGCAGGGGCAATATAGACGGCAGCACCTTCGGATCCTTGCTGGCGCCGATCCAGATCTTTCAGCATCTGGTTGATGACACTCATGGCCAGACTCCATAAGTCAGGGCGCACCCCAACAACAGTAACAGGGGCCACCAGCGCCGTGGCGCAAAGCGGCTGGCATCGTCGGTATCGCGAATGGCGAGCCGTACCAGACGACTGTCGATCTGACGCACACCCTGACCATAGGCCAGCATCAGGCACTTCTGCGCCAGGATATTGATCAGTCTCGGGATCCCTCGCGATGCGCGCCACAACAGGCGCATGGCTCGACCTGCAAACAGCGGTGCCCCTCGGTAACCGGAGACCTGCAATCTGTGCTCCAGATAGGCGCGGGTCTCGTCAAAACGCAGCGGCCGCAGGCAGTAGGAGAAGCCAATCCGCTGGCGCAGTTGGCGCAGATGCGGCTTGGCCAGTCTGGCATCCAGCTCCGGCTGGCCGAACAGCACGATCTGCAGCAGCTTGCTCGATTCGGTCTCGAGATTGCCAAACAGGCGGATCGCCTCCAGCGTCTCGTCCGGCAGCGCTTGCGCCTCGTCAATCAGCACCACCACCCGACTGCCCTGCTGGTGCAGGCTGATCAGGTGACGATGGATACGATCGGTCAGATCCAGTTCGCTCTGATCCCGTACCGCCAACCCCAGCTCCAGCGCCAGCGCGATGCGCAGCTCGGCCGGAGTGAGGTGGGGATTGGGCAACCAGGCAAGCCGCACCGGACGCGCTTCCGAACCCAGCTCGCTGAGCAGCTTGCGACAGAGCAGGGTCTTGCCGGTACCCACCTCGCCGGTCACCTTGATAAAGCCCTCCCCCTGCGCCAGCGCCCAGTTAAGCACCTGCAGAGCCTCTTCGTGAGGCGGCAAGCCGTAGTAGAAGCCGGTATTGGGAGTGAGGCTGAACGGTGCCTCCTGCAGGCCGAAGTGGGTCAGGTACATGAGACCTCACCTGCCACAGCGAGCAAGCAGCCTGTGCTGGCAAGGCAGCACAGGCCGTTCGGGATAAGGGTGACCGTATCTGGTGTCATGGGTCAGCCCTTGGCCGGATACCACTTGTCGAGCAGCTCGGAGGAGCGTTGCAGCTCGTTTTGCCAGGTATCTTTCTCCACCACGGTCGGTTTGAGCATGATCACCAGCTCCACCTTCTTGGTGCTCTCGCGGCGGTTGGTAAAGGCTTCACCCACCCAGGGAATATCCCCCAGCAGCGGCACCTTGCTGACGATCTCCTGCTTGTCGGTCTTCATCAGGCCGCCGATAACGATGATGTCACCGTTATTGGCCTGCACCACGGTATCTGATTCGCGGATCGAGCTTTTCGCCAACGGCAACACCAGCGTATCGCTGTCTGTCACCTTTATGGTCTTGGTTTGCTCTTCAGTATCGATAACGGAGGGATGGATATGCAGCAGCACCTTGCCCTCTTCATCGATCTGTGGTGTTACATCCAAAGAGATACCTGAGAAGAAAGGGGTCAACTCTACATTGGGAGTTGTTCGGTCACCGCTCGTCGTGCTCACGGTTGTTGTCGATGCATTGGTGACAAAATATTCGTCCGTCCCCACCTTGATCACCGCCTTCTGGTTGTTGGTCGCGGTGACACGGGGGCTGGAGAGGGTATTCACATCGCCCTGAGTCTTGAGCAGGTTGACCGCTACATTGAAGTTGCCGTCAGAGACCTTGAAACCGGCGCCGCCACCCAGTGCAGTGAAGATCTGATTAGGGGTGGTGGGTAACTGGGTATTGGCCAGTGAACCGCCACCGGTAATCCCCTTGTTGCCATCCCAGCTTGCGGAGAGACCGCTCCAGTCCACTCCCTGCTCATACCCTTCGTTGAGGGCAACTTCGATGATCCGCGCCTCCAGCACCACCTGCCGCTTGAGGTGACTATCGGATTGATTCAGGAATTCACGCACTGCCTTGAGCTCTTTCGGGTAGGCGCGAATGGTGACCAGACCCGCCTGCGGGCTGGTGATCACCGCGCGACCATCACCCGTGCCAATCAGGGTCTGCAGAGAGTCGCGCAGATCGGTCCAGTAGTCGCTGTTGGTATCAGTCTCGATGCGGGTGCCATTGCTGCTGTTGCCGTTCGAGTTGTTGCCGGAGGAGTTGTTGGTGCTGTTGTTGCTCGATGCACTGTCAAAACTGCTGTCGCTGCTGTTATTGCTGTCATTGGCCGTCACCCCGCCGGTGCTGACCGAGGTGCGCGAGAGGCCACGGCGGGACATCATCAGATAGTTGACCGGGATGGTTTCGGTACGCAGACCCGCCGGATAGATATGGAAGACATTGCCCTTGCGCTGCACGTCGAAGCCGTACATGTCGCCCACCACCGCCAGCACCTCCGGCAGAGTCACATCCTTGAGCTCGACGGAGACCAGCCCGGCCACCCCGGGGTGCACCGCCACGCTGTAGCGGGAGCCCTTGAACAGGGAACCGAAAAACTCCACCGCCTCCACGTCGTGAGCCGCGATACGCAGCCGCTTCTCCGGCATGCCGACCGGCATCTGCGGCCGGTTCAGCTGCAGCAATTCACTTTGCACCGATTTGGGCAACGCGGTCAGAGGGGCAGCCTGTTTCTGCTGTTCGTTCATGGCCTGTTTGAGGGCATCCTTGGCCTGGGTCGGCTCGGGGTGCTGATACGTGGTACAGCCTGCAGCCATCATGGCCACGGTGATCAGACAGAGACGGTGTTTTTTCATGTAATTAGGGCACCCTGACTTGCAATTAAACTCGATAAAGCCGATTCACCTCTCGAGAGGCAAGCACGACTCAAACCCGGATCTTGCTGGCAAACAGTGTTACCGCATGGCGTTTTCCCGCCTTTTCCAGCACCACGGCATCGGCATTGATGGCCACCAGCGTATAGCCGTCCACCTGTTGCCCGACCCGATAACTCTTGCCATTGAGTACCGCCAGTGCCGGGCCATTGCCCAGCACCACACTCTGCAGCTTCGGCAAACCGGCGCTGCTCTCGCCGGTCGCACGGGCGCCAACCGCCACATCAGCCAGCGGCGCAGTGGGATCCTGCAATACCTCAACCTGCTCCGCCTGTACCAGCAAGCTGAACAGGCAACAGCACAACGCAAACACTCTAGCCACGGATAAACTCCTTGCTGGTACTCAGGGTGTAGATCTCCATCTCCACCACCGCGCCGGGATAGGCTTTGACCTGATAGTCGAACTGCTTCCAGTAAAAGTGACGCGGCAAGGCTTCCAGCGCTTTAAGATATTGATACACATCGAAATAGCCGCCTTCAAGCTGAAGCCGGATACCATGCTTGTAGAGATTGACCTTCTGCTCTCCCGCCATCAGCGGGGTCGGCTCCAGCGAACTGAGCGCCAGCATGTGAAGGTTGGCAGAGCGGGAGAGCAGCGCCTCCAGCACCAACGGCATCTCGTGCGCCGGGATCAGATCGACGGTCTGGGCCTTCAGCTCATCGTCGATCCGGGCCAGATCCGCCTCAACCTGCGCCAGCTGGTCGCGAACGCCCTGATTGGGATCCCGCTTGAGCCGGGCCTGTTTGCCGAGGTTCTCCAGCTCCATGATCTCGAGGTCACGCTCGGCGGAGCTCAGGGCCATGCGATCCTGCTGCAGGCGGGTATTGGCGCCATCGAGCCAGCCATAGAGTCCGGCCGCGCCCAGCAGTACCAGACCGGTCAGCAGGATCAACACCCGCTCCCGCTGGCTCAACACGGCGATACGCTGGCCCCATGCCTGCCATTGTGCTTTCAGGTTCATCAGGGTTTCTCCCGCGCGATGCCGCTCAACTGGAAGGTCAGGCGACCCTCCTTGTCACGGCCGAGGGTCAGTTCACCAAACTCCTTGCCCACCAGACTCGGGGTCTGCTTGAAGCGGTTGACCCAGGCCGGTACATCCTGACTGCGGCCAGCAAAGCCGGAGAGGTTGATCCGCCCTTCGTTGATCTCGATGCGCTGCAACGAGAGGTTGCTGTTGCGAATGCGGGAGAGATCCGCCATCACGCTGGCGTAGCCCTGGGATTTTTGCAGGGTCAGACTGCCCAGCTGGCGCATCAGCCCCTGCTTGGCCGTCAACTCATCCTGCTTGTTGACCAGTTGCTGTTGCAGCCGGGGATCGGCCTGATGGCGCGCCAGCTCGGCATCGAGCCGCTGTGCCTCGCTGCGCTTGAGCTCCAGCTCGGCAGAGCGCTGCGCCAGTGCCCGGCTGACCTGTTGCTGTTGCCAGCCGTAACCGACACCCACCAACAGCATCAGCAGCAGCGCAAAGCCCCACACCAGCGCCATCTGATTGAGGCTGGCCCACTGCCGCTTGGGGCGAAACTCGGCGCCATAGAGGTTTATCTGACGTTTCATCACGCATCCTCCCCGATGGCGGCAGCATAAGCCGAGAGGTATTCGACGCCGGCCAGCACCGCCTTGTTGGCCATGGCGGAGACGGCAAAGCCGAAGGTCTGCTCCATGTGGCGCACCAGGGTACCGATAAAAGGCGAGGCGACGGCGAACTGCATCTGCCCCAGCTCGGGCAATTTCAGCTGGCCCGCCAGATAGTCGAGGGAGCGCTGGATCTCCAGCGCCAGTGAATCGAGCAGCATGCTGTCCGGCTCATGTTCGCCAGTCAGGCTGGTAAAACCGCGCAGCTGGCGGGAGAAGCAGAGCCCGCCCTGATGGAAGACCAGCAGTTGCAGATCCTGCCCCTTGGGCTGCCACAGCAGCATGCGCACCGTCTCATCCGCGTCATAGAGAGAGGTCAGCGCCAATTCGTCGCTGATGATGGATTGCAGGGTCGCGATGCCGTTGATGGCATCGGCCAGCTGTTGCACCCGGCTCTTGGGCAGGCAGATCACATTGATGCGCGGGCGACCGGCAGGCGGGGTGGGCAAGTCCACATAATCCATCGCCAGTTGCAGCACGGGTTCGCTGACATAATCCTTGATAGCCCAGGGGAGCGCCCCCGCCATCTCGGCGTCAGGCACGGCAGGCTTGTCGATCTGGATCTGTTGATAAAGGCTGGCGGCGAGGGCCACCCGCACCGTAGACTTGGCCAGCCCATGACGGCTGAACAGCTCGTTCATGGCCACTGCCCACTCCTGTGGGCCGTTGATGGTGCGCGTCGCGAAGACGGGGGGATTGCCCACCGCAGCCAGCATGATCCTGTCATTGGCCAGCAAGAGCCCGACCTGGCGGCTTGGCGTCGACCGTCTGAACAGTTGTTTCATGTAAGCCCGCCCATCAATAGTGATTAAATGTATGAAATATTAACATAAACAGCAGATTAGCCTCCAGATTAAAAGACGGACTCACCATTGCAAGCCAACCTTTCCGCCGAGTCAGAGGGTCAAGCCATCCTCCCTTCCCCCCTGCAACGCCTCCACCATCCGTTGCTGACCCGCTATGGCGTCGAGCTGTGGTGCAAGCGGGATGATCTGATCCATCCGGCCATCTCCGGCAACAAGTGGCGCAAGCTCAAGTACCACCTGCTGCATGCCAAAGAGCACGAAAAACGGCATCTGCTCTCGTTTGGCGGCGCCTACTCCAATCATATCCATGCGCTGGCGGCAGCGGGGTGCCAATCTGGTCTTCGTACTACCGGTATCATACGGGGCGAATATGACGCCGTCAGTAACTCTACCCTGCGGGATGCCCAGCGCTGGGGCATGGATCTCGTTTTTGTCGACCGCCAGAGTTACCGGCGACGGCAGGATCCCGACTGGCTGGCCCAATTCGATGCCCCCGATACCCTGATCGTGCCGGAAGGGGGTAGCAGCCCGCTGGCCATCCCCGGGGTGGCGGAACTGGTCGGCGAAGTGCCCTTCTCGCCGGATCTCTGGGTACTGCCCTGCGCCAGCGGCGGCACTCTGGCGGGCCTGATCGCCGGCAAACGGGATCGGGAGCAGATCCTCGCCATTGCGGTACTGAAAGGAGGCGGCTTTATCGCTGACGAGGTGTGTCGCCTCCATCCCGCGGCGGCCCATATCCCCGGCTGGCGCATCGCGCTCGATCACCACGACGGTGGCTACGCCAAATTCAGCCCGGCCCTCTGGCAGTGGGTACAGGATTTCAGCGCCACGACCGATCTGCCCCTTGAGCCCATCTATAGCGGCAAGGCGATGTGGGGGCTGTTTCGCGAGCTGGCGGCAGGCCGTATCGCCTCCGGTAGCAAAATCGTCTTTATCCACACCGGCGGCATGCAAGGGCTCGCCGGGCTGCGGGAGCAGGGGCGACAGTGAGCCCCGCCTGACGGCAACCGCAAACAGCATCGCAAACAACAGAGGGTCGCCCCAAGGCGACCCTCTGTTGTTTATCTCAATCACCAGCCGGTTCCAGCACCAGACGCTGGGGCTCGGCAAACCAGGGTCCCTGCCCGGCATGCACCCCGAGGTGGCGCAGCATCTTCCACTCATCGCCACTCTCCACCCCCACTGCCAGCACCCGGGTGCGGGTATTGGCACAACCCCCAACCAGACTGCGTACCGCCATCTGGTTGACCTGACGGGAATGGATTTCCCGCACCAGACTGGGGTGCAGCTTGAGGAAGTTGATCTCGAACTCCTTGATGTACTGGGTGCTCACCACATCCTGACCGGCATGATCAATGGCCAGCTGGCAACCCAGCATCCGCAGGGAGCGCAGTGGCCGCTTGAGCGCCTCGAAGTGACGGGTCACCTGGGATTCGGAAAGTTGCAGGATCAGCCGCTCGTTGGTGCTGCGCGGCAGCTGGAACAGGGCGAAGAAGAGCCAGCGCTGGAACTCGCGGTTGAGCAGGCTCTGGGCACTGAGGGTCAGGCTGATGGGGCAGCTCTGCTCGGATCGTTGGCGCAGCAGGGTGAGGGTCTGCTCCGCCACCAACCGATCCAGTTGCAGCAACAAGCCAACCTTCTCCGCCATCGGCATGAAAATACCCGCCTGCAAAGCCCGCCCCTGCTCGTCGTGCAGATAGGTGAGCAGCTCCTGCTGCAGCACCACCTGCCCCCGATCCTGCTGGATCGGCTGAGTGTAAAATTCGATGCCGTGCTCTTCGAGACGGCGGCTGATCAGGGTGCGCCAGCGTACCGTCCCCTTGCTGCTCTGCTCCTCATCCAGCTGCTTCTCGTAGAGGAACCAGCCGTTGTGCCCTTGCAGACGGGCGCTCTTGAGGGCCAGCTCCGCCTCCTCCTGCACCTTGAGCAGGCTATCTTCTGCCTGATAACAGACGGCGCCGAGATAGACCGCAGTCTCCGGATTGACCTCCTGCGGCCAGTGCAGCCGTTGCAGGCTCTTGAGCAGCTGGCTGGCGCTATCCACCATCTCGCTCTCGGACATATTGGGCAGCAACACCGCAAAGACCTGACCGGCGTAGCGGGCCTGCAGGGCGCCGTTATGCTTGCGCACGAAGGCACCTATGGTGGCGCTCGCCTCCATCATCAAATCGTGCCCCAGCAGCTCGAACTGATCGGCCTCCAGCTCCTCTAGACAGGCGAGATCGATCAGCAGCACGCCACCGCTCATCACGCTCGCCTCCATGATGGCGCTCTCCAGTCGGTTGTCGAAAAACAGCCGGTTGCCGATGCCGGTCATCTTGTCGACGAAGGCGTTGCTGCGAATGAAGTTGTCGAAGCGGCTGCGTTCCTTGCGGGCATCCGCCAGCTCGGCGAGCAGATGATCGAGGGCCTGACTGGCGGCCACCGGCCACTCTTCGGCGGGGTCATGACTCAGTTTGGAGAGCTTGTCATCGAGGATCAGCTGGGCGCGAATGCCCAGCAGCTCGGCCCCGCGCAACTGCTGGCGCAGCCAGCGGATGGAGTACCAGAGACCGAACACCACGATAAAGATGCCCAGCGAGATGCCGGACATCGCCTTGATGGAGTATTCCGCCTCCTTGAAGGGGCGTTCCAGTTTGAAGTTGGCCTGCATGCCAGCCTGATGGGGCAGCGGGTGGCTATATGGCACCAGCAGCTGTTCGTCGACCGGATTGCGCACATCGCGGAACCAGTAGACCCGCTGGTTATTCTGGCGCACCTCCAGCTCTACCACATGGGCAGCCCGCAGCAGGGTGGGCAGCCAGTGGCTCATATCTTCCATGTCGTGAGCAACATCGAGCTGCTTGTCGATCACTTCGACCAGCGCATCGACCTTCTTTTGCTGCAACTCCATGCCCAGCTCGCGAAAGCTGAACACCCCGCCAATCAGCACGGTCGCCATGGCTGCGATCACGCAAAGGGTGATAAATGAGACAAGCTGTGTAGTGAGTTTCATGCGCCTTTCCGTATGCCCGGCATCATCCATGTCGCCTCATGGTAGCAGCGGCGATCGGGCCACAGCTATGGATGAAGATCCCGCTTCTGCAATTTAAGCGGGCAAGCATAACCCAAAGCAGAGGGAGAACACCAAGGATGACAGGCTACAGACGCGGGAAAGGGCGGGATGACAGACAGAAAAATGGTCCCTCAAAGGGGACCAAAAGGAACACTCATATCAAAACTAACACTCTGTGCTACTGACAAAAAACAGATACAGGAGTATTGAACACACGGTGAGTCAAACCGCAGGGCTACTCTAATGCAGTTCGGATAAGCTGGGCAATTGTCATTTATGACAGGTCAGCGATTGAATCTAGCTAAAGTTAATAATAAACACATTTAAAATCATGTAGTTAAAAAATCAATCAACAAGTGTGACAAGTCGGACTCAAATTGATTGCACTAATGCTCTATGATGGCTAAGTCCATTTGTGTCTCATGAAACTGGCAGGTACTTCCTTTGCGTAAATCACCCGTCTGGATCGCTCTGTTGCTGTTCGTCCTGCCTGTCGTGGGCAGCCAGTTTCTCGGCCTGTGGTTTGCCAAGCCGATGGCCTTTCATCTGCTGGAAGAGAAGGTTGCCGAGCTCAAGGGAGCCATGGCCGTACGCCACCGGGAGCTGGATGCCGCCATCAACAAACAACTGGCACAATTTGAGTTCAACTGCGGCGCCAAAGACATGGAGCTGCTGCGCGATCCGCGCTTCTACAGCGCTCATATCCGCCTGCAAGGGCTGGAGCTCGCCTCCGGCAACAGCTGCTCCAGCCTGGGGGTGGAGATCCCGCTGATCAAAGAGCTCCAGAACAGCGGGCAGAAGTTTGGCAAGCTGGGGATCACCGCCACCGTGGCCAAATACAATACCGAGCAGGAGCTGGTGGCCTTTTACCGATCCGGCGGCAACCTCGCCTACTGGGTGCTGGATAACAGCTGGAGCCACGACCTGCTGCAACACCCCTGCAGCCACTGCTTCTATCTGGAGTTCAGCCGACAGGATAACGATGCAAGCACAGTCCACTTTCCCCGTGGCGACAAGGAGATCAAACAGGAAGAGAGCAATATCAGCCTCAGTTTCTTCGATCCCAATGAACTCACCAAACAGACGGTCTGGGCGGGAAAAGCGCTGGAGCAATATGCCCATGACCAACTCAATCACTACGGTCTCTGGTTCGGTATCGCGCTCGGCGCCCTGTTAAGCGTCACATACTGGTTGCTGCGCAGCTATCGGCGCTCCCTCAAGGGACTGCTGCAAACAGGATTGATACGCAAGGAATTTATTCCCCTCTACCAGCCGATAGTGGATGCCCGTACCCATCAAGTGGTGGGATTCGAGGCGCTGCTGCGCTGGCAGCGGGGAAACGAGCTGATCCCTCCGGGCACCTTTATCGAATATGCAGAGGAGCAGGGGCTGATCCTGCCGATGACCGAACAGTTGCTGGAGCAGGTGATCACCGACCTGCCGCAGCTGGCACCGAATCAGTGGGTCAGCGTCAATCTGGTGGCGGCCCATATCGAGCAGCCTCTGCTGCGCACCTTGCTCGCTCACAGCCAAAACCCCTTACCCACCCGGCTCACCTTCGAGCTGACGGAGCGCAAGCCGATCCTCGACATCAAGGCGGCCACCGAGGAGATCACCCTGCTGCAACAGATGGGGTATCACTTCAAGCTGGATGATTTCGGTACCGGCTACGGCGGCTTTGCCTACCTGCAGAGCCTGGGGATCCGCCAGATCAAGATCGACAAGATGTTCGTCGATACCATAGGCACCAACGACCTCAAGCGCAGCGTACTGGATGCCATCATCGTCTTCGGTCGGGAATCGGGCATGGAGATGATCGCCGAAGGGGTCGAGAGCCAGTTGCAGGTCGACTATCTGAGCCAGCACGGCGTCTATCTGATCCAGGGCTACTTCTTCGGCAAACCCATGCCGCTGAAGATACTGACCCACTGGCAACGGGAGTGGCAGTTGCAACACCAGAAGGCCAGCTAACGCAGATATGGCAGGATTTGACCACGAAACAGTTTGGCCAGCGGCTCGACATCATCAGGTTGATGCTGGCGGTAGCGCCGTAACCCAGCCCGGCCATCAGGCGGGTAAATCCCCCTGCAGACCCGGGCCCGGCTCAGTGGTGAAGTCGAACCGCCTCCTTCCCCCCTTATTTACATTCAGCAACAAAATGATCTGCCCTGACGGGGATAACAGCCTTTATCATAAGGAGCCGGTTATCGTGCAATCGATAACTGCGCAACCTGTTTATGTCGCCCGGTCGTCCAGACCCCCAACAGAGAACCATTGCCTATGAAGACAGTTATCCGGCAAGAGATTGCCCTGCCCGTCGGCCTGCTGACCCTGCTCTTTTTCAAGACGCTCGGCAGCGACCTGCTGACAGAGACAACTCCGCTCGGGATCTATCTTCCGGTATCGGCGGCACTACTGGCCATCGTCACCTGGGCCATCTTCTCGGTGGTGCGCCACTCCGATGCCCTCGCCATCAAGCTGGGCGAGCCCTTCGGCACCCTGATCCTCACCCTCTCGGTCATCTCGCTGGAAGTGGTGATGATCTCCTCGGTGATGCTGACCGGTGAACCCAACCCCACCATGGCCCGCGATACCATGTTTGCGGTAGTGATGCTGGTGAGTACCGGTCTGGTGGGCTTCACCCTGCTGTTTGGCGGCTGGCGCTACCACACCCAGAGCTTCAATCTGGACGGAGTGAAATCCTATCTGGTGGCCATCATCCCGCTGGCCCTGCTCTGTCTGGTGCTGCCCAACTTCACCGAGGGCGGTGCAATCGGCAGTATGTCGCGCGCCATGTCGTGGATGCTGATCATCATCTCGATCCTGCTCTACGGGGTCTTTCTGCTGATCCAGACCCGCAGCCACAGCCACTTCTTCGTCGACAGCGATCACGAGGACTACGAGGAGCACCACGGTCCGCTGCAGAGCAACGTCTATCACACTATCCTGCTGCTCACCTACCTGCTGGTGGTGATCCTGCTGGCCAAGACCCTGGCCATCCCCATCAACTACGGGGTGCATGTCATGGAAGCACCCGCCGCACTGGGCGGCTTTATCGTCGCCTGCATCGTGCTGGCCCCCGAAGCAGTCGGCGCCATCAAGGCCGCCTTCAACAACCAGTTGCAGCGGGCAATGAACCTCTACTTCGGCTCTGTGCTGGCCACCATCGCCCTCACCGTGCCTGCCGTACTCTTTATCGGCTCCATGCTGGGTCAGGAGGTGCGCCTCGGCCTCTCCCCCGCCGATATGGTGCTGCTGGTCACGACCTTGATGGTGTGCAAGGTGACCTTCAGCAGCGGCCGCACCAATGTGCTCCATGGTGCGACCCATCTGGTGCTGTTCGTGGTCTATCTGTTCCTGATGTTCGAACACGAATAACCACATCCAGCCAACACCAGAAATGCAAAAGACCGCCCGATGGGCGGTCTTTTGTTATCTGCTCCCGGCTCTCACCGGCACCTGTGAAGCGGCTTCCCCCTCATCCCCAACCCTTCTCCCGCCAAGAGAGAAGAGGGATCAAGGCTTACAAGCTGGGCAGCACCCCGGTCGGGATCAGGTCGTTGTAGCTGGCACGGCCCAGCAGGGCAGCGGCCGCTTCGATATCCGGCGCGAAGTACCTGTCTTTGTCGTAAAAGCTCACCTCTGCCCGCAGTCGCCCCTTGGCCAGCTCGATCAGCTCGGTACTGCGCAGCGGCGCGCGGAAATCGAGCCCCTGTGCCGCCGCCAGCAGTTCGACCGCCAGAATGCCGCGGGTGTTCTCTGCCATATCGGCAAGCCGACGGCCAGCGAAGGTCGCCATAGAGACGTGATCCTCCTGATTGGCGGAAGTGGGCAGACTATCCACCGAGGCGGGATGGGCCAGGGTCTTGTTCTCGGAGGCCAGCGCCGCCGAAGTGACCTGAGCGATCATAAAGCCGGAGTTGACCCCGCCGTTGTTGACCAGAAACGCCGGCAGACCGGACATCCGCGAGTCGATCAACAGCGCCATGCGCCGCTCGGAGAGCGAGCCGATTTCGGCGATAGCCAGCGCCAGATTGTCGGCGGCGAAGGCCACCGGTTCTGCATGGAAGTTGCCACCGGAGAGGATCTCCTCGTCATCGGCAAACACCAGCGGGTTGTCGGAGACCGCGTTGGCCTCGCTCGCCAATACCTCGGCAGCGTGGCGGATCTGGGTCAGGCAGGCACCCATCACCTGCGGCTGGCAGCGCAATGAGTAGGGATCCTGTACCTTCTCGCAGTTGTGATGGGACATGCCGATCTCGCTGCCATCCACCAGCAGGTGGCGATAACAGGCGGCCGCGTCAATCTGGCCACGCTGACCGCGTACCGCGTGAATGCGAGCATCGAACGGGCGACGACTGCCGAGCGCCGCTTCAACGCTCATGGCACCTATGGTGATAGCACCGGCGTAGAGATCCTCGGCATGGAACAACCCTTCCAGCGCAAAGGCGGTGCTCGCCTGAGTGCCGTTGAGCAGCGCCAATCCTTCTTTGGGCGCCAGCGCGATAGGCTCGAGCCCGGCAATTTTCAGCGCAGTGGCGGCGTCGATCAGCTCGCCCTTGTGGCGAGCCTTGCCTTCACCGATCAGCAAGCAGCTCATATGGGCCAGCGGCGCCAGATCGCCGGAGGCACCGACGGAGCCCTTCTTCGGCACCACCGGATAGACTTCGGCGTTGATGAGGGTCATCAGGGCCTCAAGCACCGTCAGCCGGATGCCGGAGAAGCCCCGCGCCAGCGAGTTGAGTTTGAGCACCATCATCAGCCGCACGGTAGCGTCATCCATGTACTCGCCAATCCCTGCCGCGTGGGAAAGCACGATGGAGCGCTGCAGCTCGTCCAGCTGCTCCACCGGAATGCGGGTGTTGGCCAACAGGCCAAAGCCGGTGTTGATGCCATACACCACCCGGTTCTGCTCGATTACCTTGGTAACCACAGCAGCTGAGGCGTGGATCCCCGGCAGCGCGGCCGGATCCAGTGAAACATGTACCGGCTCGCGGCTGACGCGGCGCAGGGTGGCAAGATCCAGCTCGCCCGGAGTAATAGTCAATTCAAACATGGTGTTACACCTTTCCTTTGACACCGTTGGCGCCGTCAATCATCGGCAGATCCAGTTTCGCCTCATGGGCACAGTTGATGGCAATCTCGTAGCCGGCATCCGCGTGGCGCATCACCCCGGTGGCCGGATCGTTGCGCAGCACCCGACCGACCCGCTTGGCAGCGTCATCGGAGCCGTCGCAGACGATCACCACGCCGGAGTGCTGGGAGAAGCCCATACCGACCCCGCCGCCGTGGTGCAGCGACACCCAGGTCGCGCCACCGGCGGTGTTGAGCAGGGCGTTGAGCAGCGGCCAGTCAGAGACGGCATCGGAGCCATCCATCATCGACTCGGTCTCGCGGTTCGGACTCGCCACCGAGCCGGAATCCAGATGGTCGCGGCCGATGACGATGGGGGCTTTCAGCTCGCCGTTTTTCACCATCTCGTTGAAGGCCAGACCGAGCCGCAC
Source organism: Aeromonas sp. JL9 (assembly GCF_024436075.1). Taxonomy (NCBI): domain Bacteria; kingdom Pseudomonadati; phylum Pseudomonadota; class Gammaproteobacteria; order Aeromonadales; family Aeromonadaceae; genus Aeromonas; species Aeromonas sp. JL9. The sequence continues at coordinate 37,854 of NZ_JANFNV010000013.1, read as the reverse complement.
CCGATCCTTGACCCCGACCCAGCAGATCCGCGCCGGCAGCCCCTGAAACGCGATGCGCTCGCGGGCCATGTCGAGCCAGTTGTGCAGGTGAGGATCATCGGGGATCAGCTCTTTCACCTTCTGATCGGTCTTGTAGATATCTTCCGGATCGCCAGAGAGAGCCACCCAGCGGAACGGGCCAATCCCCTCGCAGAACAGCGGGCGAATATAGGCGGGGACGAAGCCGGGGAAGTCGAAGGCGTTCGCAACCCCCTCCTCCAGCGCCATCTGGCGGATGTTGTTGCCGTAATCCAGAGTCGCCGCGCCGCGCTCTTGCAGGGTCAGCATCGCCTCCACCTGACGGGCCATGGAGCGACGAGCAGCCAGATTCACCTCCTGCGGGGCACTCTGCTGCAGCTCGCGCCACTTGGCCACGCTCCAACCTTGCGGCAGGTAGCCGTGGATCGGGTCGTGGGCAGAGGTCTGGTCGGTCACCACGTCCGGGGTGATGCCACGGGCCACCAGCTCGGCAAACACATCGGCGGCGTTGCCGAGCAGACCGACGGAGACGGCGGTGCCGCCCTGTTTGGCCTCTTCGATCATGGCCAGCGCCTCATCCAGGCTGTGAGCCTTCTTGTCCACATAACGGGTGCGCAGACGAAAATCGATGCGGGTCTCGTCGCACTCCACCGCGATCATCGAGAAGCCGGCCATGGTGGCGGCCAGCGGCTGGGCGCCGCCCATACCGCCGAGACCACCGGTGAGGATCCAGCGGCCCGCAGGCGAGCCGTTGAAGTGCTGATTGGCCACCGCGAAGAAGGTCTCGTAGGTGCCCTGCACGATCCCCTGAGTGCCGATGTAGATCCAGGAACCCGCGGTCATCTGGCCGTACATCATCAGGCCCTTCTTATCGAGCTCGTTGAAGTGCTCCCAGTTGGCCCAGTGCGGCACCAGATTGGAGTTGGCGATCAGCACCCGCGGCGCATCCTTGTGGGTCTGGAACACCCCGACCGGCTTGCCGGATTGCACCAGCAGGGTCTGATCCTCCTCAAGCCGGGTCAGCACCTCGACGATCTTGTCAAAGCAGGCCCAGTTGCGGGCAGCGCGACCGATGCCGCCATAGACCACCAGCGACTGGGGATGCTCGGCCACCTCGGGATCCAGGTTGTTCATCAGCATCCGCAGCGGCGCCTCGGTGAGCCAGCTCTTGGCGGTCAGCTCGGTACCGCGCGGGGCACGGATCACGCGGTTCGGATCATGACGGGGATCCTGCTGTTGCACAGACATACACACTCCTTATTGTATCAATAGGGTGCCTTCGGCGACGGGCGGCCAAAGGGTTAACGGGTCAACAGATGAACCAGCCGCGCGGCCACGCGGGCACTGCGGTTATCCTGATCCAGCGTCGGGTTGTACTCGGCCAGATCGGCAAGCCGCAGCTTGCCGCTGGCCCGGATATAGGCGATCAGCGGTTCGATCACCGCCAGCTCCACGCCGCGGGCGGCGGGGGCGCTCACTCCCGGCATCACGGAGCCAGGCAGCACATCAAGATCGATGGTCAGATAGAGGTGATCACAATCGGCGATAAAGGCATCCAGCCCGCTTAGCAAGGCTGGCAGCCCGGTCTGGGTCATCGCCTCGTCCAGCACATGCCACACACCCAGCGCCTTGGCACGGGCAAACAGGGCTTGGGTATTGGCGGTCTCGGCTACCCCGAGGCAGGCGTAGTGAAACGGCGTGCCCTGAGCGGCACACTGCTCGGCAATCTGGAAGAAGGGGGTACCGGAGCTGGCCTGCTCCTGCTTCATGCGCAGGTCGAAGTGGGCGTCAAAATTGATAATGCCGACTCGCCCCTGACCCGCCAGATGCAGGTTGAGGCCGCTCCAGCTGCCGAAAGCCACCTCGTGACCGCCCCCCAGCACCAGCGGGAAGTGGCCCAGATCGAGCGCAGCGGCGACCTGCTCGGCCAGACGGCCGTGGGCTGCGTCGAGATCGTCATCGGGGCAACTCACATCCCCGCCATCGTAGACGGGGCGATTCAGGTGCCAGGCAGTGTTGGCCAGCAGCTTGCGCACCGCTTGCGGCGCACCGGTGGCGCCGACACGCCCCTTGTTGCGGCGCACCCCTTCATCGCAGGCAAAACCGAGCAGCACTACACCAGCTGCCTCTTGTGCCCCGGCGGCCCAGGGCTGCACCTTGTCATGCCAGCGCAGGGCCAGTTCACCATCTTCCGGATCCTGCCGCCCTTGCCAGAGCGACATGTCGATCGGGTTGAGCTTATCCATGGAGGGTCTCCTCGCCGTTGAAGATGCGGCCTGCCAGCTGATCGACGCCGACCATGTAGCTCAACTCGGCCGGATGAGCGCAGTGCCAGATCAGGAAATCAGCCGCCATCCCCACCCTGAGCTGGCCAAGGTGCTCCTGCTCGCCAAGCGCTTTGGCGGCGTGGCGGGTCACCCCGACCATCGCCTCCACCGGAGTCAGGCCAAACAGGGTGCAGGCCATGTTCATCGCCATCCGCAGCGAGACAATGGGGGCCGTACCCGGGTTGATGTCGGAGGAGACCGCCATCGCCACCCCCGCCTTGCGCAGGGCGGCAACCGGCGGCAGCTTGGTCTCTTTGAGGAAGTAGAAGGCGGTGGGCAACAGGGTGGCGACCACGCCACGGTGGGCCAGCGCCAGGATCCCTTCCGGATCCAGATACTCCAGATGATCCACCGAGAGGGCGCCGAAGTTGGCGGCGAGGGTGCTGCCACCGAGGTTGGAGAGCTGATCCATATGCCCCTTCACCGGCAGGCCGTATTGATCCGCCGCCAGATAGACCTGCTCGGTCTGGGCCAGCGAGAAACCGATATGCTCGCAGAAGACATCCACCGCATCGGCCAGGCCCGCTTTGGCAGCGGCCGGGATAATCTCCTGACAGATGGTCTCGACCCAGCTGTCGGGATCGTCGCGATACTCCGGCGGCACCGCATGGGCAGCCAGCAGAGTGGTCTTGACCCGGATCGGCAGCGCCTCTCCCAGTCGGCGGGCCACCCGCAGCATCTTGAGTTCATCATCCAGCGTCAGGCCATAGCCGGACTTGATCTCCACTGTGGTGACCCCTTCGCGGATCAGGGATTTCACCCTCGGCAGCGCCAGCTCGAACAGTTGCTCTTCGCTGGCGGCACGGGTAGCACACACCGTGCTGATGATGCCACCGCCCCGACGGGCGATCTCGGCATAGGGCACTCCCTGCTGACGCAGCTCGAACTCCTCGGCGCGACTGCCGGCAAAGACCAGATGGGTGTGGCAATCGATAAGACCGGGAGTAACCAGCTTGCCCTGCATATCCAGCCAATGGGTGGGATACGGCCCCTTCAGCTCGGCCATCGGCACCAAGGCGTGGATCTTGCCATCCTTCACGCCGATGGCATGGCGCGGCAGCAGACCGTAATCGGCCAGTCCGGCATTCAGGGTGGCGGGCGTCACGTTGAGCCAGACCCGCTCGCAGTTCAACAGTTCCTTGTTCATAGCGACCTCAAATGTATATACATATCCTTATAATCGATCCATCAGGCGAAAGAAAGAGCAGGATTCACAACCTGATAACAGCATCACGCTTAGAGTTTAAGCACAAAAAAGCCCACCAGAGGTGGGCTTGAGAGTAATCCATTTGTATAGACAATTAAGGCAGCTGCGCCTTGGAGCTCAGCTTGTAGCGAGAACCGGGGGAGAGCAATCTGGCGTAGGAGACCAGATGTCCTTCCGACCAGGTGCGCCTGTGCAACAATAGGCAGGGTGTATCCACGCGAATTTGCAACAATCCCGCCTCACCGGCACTCGGCAACACGGCTTCCACCACGTGCTCCATCTCGGAGAGGGGGCAGACATCCATCAGATAGCGGTTGGGAGTCTGTTGGGTAAAATCCTGCTCACCATAGCCCGGCAAACGCCCGGCATCGACGAAGCGCTCCTCCAGCTGCAACGGCTCCCCATCGGCCTGATGGACGATCAAGCTGTGAAAGATGGGGGCGCCAACCCGCAGTCCCAGCTGTACCGCCACCTTCTCGTCGGCGGCCAGTCGCTGCAGCCGGATCACCCGGGCGCTGTACTCGCCGCCACGCTCGGCGATCTCGTCGGCAATATTGCGAATAGCCAGCAGCGGCGATTCGGTACGCCTGTCCGCCACGAAGCTGCCGGAACCTGCGGTACGCACCAGCCACCCTTCCGCCACCAGTTCCCGCAACGCCCGGTTGACCGTCATCCGGCTCACGGTGAACTGCTCGCACAGGGCAGCTTCGGTCGGGATCCTGTCCCCCGCCTGATAGTGGCGTTCGCGGATCCCGTCCAGAATGTGCTGCTTGATCTGCAGATAGAGAGCTGGCGCCACCATGAAGCTCCCTAGCGCCGACGGTGGGGCGGACGCATATCCGGCCAGGCGCGGTAGACGTCGGGGATCTGATCCGGGCCGCTGATGCAGAGATCGAGATCGTGCAGCAGACCATCCTTGATCCCGTAGATCCAGCCATGCACCGCCAGCTCCTGCCCCTTGCGCCAAGCGTTCTGGATGATGGTGGTGTGGCAGACGTTGGCGACCTGCTCGGCCACGTTCAGCTCGCACAGGTAGTCGAAGCGCTCATGCTCATCCTCGATGGCCTCGAGCTCTTCACCATATTTGAAGTAGACATCCTTGATGTTGCGCAGCCAGTTGTCGATGAGACCCAGCTCCTGATTCTGCATCGCGGCCTTGACGCCGCCGCAACCGTAGTGACCGCAGACGATGATGTGCTTCACCTTGAGGACTTCTACCGCGTATTGCAGCACGGAGAGGCAGTTGAAATCGGTATGTACCACCAGATTGGCGACGTTACGGTGGACGAAGACATCCCCCGGCAGCAACCCCATCAGCTGGTTGGCGGGGACCCGGCTGTCGGAACAACCAATCCAGAGGTATTCGGGGGCCTGCTGGGCAGAAAGAGTGGCAAAGAAATTGGGATCTTCGGCTTTGATCCGTTCGGCCCACTCACGGTTGTTGGTAAACAGGTCGTTCAACAGTTTCACTTCTGCTCTCCCTAATGTGGCAGTGGCGGCAACATAACACACTCAAGGGTAACCAAAGCAAGGCCGACCAGATCCCTGCGAAACAAAAACAGGGCCATCAGGCCCTGTTTTTATGAGAGGAAGCATCAGGCTTCCATGGCATCTTTCAGCTTCTTGAGTGCGTTTTTCTCAAGCTGACGCACACGCTCGGCAGAGACACCGTAGGTATCGGCCAGCTCCTGCAGAGTGGTCTTGCTGTCATCATCGAGCCAGCGGGCGCGGATGATGTGCTGGCTGCGCTCATCCAGGGTGGCGAGGGCCGAGCTCAGGCGACGGGTCGCGTGATCATCCCAGTTGTCGTTCTCGATGGTCGCGGCCAGATCGGAGGATTTGTCCTCCAGATAGTGAACCGGAGCGAAACCGCCCTCTTCCTCATCATCACCAACCAGATCGAACGCCTGATCGTAGTTGGCCATCCGCGCTTCCATCTCGGTCACGTCAGCGGCAGAGACGCCGAGATCGGCCGCCACGGCCTGAACCTCTTCGTGGTTCAGCCAGCCCAGACGTTTTTTGGATTTGCGCAGGTTGAAGAAGAGCTTGCGCTGGGCCTTGGTGGTCGCCACCTTGACCATGCGCCAGTTGCGCAGGACATATTCGTGGATTTCGGCCTTGATCCAGTGCACGGCAAAGGAGACCAGACGCACGCCGACCGTCGGGTCGAAGCGCTTGACCGCCTTCATCAGGCCGATGTTGCCTTCCTGAACCAGATCGGCCTGCGGCAGACCGTAACCGGCATAACTCTTGGCGACATGAACGACAAAGCGCAGGTGCGACATAACCAGCTGGCGGGCAGCCTCGAGATCGCCATCCTGCTGCAAACGCTCAGCCAGTTCACGCTCTTCCTCTGCGCTCAGCACAGGAATAGAGTTTACTGCCTGGATATAGCCTTCCAGACTACCTTGCGGAATCAGAGCCATAGTGCGCTGCAATGAAGTTCCCATCTGTTACCTCTTACTTTTCAATCGAATCAGTCTAACACCCTGAGAGGGTCTGTCTACTGACCGGATGCCATTCTGCGGCGTGTATCAAAGAACATGCCCAGTTTTAGACCGGCTTATCTTAAGCCTGCAGGATGAATCATGAATGAACAGTCAAAAAAAGGGGGTCACAATGAAGGACCCCCGAAAAGTAGCATGCTAAGTCCATTGTTGCGGAGCTCGCAACCTTCACATGCTTGCCAAGTCTGACGAGCAAGGCAGAGGGGCCACACCCGTATAAATGCTTCAGCTTTAATAGACTGCTTATAAATCAGAAGGTTCACTAGATCTAGCGAAGATCCGGAAGATCATTGTTATTCAGAATACTCTGACTATGGGGGCCAAGCCAGAAACGGCCCCTCTTTTACTTGATCCGCCTCTCAAAATCCAGCGATTTACTTTGATGACAAAGTAATCAGGATGGCTCGATGTCGCGAATGTGGCGATGGACCGAGAACCAGGAGGCAATCAGCCCCAGCAGGGCGCCCAGCAAGATCAGATTGATCCCGTCTATCGCCCCCATGCCAACCAGCCGGAAGTTACTGTTATACAAGCCCGCCAGCTCCTTCACCACCCCTTCGCTCCAGATCACCATCACCTCGGTCAGCCACCAGGCCAGCATGCCGCCGATCACCCCGAACCAGATACCGGTATAGAGGAAAGGGCGATGAATGAAGGAGTCGGTCGCCCCCACCAGCTTGAGCACTTCAATCTCCGAACGCTGGTTGAGGATGTTGAGACGCAGGGTATTGCCGACGATCAGCAACACGGCGGAGAGCAGCAGCACCGCGATACCGGTAATGGTGTGGCGCAGCAGGTTCATGATCCCCTGCAACCGGGTCAGCCACTGCAGATCCAGCTTGCCCTGCTCGACCCCCACTTCGTTGTTAAGCTTGCTGAGCAGCTCGGCGGCCCCTTCCGGGTTCTGCCAGCGCGGATCCGGAATGACACTCAGCACCGGCGGTAGCGGGTTGCTGTCCAGATAATCGAGGGCATCACCGAAGCCGGAGATCTCGCGAAACTCCCGCAACGCATCGTCACGACTCAGATAGGTGACCGAATCCACCTCGGGATAGAGCAGGATCCTGTGTTGCAGATCGAGAATGCTCTGCTCCGGCAGATCCTTGCGCAGGTAAAGGGAGATCTGGGAACTGCTCTGCCAGCTCCCCTCCACTACCTCGGCGTTTTTCAGCAGCACATGGAAACAGGAGGGCAGTGCCAAGCTGACGCCGAGCACCGCCAGCGTCATCAGTGAGGCGAGCGGATTGCGCCACAGCTCCCCGAGACTGGCAAACGCCTGCCGCACATGGTCAACCCCGTACATCATCAGACGGCGCAGCGGCGGTTGTTTATGACGAACGATAGCCATCAGAGCTCCTCCCCGGCCGAATACATGCGGCCCGCCTTGAGGGTCAGGGTGCGATAGCGCATACGGGCGATCAGCCCCAGATCGTGGGTGGCAATCAGTACCGAGACCCCAAAATTGTTGAACTCCTGGAATAGCCGCATGATATCCATGGAGAGCTGGGGGTCCAGGTTACCGGTCGGTTCATCCGCCAGCAGCAGCGGCGGCTTGTTGACGATGGCACGGGCGATGCCGACCCGCTGCTGTTCACCACCGGAGAGCATCCGCGGCTGGTAACGCTCCTTGCCAAGCAGCCCCACCTTGTCCAGCGCCGCCGCCACGCGCTTGTTGATATCGGCGTGGCTGTAGCCATCGATCACCAGCGGCAGCGCCACGTTGTCAAACACGGTGCGGTCCATCAGCAGGCGGTGATCCTGAAAGATCATCCCGATCTGGCGGCGAACATAGGGGATCTGGCTGCGCTGGATATGGCTGACATCATCGCCATGGAAGAAGACGCGACCATCGGTCGGACGCTCCATCACGCTGATCAGTTTGAGGAGGGTACTCTTGCCCGCCCCCGAGTGCCCGGTCAGAAAGGCCATCTCTCCCTTGCGCAGGTGAAAGCTGACCTTTTGCAGCGCCTGATGGCCGCCGCTGTATACCTTGCTGACCTTGTCAAAACGAATCATAACGGTTCCCTGAAATTGACAAACCCCGACCGGAGTCGGGGCATGGAACACTTACTCATCACGGCTGAGCTGACTCATCGCGGCCGGACTTATTCATCGCGGCTAAAGAGCGCCTCGATGAAGTCATTGGCAACGAAGGGACGCAGATCGTCGATCCCCTCGCCCACCCCGATATAGCGGATCGGGATCTGGAACTTGTCGGCCACCGCGAAGATGACGCCGCCCTTGGCCGTGCCATCCAGCTTGGTGAGGGTGATGCCGGTCAGGCCAACCGCCTCGCTGAACAGTTTGGCCTGGCTCAGGGCATTCTGGCCGGTGCCGGCGTCCAGCGTCAGCATGATCTCGTGGGGCGCCTCTTCATCCAGCTTCTTCATCACCCGCACCACCTTCTTGAGCTCTTCCATCAGGTTGCTCTTGTTCTGCAGGCGACCGGCGGTGTCGGCGATCAGCACATCAGCCCCGCGGGAGCGGGCGGCCTCGATGGCGTCATAAATGACGGAAGCGGAGTCGGCACCGGTATGCTGGGCAATCACCGGAATGTTGTTGCGCTGACCCCAAACCTGCAGCTGTTCGACCGCTGCGGCACGGAAGGTGTCACCCGCCGCCAGCATCACGCTCTTGCCTTCCGCCTGGAACTGCTTGGCCAGCTTGCCGATGGTGGTGGTCTTGCCGACGCCGTTTACGCCGACCATCAGGATCACATAAGGCTTCTTGCTGGTGTCGATCACCAGCGGCTGTTCGACCTTGGCCAGCATCTCGCCCATGTCCTGCTTGAGCAGACCGTAGAGCGCCTCGGCATCCTTGAGCTGCTTGCGATCCGCGTGCTGCACCAACCCCTCGATGATGCGGGTGGTGGTGTCGACGCCGAGATCGGCGGTCAGCAACTGGGTTTCCAGCTCTTCAAACAGCTCGTCGTCGATCTTCTTGCCACGGAACAGGCCGAAGAAACCGGAACCGATATTCTCCTTGGTGCGCACCAGACTGCGCTTGAGGCGAGCAAAGAAGCCCTCCCGCTGCGGTTTGTCCTGGGTGTCGTCGTCCACCTTGGCGGCCAGCGGCAGAGCAGCCAGTGCAGCGGCCTCAGCCTCCATCGCGGCGACCAGGCGCATATCTTCCGCTCGCTGGGCCTCTTTGGCGATACGGGCTTCTTCCGCAGCCTGAGCTTCGGCGGCAATGCGAGCTTCTTCCGCAGCACGGGCTTCGGCAGCAATACGGGCCTCTTCAGCGGCGCGGGCTTCGGCAGCAATACGCGCCTCTTCCGCGGCGCGAGCCTCGGCAGCAATACGAGCCTCTTCTGCAGCGCGGGCTTCGGCAGCGATACGAGCATCTTCTGCAGCGCGGGCTTCGGCAGCGATACGAGCCTCTTCCGCGGCGCGAGCTTCGGCGGCAATGCGCGCCTCTTCCGCGGCACGGGCTTCGGCAGCGATACGTGCCTCTTCTGCAGCGCGAGCCTCAGCAGCAATACGAGCCTCTTCGGCTGCCTTGACCTCAGCGGCTTGCGCCTCTACTGCAGTGCGAGCGGCTTCAGCGGCACGCTCCTCTTCGGCGATCAGCGCTTCGTTGACGATCACCGGCTCCAGATCGGAGGCGCACTCCTCCACCACCAGCGGGCCGTGATCGTCCAGCTCGGTCGGCAGGCAGCAATCATCTTGCAAAACGGGATTCTGTGCGCTGGCAGGCACTTCGGGGGCAACAGCCGGCGTACTATCGGAAACAGTTATATCGGAAACGGGAGCGGGGGTAGCAGTGACCTCGGGCTCAACGGTAACGGGGGTGGCTTGGGGTGTCTGTGGTTGGACAGCCTCAGCCTCTTCTTTCTTGCGGCCGAAACCCAGCCAGGAAAACAAACCTTTTGCCATCTAAAAATACTCACATCAAAGGCTGACTGCTAAGATAGCCGTCCCTTGGCGGGTCGGCATAAAAATGAACCGCCTTATACTACCACTTTATTTTCTGACGATGAAACGCGATGCCCAGAGTGAAATCCAGCCGTAGCAACCCGAGCAAGAGTCCCGCCCCGCAAGGAAAATCGGGCTTTGTAAGAATCATCAGCGGCCAGTGGCGAGGCCGCAAATTGCCGGTCAAGGATGTGGAGGGGCTCAGACCCACCACTGATCGCGTCAAGGAGACCATCTTCAACTGGCTGGCCCCCCACATTCGCGGCACCCGCTGCCTGGATCTGTTTGCCGGTAGCGGCGGACTCGGACTGGAGGCGCTGTCGCGCTATGCCGAGCAGGTGACCCTGATCGAAATGGACAAGGGGGCCGCCGACCAGATCAAGAAGAACCTGACCGCCCTCGGTAGCAGTCAGGGTCAGGTGATCCAGTCAGATGCAGTGAGCTGGCTGCAAGGCCCGGCCACGCCGTTTGATCTGGTGTTCCTCGATCCACCGTTTCGCCGCGAGCTGCTGCCGCAAGTGTGCGAACTGCTGGAGCTGCGCGGCTGGCTGGCGCCGGACGCCCTCATCTATCTGGAGCGGGAGAAGGAGATGGCCGATCTGGCGCTGCCCGCCAACTGGCAGTTACTCAAGGACAAACAAGCAGGTCAGGTCTGCTATCAACTCTATCTAAGAGAGGTAAACAATGAAGCGAGTCTTTAATCTGTTGGCGATGGGGCTGATATTGTTCTTCTGGTTTGGCGTGCTGATGAGCCTGATTGCCCCGCTGCCCGGCAAACTCAACGGCTTTCTGCCAGTCTGCGGCGTGATCGTCGCCCTGCTGCACTGGCTGCAGGCCAGCATGATCAAGGCAGCTTGCAAACGCTACTTCGCTGTCACCAAGGCCGAATTTGTCACTGTGCTGATCTTTGGTGTGTTTGGCATGGTCGACATTCGTCAGCGCCTGCAAGAGATCGTCAACGCCGCCCAGCGCGGCAATCTCTCGGACAAACCATAAAAGAAAAGGGGACGGCGGTAGCCGTCCCCTAGAGTCGTGTCGTCCTGTCCGTAGAACTGCAATGCTCCCTGCAATCCCTGACGTTATCCTAATCCTTTGGAATATCCCCTTTCCAATCCGTTGGCGTGTCCTGCGGCGTTCCTGGCCTGGCAATTCATCCTGAACTGCTTCCCTGTCTCCATCCTGGAGGTGTCCATTACCACGTCCTGTGGGGTTCCTTACGTCTTCCTGACAGATAACCATCCGGGTTATCTCACTTCATCCTGAAGTATTCCTCTCGCATCCGGCGAGGTCCTGTTCATCCTGAAGAACGAGGTTCCGTTCGTTCTGCTCCCATCCCGAGAGTGTCCTGCCGCATCCCGCAGTGTTCCTTTATTCATCCGTGACGATAACCATCCTGATTATCGAACTCATTCTGAGGTATCCCTTGTCCACATCCTGCGGACTATTCCATCTTTATGCGCTGCCCTGCATCCTGCCGGACCAGCTTCGTCCTTGTGATACCCATACTAAGGAAATGTGCACCCCGAACAAGGGCTATCCGATGATAAAGATCCGATGCGGCTCCCATCTCAAAAAACGAACTTAAAAACTAATCCTTTAATATCAGTTAGTTATTTAGTTTCACGGGAAAGCTCGATCATTCTGGCATGGCTTCGCGTACGGCTCAAAGCGCCAGCCTCTTACAGTCGCTATGGCAGATCTCTTACACGGGTTTCGCCCCCAAAAACGGGGCAGGACAACGGTTCAATCCTGACGTTAAGACTTAAAAATTAGTTGAATAAATATGCTTAAAAAAACCGCAAAAAAAAGAGCCGAGGCCAGGCTCGACTCTTCAACATTCCAATTTTTTAATCAGCTCAAGCGGTTGGCCGGATTGAGATAGGCCTTGCGCAACGATTCCGGCGCCAGCACCTCCAGTTCACCGCCGATGTTGTTCAACCAGCTGCGAAACTCCGGGGTGTCCTGCACTTCGGTCTCCACCACCACGCTGCGCTTGTCATAGCGGGTCATGCGCGGATTGTTGCCGGGGATCTGGTTATCCACCAGCGACTGGCTGTTGGCATCGATCCGGCCGACGAAGCGGATCGGGCCGCTCACATCCTGATAGCCCTGATCGCGGATCAGCTTCTGGATATTGAAATCCTTCGGCTGGGTGGCGCTGAAGTTGGTTAGCTCCACGTTCTTGATATGGTCAAACGGGATGCCGTAGACCTTGGGATCCAGCTCGGAGAGGGTGCAGAGCAGGATCGGACCGTCCGGCTGATTGAGAATGCCGAGCGGGTTGATACGGTCGTAGCAGAGCCACACGGTGCGCTCTTTGATCACGCGCTGGATCTCGGCACTGAACTTGCGACCACGCCAGAGCGCATCGCGGATCAGGGTGCTGCGGCGGATCTCCGGGTTGCCGGCAAACGGGCGCGGTGACTGGTGGACACTCTCCAGCCAGCGTTCGGCCAGTTCACTCTGGCTGTCGCGGATCACCTGGCTCGCCTTGTCAACCAGCGGGTTCAATTCGGTCAGTACACTCGCCGGCAACAGTTGGCTCGCCTGATCACTCCAGGTTTTCAAGGCAACCGCCAGCGAGAGCGGCATGATATTGGCAAAGTCGTTGAGGCCGTGGCGCTCGAAGCACCAGCCATGGGGTTTGCTGCGCTCGTCCGAGGTGAGGTCGAACAGTCCCATGCCGGACATCTCCTCCAGGTCCCGTTGCACGGTACGCAGACTGACGTGGATGCCTTCCTCTTCCAGTTTTACCTGGAGTTGGCTGGCGGTCAGCTTGTAAGGGCGGTGCGGGATGCAACGCGCCAAGGTCAGTTGTCGTAACAGCTTCTTGCTCATGGTGCTTGCCTTCACTGGTTTAGCGTTGACTGTATGCTAGTCGTGACTTGCGACAGTCTATGTCGCAAGTTTTGCTGCGACAACTGTCGCCATTTTCATACAAAACACTCTAAGCGCTTGATTTATAAAGACAATGCACTCAAAAAAGGAGCCGCTAGAGGCTAAAATTAGCCAAAAATCCCTCAAATGAAAGTTCTATCTTGCGATTTTTTGTTAGCATAAAACTCCGATTAATTAATTCATCACAGAATATGATTTCAGGGGAGAGCATGACTCTCCCCTTTTGCTCACATCAGCCACGACCAGGCTGACTTGGTGATGGCCGCACCGACCATGTAGCCAAACACCGCAAGCGCTGCCACACCGGCCACCAGCTTCTGACCGCGGGCCGGGCGCTTGAGTGCCATCACACCCAGACCGATATAGAGCACCAGTGCAATCAGCTTGGCCATCAGCCAGGGTTGTTGGCCGGGGCTCAACTGCAAGGCCACCGCCAGCAACACACCAAACAGCAGCAGGAAGGTGTCGTTGATATGCGGCAGGATCTTCAGCCACCTCTGCTGCAACCGATCGCTGCCGGCCAGCGCCAGACTCCAGCGATAGATAAAGAGCAGCAGACTGACCAGCGCCAGCGTCATATGCAGGTGTTTGAACATGGGGTAATAGGCAATCATTTTGCTTCCTTGTCGTCGTCGGGTAGCCCGCTGTTCCAGTTGTGGGCATGGATACGCTCCTGCCCCTCCTCGTCGTCTTGCAACAGATCGGAGAGGATCTCCCGGTATTGCAGGCTCTTGTTGATATAAGTGTGTTCGTCGTCCAGATAGTTGACCTGCTCACGCAACAGCCAGTTATCGTGCTGCTTGAAGGTCTGCCCCGCCCGCCAGGCCTGGTTGGCCCGAAAACCGAGCTGGGTCAGGGCTTCCACCCCCAGATCGACCGCCGAGCCCAAGGTTTCCCGATGCACGCTCTCGACCCCGTGCCGCAGGATCTCGTGAGCATGGGGTCGATCCAGCGCTCGCGCCAGGATCTTCAGGTGCGGGAAGTGCTTCTGCACCATCTCGATCACTGCCAGCGAGGTGGCGGGATCGTTGATGGAGAGCACCAGCAGCTTCGCCTTGTGCGCCCCTGCGGCATGGAGCAGATCGATCCGGCTGGCATCGCCATAGAAGACTTGATAGCCATACTTGCGCAGGGTCTCTATCTGGCTGGCATCCTGCTCGAGGATGGTGGTACCGATGCCGTGACCGTGCAGCAGACGCCCCACGATCTGACCGAAGCGGCCGAAGCCCGCGATGATCACCGGATGCTCCACCAGCTCCGGCTGCTCATGCTGCGGCGCGTCGCTCTGATTACGGTAATCGAACCAGGGCTGGATCACCCGATCGTTGAGGATCAGCAGCAGCGGGGTGAGCGCCATGGAGAGCGCCACCACCAGCGTCAGCAGCGAGATGGTCTCACCGGGCAGCACCCGGTTCTGGGCGGCAAACGAGAAGAGCACGAAGGCAAACTCGCCCCCCTGCGCCAACGCCAGCGCGAAGGTCCAGCGTTGACTCGGCGAGATGCGGATAATGAAGCCTAGCGTCATCAGCACCAGCCATTTGAGCACCATCAGGCCAACGACCAGAGTAGGTATCAGGAAGGGGTGCTCGGCAAACAGCCCGAAGTCGATCCCCGCCCCCACCGACATAAAGAACAGGCCAAGCAGCAAGCCCTTGAACGGCTCAATGTCCGCCTCCAGCTCGTGACGGTATTCGCTGTCGGCCAGCACCACCCCGGCGAGGAAGGAGCCAAGAGCAGGCGAAAGCCCCACCGACTCCATCAACACAGCGATAGCGATCACCAGCAGCAGGGCGGCAGCGACGAAGATCTCCCGCATATGGGACTGGGCAATGGCCCGGAACACCGGCCGCATCAGATAGTGGCCACCCAGCACGATGCCAGAGATAGCCGCCACCACCAGCAGGCCATGCTGCCAGCCCGCCAGCTCGGAGCTGCCATTGTTGCTCACCGGCGCCATGGCCAGTAGTGGCAGGATCGCCAGAATTGGAATGACGGCGATGTCCTGAAACAGCAGCACGGCAAAGGCGGAGCGACCGCTCTCGCTCTGCATCAGCTTGCGCTCCTGCAGGCTCTGCAACACGATGGCGGTGGAGGAGAGCGCCAGAATGAGGCCGATGGCCAGCCCCTGTTGCAGCGGCAGACCGATCAGGTGCGCCACACCGGTCAGCGCCGCCGTGGTGAGCAGCACCTGCAGGCCGCCAGTGCCGAGGATCGGCCCCTTCAACTGCCACAAGAGGGCCGGACGCAATTCAAGGCCGACCAGAAACAGCATCAGCACCACGCCAAACTCGGCGAAGTGCATCACATCCTTCTGCTCGCCCACCAGCCCCAGCAGAAAGGGGCCTATGATGATCCCCGCCAGCAGGTAGCCGAGCACCGAACCCAACCCCCAGCGCTTGGCGAGCGGCACCGCGATGACGGCGGCGGAGAGGTAGATAAAGGCATCAAACAGGATCCCGTGGCCCATCAGTCAGCCCTCCGTGTGAACATCTGGTCCGGCTCATAAGCTCGGCCAACAAGCTGCCCGTGTTTCATCAGAGCACCTCCAGCAAGTCGCGTAGATAAGGACGCCCGGCCAGTTGCTCCGGGGTCAACTGATCGTCACGCAGGGCGCAGAGCAACTGGCGATAATCCTGACCGCAGCGGCGCAGGGCGGCGGGATCCTTGATCTTGTGGAACGAGTGGAGCACAAAAGGCGGCAGCCAGTTCATGCCGCACAAGGTGGCAGCCTGCTGAAATGGCAGCAGAAAATCGAGCAACGGTCGGCTGTTGTAACCCTCGCTGCAGTAGGACTCCGGCGCCCCGCCGGTGGTGATGGCGCTCAGCCACTGCTTGCCCTTGAGGGTGTGGGCTTCGGGGCCGTAGGCATAGCCATACTCCAGCACCAGATCCATCCATTCTTTCATGATGGCCGGGCAGGAGTACCAGTAAAACGGGTGCTGAAAGACGATGATGTCGTGATCACAGAGCAGCGCCTGCTCCCGCTTCACATCGATGAACATATCGGGATAGTGCTGGTAGAGGTCGTGAACCGTGACCCCCTCCAGCCCCTCAATCGCCTGCAATAGCTGCTTGTTGGCCCGCGAGCTCTGCAGTGCGGGATGGGAAAAAATTACCAGAATGCGTTTCATGACTACATCACCCGAACAAAGCCTTGCGGTGCAAGGCGCGGTAAACAGAAAAGGGGAGTCTGGGGAGCTGCATCGTAAAGGTGCACAGGAAAGCGACCTTATCAGGAAGCGCCATAACCTGCCAACTCGGGTATCAGCTCCCGCAGCGCCGGATTGAGGGTCTGGTGGGCGGGATAGCAGAGCCCGATCCGGCGAAACATCCGCGGCCCGCTCACCGGCAGGGTGCAAAGCCCCGCTTCATCCTCCACCAGCCCGTCCGGCAGAAAACTGATGCCGACCCCCGCCAGCACCAGCGCCATCACCAACCCCTTGCTCTCGGCCTTGGCCACCAGATTGAGGGTAAGCCGGTCACAGGCCAGCAGGCCGATAGTCTGCTGATGGGCTTCGCAGGGCGGGCACTCAATAAAATCATAATGTTGCAGCTCGGCCAGCTCGATCCTTTCGCGACTTGCAAGGGGATGGTCGACCGGCACACAGAGCACGTAATCCTCCTCCCAGAGCGGCAGAAAGATCTCGTCCTCCCGGCGCAAGGCATCCAGCGTCAAGCGGCAGTCGGCGGGTGTGGTGTAGTCGGAGAGGGTGAGATCCAGTTGCGGCAACACGCGCTGTACTTGCTGCAACAGCCCGGCCACCCGGCGGCGACTCAAGTCCGGCATGATGGCGATATTGAGCCTCGCACGCGTCGCTTTCTGGCGAAACAGCTCCGGCAAACGGCGCGCCTCCTCCACCAGCTTGACCGCGTGGGGATAGAGATAGTGGGCCGGATCTTTCGCCACCACCCCCTTCTTGCCGCGGATGAAGAGGCTGTCGCCGAGCGCCTCTTCCAGCTGGCGCAGCCCCGCCGAGAGGGAGGGCTGGCTGACGTGGCAGCGCTCGGCCGCCGCCGTGATGTTTTTCTCTTCATAGATGGCGATGAAGAAACGCAGCAATCTCAGGTCCAGCATAAACCAACCATAGTTTTTTCAGATGATAACCAGCGGAAAACAATATTTATCACTTATAGATGCAGTGACTATAGTGATTGGGTTCCGTGCTGGCCAGCCACCTGTTTGCTCAAACCGACTCTTGAATCAGAAGGAAAGACCCATGTCCAAATCTCTCGTCGTGATCACCGGTGCCTCCGCCGGGATCGGTGCCGCCATCGCCCGTGCCTTCTCTGCCGCCGGTCATCCGCTGCTACTGCTGGCCCGCCGGGTCGAGCCGATGCAGGCGCTGAACCTGCCCGATACCCTCTGCATCGGGGTCGATGTGACCGACACCGCCGCCATGAAAGCCGCCGTCCAGCAGGCAGAAGCCAAATTTGGCCCGGTCGGCTGCATGGTCAACAACGCCGGCGTCATGCTGCTGGGTCAGGCCGATGTGCAGGATCCCGCCGAGTGGCAGCAGATGCTCAACATCAACGTGATGGGGGTACTGAACGGCGTCCACGCGGTGCTGGCAGGCATGAAAGAGCGCCGCAGCGGCACCATCATCAACATCAGCTCCATCGCCGGTCGCAAGACCTTCCCGAACCATGCTGCCTACTGCGCCACCAAGTTCGCCGTGCACGCCCTGACCGAGAACATCCGGGAAGAGGTGGCCGATGTCGGCGTGCGGATGGTGACCATTGCCCCGGGTGCGGTCGAGACCGAGCTGCTCAGCCACACCACTGACGAGAGCATCAAGGCCGGTTACCACGACTGGAAAGATCAGATGGGCGGCGTCATTGCGCCGGAAGTGATCGCCGATGCCGTGCTCTACGCCTGGAACCAGCCTGCCAACGTCTGCGTGCGCGAGATCGTGCTGGCGGCGACCCGTCAGCAACCTTAATCCTGGCTGACTGACACCATGGGGAGGGCTTGACCCTCCCCCGGGGCACAGGGTTACCATGTGCCCCTTGTTTTTTCCGAGTCATTCCATGGTTCTCACCCGTCGCCAACTCGATCACGCCCGTCGCTGGCTCCCCTTGTGGAGTCTGGTGCTGGTGTTGATGTCGTTTGGCAGCCGGGCCGCAACCGACCTCTGTACCCTGACTACCCACTGCAGCCAGAGCGAGCGTACCCTGGAAAAAGCGATGCCCTGCGGCAGCTTTACCACCGCCCTCTCGATGACGCTGGTAGGCAGCGACAGCCTGACGGTCGCCGTGCTGGAACCGGATACCCCCGACTTCGCCTCCCCCTCTCTCTTTATGCCGGACGCCCCGTGCGAGCGGCTCGAACGTCCCCCACGCACCCAGATCTGAAACGCATCCCGTATCGGGCATCTTTTCTTTCAATCTGAGGTGAGTGATGTACAAACCCCTGTTACTGGCCATGCTGGCCGGTACCGTCAGCTTTTCGGCTCTCGCGGCCGAGAAGATGACCGTCTACAAATCCAAATATTGTGGCTGCTGCCAAAGCTGGAACGAGCACATGGAGCAGAATGGCTTCGAACTGGAGGTCATCGAAACCGAACAGCTCGGCGCAGTGAAGCAGCAATACGGTATCGCGCCGGAACTGGCTTCCTGCCATACCGGTATCGTAAATGGCTATGTGATCGAGGGGCATGTACCGGCCGCCGATGTGCAGAAGCTGCTCAGGGAAAAACCGGCAATCCGTGGCCTGACCATTCCGGGCATGCCCCAGAGTGCGCCGGGCATGGATATTCCTGGCCATCCCTATGAGGTACTGAGTATCAGCAACGAGGGCGCGACCAACCGCTGGTCGAGCTACCCCGGCTGACGAAAACTGGCCATGAGAGGGCACTCCCATATCATGTGAGGCACACCTGAGCGGACTCTTGCCGCTCATGGCCAGAAAGAGGGCCGCTATCGCGAGATAGCGGCTTTTTTTGATTACATTTCCTGCAATAACAAGGGATTGCTTGCAACCACCGGCAACAAGGGGCAGATTTAACGCCAATTCATGGAGCCGATGCTCAGGTCTACCAACCCTTTCCAGCGCCAAGGATGCGACATGTTTACCTTTTCCCGAGGAGTTCTGCTGCTAGCCTTTCTGACAGTTCTCCCCCCCACTTATGCCAATGAAGAGCCCGCCATGCTGACAAGCGAACATCCAATCCAGCCGCCCGTGGCCGCCAAACATCCCCGCACTCTGAAAAAACACGGGGATACCCGCATCGACAACTACTACTGGCTGCGTGACGACGAGCGGCAGAAGCCCGAGGTGTTGGACTATCTCAAGGCCGAGAACGCCTATACCGAGGCCATCCTCAAGCCGACCCAACCCCTGCGCGAACAGCTTTACAAAGAGATGGTCGCCCGCATCCCCCAGCAGGATGAGTCGGTACCCTATGTGAAGAACGGCTACCGCTACCAGACCCGCTATGAGCCGGGCAAGGAGTACGGGATCTACTCGCGCACCAAGCTCGGTGAAGAGCAGGCGAGTCTGCTGCTCGACAGCAACCTGCGGGCTGAAGGGCACGAGTTCTATGCCCTCGGCGCCCTTGAGGTGAGCCGCAACAACCGCTGGCTGGCGGTGGCGGAAGATTTCCTCTCCCGTCGTCAGTACCAGATCCAGTTCCTCGATCTGGAGAGCGGCCAGTGGGCCACCGACAAACTGGAAAATACCTCCGGCAATCTGGTGTGGGCCAACGACAACAAGACCGTCTTCTATGTGCGCAAGCACCCGCAGACACTGCTGCCCTATCAGGTCTATCGCCACACGCTCGGGACGGATCCGGCCACGGACAAGCTGGTCTACGAGGAGAAGGATGACTCCTTCTACGTCAGCCTCTACGCCACCACCTCGGAAGATTTCATCGTCATCGCCCTCTCCAGCACCACCACAGGCGAAGCGCGGCTGATCGATGCCAACCAGCCGGAGCACGCCCCACGCCTGTTCCTGCCCCGTCAGGTGGATCACGAATACAGCCTGGATCACTACCGCGGCCGCTTCTATGTGCGCTCCAACAAGGATGGCAAGAACTTCGGCCTCTACGAGACCAAGGAGAGCCCGGTCGATCGCTGGAAGGCGGTGATCGCCCCCAATCCGGACGTGCTGCTGGAGAGCTACGCCCTGTTCAAGGATTGGCTGGTACTGGAAGAGCGCAACAAGGGGCTGACCCGACTGCGCCAGATCAACTGGCAGAGCGGTGACGAGAAGGAGATCGCCTTCGACGATCCCGCTTATGTCACCTGGCTCGCCTACAACCCGGAGCCGGATACCAGCGCCCTGCGCTATGGCTACTCCTCCATGACCACCCCCGCTTCTACCTATGAGCTGGACATGGCGAGCGGCAAGCGTACCCTGCTCAAGCAACAGCCGGTGGCCGGCTTCAAGGCCGATCAGTACGCCAGCGAGCGGCTCTGGGTGACCGCCCGCGACGGCGTATCGGTGCCGGTGTCGCTGGTCTATCGCAAGGATAAGTTCAAGAAAGAGCAGGCCGATGCGCCCAAGAATCCGCTGCTGGTCTATGGCTATGGATCCTACGGCGCCAGCATGGATCCCGACTTCAGCAGCTCGCGCCTGAGCCTGCTGGACAGAGGCTTCGTCTACGCCATCGCCCATATCCGGGGTGGCGAAGAGCTGGGCCGTCACTGGTACGAAGATGGCAAGTTGCTGAAAAAGCAGAACACCTTCAATGACTTTATCGATGTCACCAAGGCGCTGGTGGAGCAAGGCTACGGGGCCAGGGATCAGGTCTACGCCATGGGCGGCAGCGCCGGCG
This sequence comes from Aeromonas sp. JL9, assembly GCF_024436075.1. Lineage (NCBI taxonomy): Bacteria > Pseudomonadati > Pseudomonadota > Gammaproteobacteria > Aeromonadales > Aeromonadaceae > Aeromonas > Aeromonas sp. JL9. The sequence continues at coordinate 17,205 of NZ_JANFNV010000013.1, read as the reverse complement.
GCCTGCTGATGGGGGCGGTCATCAATCAGGCGCCCGAGCTCTATCGCGGCGTGGTGGCGCAGGTGCCGTTCGTCGATGTGGTCACCACCATGCTGGACGAGTCGATCCCCCTCACCACCGGAGAGTATGACGAGTGGGGCAACCCGAACCAGAAGCGCTACTACGACTACATGAAGAGCTACAGCCCCTACGATCAGGTCAAGGCACAAGCCTACCCCAACCTGCTGGTCACCACCGGACTGCACGACTCTCAAGTGCAGTATTGGGAGCCCGCCAAGTGGGTCGCCAAGCTGCGCGAGCTGAAGACGGATGATAACAAGTTGTTACTGAACACCGACATGGACGCCGGCCACGGTGGCAAGTCGGGCCGCTTCAAAGCCTACGAAGATATCGCGCTGGAGTACGCCTTTATCCTGGATCTGGCCACCGCGGCCAACTGATCCAGTATGACCCCGGCCCTTGTCACGCAAGGGCCACATAAGAATCCCACCCTAGTTTTTCCCTCTTCCATTTCCCTTCATATCAAATTAATCTTCGGCTAGAAAATGAATGATCGAGGTCATGTTTCTCAAGATTAAACTCCGTGATTTTGCCATTTCGTTTGATTTATGTTGGGTGAATGTGCTTAATCGGAGTGCTTGCAACTTTTTATTTGGCCCCTCAGGGGCCAATTTATCTTCGACCGACAGGAGGTCGGTAGCCTCACCACAGGATGAGGGTGACCGCCGGAAAAGGGGGCAATCAACTCCCCCGCTTTCGCGCAACGAGAAGAGCGGGCAAGCCCGGCGCAGAACGGGATTGCCATCAATTTATCCGGGGATCGGATAAACAAAATCAAAGAAAAGGGAGAAAAAATGAAAGGATTAACTTTGGCATGCGCCCTGTCGGCGGCTCTGGTCGGTGTTTCATTCGGCGGTCCGGTACAAGCGCAGGAGCGCTTCGTGACCATAGGCACCGGCGGTCAGACCGGCGTCTACTATGTCGCTGGCCAGTCCATCTGCCGCTTCCTCAATCGCGGCGCCGCCGATCACCAGATCAAGTGCAACGCCCCGGCCAGTGGCGGTGGTGTTGCCAACGTCAACGGCATCCGCAGCGGTGAGTTCAATTTCGGCATCATGCAATCCGACCACCAGTTCAAGGCGATGAAAGGGCTGCCACCGTTCCAGGCCGAAGGGGCCATGGACGATATGCGCGCCGTCTTCTCCCTGCAGAGCGAGGTGTTCACCATCCTGGCTCGCCGCGATGCCAAGATCGCCAGCTTCGACGATCTGAAGGGCAAGCGGGTCAACATCGGCAACCCGGGCTCCGGCCAGCGTGACACCATGGAAGAGATCATGGCGGTCAAAGGCTGGAAGAAGGGTGACTTCGGTCTGGTCTCCGAGCTGAAACCGGCCGAACAGGCCTCCGCCCTCGGTGACAACAACATCGACGCCATGAGCTACTTCGTCGGTCACCCGAACGGCGCCATTCAGGAAGCCTCCACCACCACAGATGCGGTACTGGTACCTGTGACCGGCGCCGACATCGACAAGCTGCTGGCCGAGAAGAGCTACTACAGCAAGGCCGAGATCCCGGGCGGCATCTACAAGGGCAGCGACAAGCCGACCCCCTCCATCGGTGGCAAAGCGGTGCTCTCCACCAGCGCCAAAACCGATCCGGAAGTGGTCTATCAGCTGGTCAAGTCGGTGTTCGACAACCTGGATCGCTTCAAGCGCCTGCACCCTGCCTTTGCCGACCTGAAAGAGGCCGACATGATCAAGGTGGGTCTCTCTGCACCGCTGCATGAAGGGGCTGCCCGCTACTACAAAGAGCGCGGCTGGCTCTGATTGAAGGCCCCGGGGCCTTTGTCACTCTCTTCGACACCCGTCTGCCGCCTGATTGCGGGGGCGGGTGTCGCTCTTGTTGTACTCGTTGGCACAAGTTAACCCTATGCAAGATAAACAACTCTCTACCGAGGAACTGATCGCCCAGGACGTGGGCGCTCGCCTGCCGCTGGGCCCGCTGGGCTGGATCATCACCACGCTGGCGCTGGCCTGGTCCTTGTTCCAGCTCTGGATCGCCTCGCCACTCCCCTTCATGGTGGGGTTTGGCGTACTCAATGACACCGAAACCCGCTCCATTCACCTCACCTTTGCTCTGTTGCTCGCTTTTCTGGTGTTCCCGGCATTTCGCTCCTCGCCGCGGGATCGGGTTCCCCTCGGCGATATCGCCCTCGGCCTGATCGCTGCTGGCGCCGCCTCTTACCTGTTTGTGATGTATGAAGCGCTGGCACTGCGTCCCGGCACCCTCACCACCGCCGATCTGGTGACCGCCTGCATCGGCATTCCGCTGCTGCTGGAAGCGGCGCGCCGCGCCCTGGGGCCGGCACTGGCGGTCATCGCCATCGTCTTTCTGATCTACAGCCTGGCGGGCCCCTGGATGCCGGGACTGCTGGCACATCGCGGGGTAGGCTTTACCGCGCTGGCCAACCACCAGTGGATCACCACTGAAGGGGTGTTCGGCATCGCCCTTGGCGTCTCCACCAGCTTCGTGTTTCTGTTCGTGCTGTTCGGTGCCCTGCTGGAGCGGGCCGGTGCCGGTCACTACTTTATCCAGCTCGCCTTCAGCCTGCTCGGTCACCTGCGCGGCGGCCCGGCCAAGGCAGCAGTGGTCGCCTCCGGCCTGACCGGTCTGATTTCCGGCTCGTCGATTGCCAACGTGGTGACCACCGGCACCTTCACCATCCCGATGATGAAGAAGGTGGGCTTCAGTTCAGAGAAAGCGGGGGCAGTGGAAGTGGCCTCCTCGGTCAACGGCCAGATCATGCCGCCGGTGATGGGGGCTGCGGCTTTCCTGATGGTCGAATACGTGGGCATCCCCTATGTGGAGATCATCAAGCACGCCTTCCTGCCTGCCGCCATCTCCTACATAGCGCTGCTCTACATCGTCCATCTGGAGGCGTTGAAACTGGGCATGCAGCCCATCGGCAACCATCAACCCAAGCCCTGGCTGCGCCGCCTGACCGGTTTTGCCTTTGGCGCGGCCCTCATCAGCGGCCTGTCACTGGCGGTCTACTATGGCCTCGGCTGGCTCAAACCTGCTTTGGGTGACTACGCCCTGCCGGGGATCTCGGTACTGCTGGCTGCCACCTATGTGGCCCTGTTGAAGATCGCCGCCAGCAATGAACCGCTGCCTGCCGAAGATCCCGACAAGCCGCTCACCGAGTTGCCCAACACCCGCGCCGTGCTGCTCTCCGGCCTGCACTTCCTGCTGCCGGTGGTAGTACTGGTATGGTGCCTGATGGTGGAACGCCTCTCGCCGGGGCTGTCGGCCTTCTGGGGTACCGTGATGCTGGTGATCATCCTGCTGACTCAGCGCCCGCTGCTCAACTGGCTGCGCAAGGACGGCAAGCATGACTACGGAACCGTCGCTGACGGCGTGGTGGATCTGCGGGAAGGGCTGGTCGCCGGTGCCCGCAACATGATCGGTATCGGCATTGCCACCGCCACCGCGGGGATTATCGTGGGTGCGGTCTCCCAGACCGGGGTTGGTCTGGTGCTGGCTGATCTGGTGGAGTTCCTCTCCATGGGCAACCTGCTGCTGATGCTGCTGCTGACCGCCCTGCTGAGCCTGATCCTTGGCATGGGGCTGCCCACCACCGCCAACTACATCGTGGTGTCCAGCCTGCTGGCACCGGTGGTGGTGACGCTGGGGCAGCAAAACGGGCTGATCGTGCCGCTTATCGCGGTGCACCTGTTCGTCTTCTACTTCGGCATCATGGCGGATGTGACGCCGCCGGTGGGGCTAGCTTCCTTCGCTGCTGCCGCTGTCTCCAAGGGCGATCCCATCAAGACTGGGATCACGGCGTTTTACTACAGCCTGCGTACCGCGGCGCTGCCGTTCCTGTTTATCTTCAACACCGATCTGCTGCTGATCGACGTGGACTTCGCCCACGGCGTGCTGATCTTCATCGTGGCGACCATCGCCATGCTGATCTTCGCCGCCGCCACCCAGGGCTGGTTCCTGGTGAAGAGCCGCTGGTACGAGAGCGTGCTGCTGTTACTGGTCGCCTTTACCCTGTTCCGCCCGGGTTTCTGGATGGACATGGTGCACGATCCCTATCGCGAGACCCCGCCTGCCCAGCTGGCCCAAACCATGGGTGAAGTGGAGGCGGAGAGCACCCTGCGGCTGCGGATCCTCGGTGAAGATGCAGTGGGCAAGCCACGCAAGTTCACCCTGCTGGTCGCCGTACCGGATGGGGCGAATGGCGAAGAGCGGCTGGCCAATCTGGGGCTGAGCCTCTATGAGCAGGATGGCAAGACGCTGATCGACAACGTCGCCTTTGGCAGCCCGGCCGCCACCATGGGACTGGAGTTCGATCAGGAGATCCTCACCGTCAAGGCGCCGACCGAGCGCTGGACCAAGGAGTGGATGTGGATCCCGGGCTTCCTGCTGTTCGGGGCGATCGTCTGGCTGCAACGTCGCCGCAGCGTCAAGGCCGGTTAATCCACCGGGCAGATGAGACCGAGGGCCGCTATTGCGGCCCTCTTTTTATTGCCTTGCCCTCTGCGGCTCTTACGATGAGCAACAGTCATGGAAAAAGGTAAACGGTGGCGAGCGGCCAAAAAAGTGGGGTGACATGTCCATGTCACCCCCTCGCAAATAGCATGTTCCATATTGGAGTCCGGCCACACCGGGTCTCTGTTTCACTTTACGATAGTTCGCGACCCATCTGAAGTGAGCGCCAATTGCAGCGATGCAACTGGCCAGCTACCCGTTACAACCTTCGTCCACACGGCAGACAAGCCACCGTGTTTGTCCTTGCAACTGAAATATTACGCATAAAAACAAAATAAAAAACGTTTTTATGCCAATTCCATTCACATCGGAGTACAAAAAACAGCCTTATCATCACCGCTAAATTGTTATAAAACAGCAAGATAGATTCATGCATGGTTATTCACCCGCAAAGGGCATCAGCAATGGCTTACAAGGCTTTGCGAGATCTCGCACAAAAAATGGCCGCCTCACAGCCAACGCCGCAGTGGCAACCAGTCGCTCAGGCGGGCTATCAGTCGCCTTGGCCACCCCTCGGGTTTGCGCGGCAATCCACCCGCCTGCTCCTGCCAGCGAGCCAGCCACGTTCGCAGCGCCTCGCAGATCGGCGGGCAGTGCAGATGCAGCATCAGCTCGGTATTGAGAAACAGCGAGCGGGGATCGAGGTTGAGGCTGCCAAACAGCGCCCGCTCCTCCCCCAGCAGGATCAGCTTGGCGTGCAGGCTGCCGTGGCCATGGTCAAACTCGGCGACCCGGATCCCGCGCCGCAGCAACCAGCCGAGATAACGTTGGTAGGCGCCATAGACCAGCGGCACATCGGTGCTGGCCAGCGAGTTGGTGAGAATGTCGATGGCGACCCCCTGCTGGCGCAGCCGCGCCAGACGGTGCCGGAACCCGCGAGTAAGGATGAGGTAAGGGGTCACCAACCCCAGCGAGCCGGGATTGTCAGCCAGCTGGCGCCAAAGCTGGCGGGCAGTGGTGGGGCGGGAGATCAGCCCCTTGCCGGGACGGTCGAACCACACCTCGGCCCGCCCCTCATGCCATTGCAGCGGCAAAGCGCGCTCGTCAAACAGCGCTGCAGGCAGATCGTAAACCGTCGCCACCGCCGGATCCGTCATGGTAAACAGGAAGTCGTTGACCACCTCTATTTCAGCGGGCAGCAGCTCGCGGCGCAGCAGATGGCGGATGGGGTGACTCCAGCGGCTGTGCCAGAACTGCTCAAACCCCTGTGCCATCTGCTGGCACAGTCCCCCCTGACAGGCGAGATCGAGATCCACGAAGGGAGCCTGCGGATCCAGACCGAAGTAGCGATCACCGATGTTGCGCCCGCCGATCAGCGCCAGCTTGCCATCCACCAGCAGCAGCTTGTTGTGCATCCGGTGGTTGATGCGGCGAAAGCTGAGCAGCCCCTCCAGCAGCAGTGCCAGCGGGCGCCAGCCCCGCAGCCAGAAGGGGTTGAACAGCCGCACCTCGATCCCCGGGTAGTGAGCCACCATCTCCAGAAAGCGGTTGTCACCGGCATAGAGATCATCCACCAGCAGCTGCACCTTGACGCCGCGCCGGGCGGCGTGAAGCAGCTCGCTCAGCAGCAGCTTGCCGCTGCTGTCCTCCTCCCAGCTGTAGTACTGCGCCTGGATCCGCTCGCGGGCATGACGGATCCAGTGACAACGCACCTTCAGCGCCAGCTGGGGATCGTCGATCAGGGCAAAGGATCCGGGGATCATGGTGTCATCCTGCTGTCATGGCCGGGTGTCATAACGCTGGCGAGCCTCTTCACATATTCAAAAGGAGTTGCTGATGGAACTGCATGATACCCCGATGTTGCGCTATCTGGGCCAGCTCAGCCAGCCAGATCTCATCCCGGCCACCGGCCCTGCTCACTGGTTTTTGCAACACAGGGACGGTGGCTGGCAATTGCCGACCGTGCAGGCGACCCTGCCGGTCAACCGGCTCAGGGCTGAGCCGCTTCGATAGCGGCAGCCTTGCCCTCGATCTGGGGCAGGCTGAAACGATAGGCCACGTAGTACTTGTAGATGGTGCCGACATAGTTGATCGGCCCCTGTCCGACTTCGTTGGCCACCAGCTGATCCACGTTACCGAACCAGACGTTGGGATCGAGTCCCAGTTTCTCCGCCTTGCCTCGCAGCGCCTGCACCCGGTTCGGCCCGGCGTTGTAGGCGGCGAGGGCAAACAGGTGGCGGTTGAGCCGATCCAGCTTGGGATCATTGAAGTAGGTATCGAGGATCAACCGCATGTAGCGACAGGCGGCCTCCACATTTCCCTCCAGCGTGGTGAGTCTGGCGCCGTTGATGCCGACTTCCCGCCCTGTGCTGGGCAGCAGCTGCATGAGGCCCACGGCCCCCTTGGGCGAGCGCGCCTTGGGATTGAGGCCGGACTCCTTGTAGCCAAGCGCCGCCAGCATCAGCCAGTCGAGATCATATTGATTGGCGTACTTCTCCAGCACCTTGCGAATGGTCGCGAGGCGCCCCATAGGATCCGGCGCCAGGATATTGCTCATCTGATCGCTGCGAACCAGTAAGCGACGCAGGGTCATGTCGCTGTAGAGGCTGTTGCGGCTGACACTCGCCAGAAAGCCATTGACCGCCTTGAGCAGCTCGGGGCTGTTCTTTCGTAGCGCCCAGGCGCTGGTGCCCTTGCTGCGCAGGGGGATCAACTTGTGAGCCTTGAGGCCGGAGATCATGCCACCCAGCCAGATCCGCCCCTTGTAGCTGTCGGTCACCGTCAGGGGAATAATGCCAGCGGCCACCATCTCCAGCAGATCGCCATCCTGCAGGTATTCGGGCACCGTCTCGATATAGACGGGGGGCAGCCCCAGCTCGCGAAACAGCCAGTTGAGCTGACGCAGACTCTCGTAGTAGCTGGAGCTGGCGCGCACCCAGACCCGCCTGCCGGAGAGCTGGGTAATACGGCTGAAGGCAGGCAGGCTCTGCTGGCTCACCACCCACTCCTCGATGGAAGAGATGAGCGGCCGGGAGAAGGCCACCTGTTCACGCCGGGTCGGGGTCACCGTCATGGTCGCCGCCACCAGATCGCCACGCCCCTCGGTCAGATAGTCCAGCAGCTTGTCCTGACGCACCGGGATGTAGACCACCTTGAGTTTGACCTTCTCTTTGGCGAGATAGGTCTTGTTCAGCCAGCGCTCGAACCCTTGCAGCTGATTGACCAGAATGCCGTACTGGGCGCCACGATCGAGAAAATAGAAGCCGCGCTCATAGACCACCAGCGCCCTGAGTTCGCGCTTTTGCAGAATGCTTTCGAGGTCCCCGGGTTGGGGCAGACGCTGTGGCTTGAGTTCAGCCGCCAGCAGGGGAAAACAGCAGAGGGCCAGCAGAGCCCAGATCCAGCGTCGCATCACGATGGCTGCCCCTGTGCTGAGGTCACGCCTGCTGCCTGTTGGCAGCACGGATCACGATAGAGGGTGGGATTGGGGGCAGAAATCCATCGCTGCGTCATGATGTTTGCGCCTTCTGTTGGCCGACTCGCGCCGGGCAAAAACGTCTGTGGGATAGAGTAACTATAGAACGCCGACCCACAGCAGAAGGGTCAACACGGCAGGCAAACCTGCCGCGTTATCAGACAACTCAGATAGAGCGGGCACGCATTTCGAAAATCAGTTTTTCGGCGGTGCAGGTGAATTGCAGGCGGGCTTTCAGGATCACGCCGTTGGCGCCCTGGGTCAGTTCGCTGCTCACTTGAGCTTCGGCAGTGACCTGTTTGGCCAGTGCTTCATAGGCAGCCAGCTTGGCGCGGGCATCCGCCTCGGCAGCGGCTTCAATAACCAGATCCATCACATCGTCGCCTTCGCCGATGATGGTGCCGATCTCGGCAAAACAGCCGCAGCTGTCACAGGTTTCGTTCAGTTCAACTTTCTCGTCTACAGACATTTTCTACTCCTACTGCTTATTTCGGATGATTTGCGTCGTCACGCATCGCCTTGCGAAAATCTTTGATGGCGGTACCCAGATCCTCACCTGCACTGGCAAGACGCTTGCTGCCGAAGACCAGCACAACGACCAGCAAGAGGATCAGCATATGCCAGATATGAATTCCACCGAGTCCCATAGGGATACTCCCTCACAAAGAGATATCTGTTACTTGTATCAAAATAGAGCGCAGGGATTGTTGGGCAAAATCAAGGCAGGTGCAAGTGAGCAAATAAATCATAGCCAAAAAATAGGGCGACCCTGAGGTCGCCATATTGATTGTGCTACATGTCCCCTCAACCGCTACATCCTGTACCAGTGGTTCATGCGAACCTGAGACCATTCGAGGATAAGATCGCCAAGATATGAAAACAAATGGTATAAATTCATCTTAGAATTGAAGAGGATTCATATCATGCTGCTGGAACAACTGGGTCGCATCGACCTCAATTTGCTGATTATCCTGCAAGTACTGCTGGAAGAGCGCAATGGCAGCAAGGCCGCACGCCGCCTTCATCTGAGCCAGTCCGCCGTCAGCAAAGCCCTCGGCCGTCTGCGCGATACCTTCAATGATCCCCTCTTCATCCGCTCCGCCTATGGGCTGGAACCCACCGGCCGCGCCCTTGCGCTGCAACAGCAGTTGCAACCCATCCTGCTGTCGCTGGACAACCTGATCCAGCCGCCCGAGTTCGACCCCGCCAGCTCGGAGCGGGAGTTCGTCATCGCCAGCATGGACAGCGCCTTCACCCTGTTTGCCCCTCTCTACCTGAGCGAGCTGAAGCGGCAGGCACCACGGATCCGCTTGCGCTACGAGGAGTGGACCGAGAACAGCCTGACCGAGATGAGTCAGGGACAGGTGGACATCGCCTTCGCGGTGCGGGAGAACTGCATCAGCTCCGATTATCGGCTCGATACCCTGCCCGACAGCATCTGTCAGCGAGTGCTGGCGGTCGATGATCTCACCTGTCTGGTGCAGCAGCACCACCCCGCGCTGCGGGAGCCCAACTGGAATCTGGAGCACTACCTCAGCTATCCCCATGTGCAGACTTACTGCGAGGGGCGGGACCGCTGGATGCTGGATCACAAGCTGGCAGAGCAGGATCTCTACCGACGTATCGAGGCAACCGTTCCCTCCTTCGAGGCGGCGCTGCGGATGGGGATGCACTCCGACATGATAGTGACCCTCTCCCGGCTCTACGCCCGCCACGCCACCCAGGTCTATCCGCTGTTGCAGCTGCCGCTGCCCATCGGGTTGGACAGCATCTCCCATCTGCTCATCTGGCATCAGCGTCACAGCGAGGATCCGGGCCACCGCTGGCTGCGGGAGCTGCTGCTCTCCCTCATCATGAGCAAACTGGAACCTGCAGCGACCACTCACGGGTGACGGCACGCCTTCTCGGCGGCACAAAAAACGGGGCTCTGCGTAGCCCCGTTTCATTCACTTCAATATGTAAACCGCTCAGCCCTGACCGGTCACCGCCAGATAGTGATGTACCCCGTCCAGCAACATCTGGACCGAGATCATCACCAACAGCATGCCCATCAACCGCTCCACCGCAGTGAGTCCCCGCTCACCCAGCAGCTTGTTGAATACCTCGTAGAACATCAGGATCACCGCGCTGGCGGCCCAGGCCAGAAAGAGTGCCAGCGACCAGTCCACCATCCGGGTCGGCTCCTGATTGGCCAGCAGCATCAAGGAGGCGAGGATCGACGGACCGGCGATCATCGGGATCGCCATCGGCACCAGGAAGGGCTCCTCGCCCGCCGCCAGCCCGGTCACGCCCCCCTCACTCGGGAAGATCATCTTGATGGCGATCAGGAACAGGATAATGCCCCCCGCAATGCTGACCGCCTCCTGCCGCAGGTTGAGGAAGCCAAGGATCTGCTGACCAACGAACAGGAACAGCATCATGATGGCCAGCGAGAAGAGCAGCTCGCGGATCATCACCTTGCGACGTCGCTTGGGATCGATATGACGCAGGATAGAGAGGAAGACCGGCAGGTTGCCCAGCGGGTCCATGATCAGAAACAGCATGACTGCGGCAGAGAAAGTATCCATACAACGCCCGGGCTACGCCCTGAATAGGGAAAAGAGAGGGGGCGAAATATAGCAAAGGGCGAAGAATTGAGCGAGCGCCATGATGCGCTCGCTGCGGGGTTAACCGTGGTTGCAGATCTTGTCGGCACGGGTCTGGAAACCCTCGGCCGAGTCGATGAATTTGCCGCGGGCAGCCAGAAAGTCGATCAGCGCTTCTGCATCCATCTCGCTGGCGCTACAGGTATGAAAACGGGCCTCGGCACCGAACCGCTCGGCCATCGCCTGTTTCAGGCTGGCACGGGTAAATTGCCCCCCTTGTGCCAACATCATCTCCATCACTTCGTGACCATGAACCGATTGCGACATCTCTCACCTCAATAATGAACATATTTAATGCCAATTAAATATCTCCACGCCCGGAGGGATCTTGATATAGGCCAATAAATTGCGCATTACCTGGTCAGGGGAGTGGTCACCGCCACCGCTTTGTCGATAATGTGGCAACCCGCGTCAGGGATCGCTACACTGGCGCCCCTTTTTGGCCATCGCAGACAATGTATAAGGATATTGGCGTCATGCTGTTCCATGGAGAGGCTCTCAAGCCCTGGCAGATCTGGACCCGCCGACCACTCTGGCTCAAGACCCTGATCGGCATGCTGACAGGGGTGGGTCTGGGCGTCGGCTTTGAAGAGCAAGCCCTGCTGCTCAAGCCCCTTGGCGTCCTGTTCGTCAACACCATCCAGATGCTGATGGTGCCCCTTATCTTCTGTTCGGTCATTGCCGGTCTCACCTCGCTGCTCAAGGGCAAGGCCCTCGATCGCATCGGCAGCAAGGCGATCTGCCTCTACTTCTGCTCGACCGCCATCGCCATCTGCATCGGCCTGATGATGGGCTGGCTGCTGGAGCCCGGCATGGGCGCCGACATGGGCCCCTATGAGCGGATCGGCATGTCGGAACCCCCGACCCTGGCCAGCGTGCTGAGCCATCTGGTGCCGAGTAACCCGGTACAGGCGATGGTGGATGGCAAGATCCTGCAAGTGATCGTCTTTGCGGTGGCGCTGGCGGTCGCCCTCAATGCCAGCGGTCGCCGTGGCCGCCCCGCCATCCTCTTCTTCACCTCGCTGGCCGAGGGGATGTTCAAGCTGACCCAGATGGTGATGGCGCTCGCCCCTTACGGTGTCTGCGCCCTGATGGCCTGGATGACCGGCAAGTACGGTCTCGACCTGCTGCTGCCGCTGCTCAAGGTGATCGGCGCCGTCTACCTCGGCTGCCTGCTGCACGTGCTCGGGGTCTATAGCACCCTGCTGCTCCTGCTGGCACGGCTCAATCCACTGCACTACTTCAAGAGCATCGTTGATGCCCAGGCGGTGGCCTTCACCAGCAGCTCCAGCAACTCCACCCTGCCCATCAGTCTGGCCTGCGCCGAGAAGCGGCTGGGAGTCTCTCCCGCCATCACCGCCAAGGTGCTGCCCATCGGCGCCACCATCAACATGGATGGCACAGCCCTCTATCAGGGAGTGACTGCGCTGTTCGTGGCTCAGGCATTCGGGGTGGATCTGCACATGGTCGATTATCTGACCATCATCAGCATCGCCACCCTGGCCAGTATCGGTACGGCAGGTACCCCTGGCACCGGGTTGATGCTGCTGACCCTGACCCTGACGGCGGTGGGCTTGCCGCTGGAAGGGGTGGCACTGATTGCAGGCATTGACCGGATCCTCGACATGGCGCGCACCACGGTCAACGTATCGGGGGATATTCTGGTGTCGGTGCTGATCGCCCGCAGCGAAAACGAGCTGGATCTGGCGACCTATCACGATGCCAGCGCAGGGGAAGATATCGAGTTCCCGCCGCGCTAGCGGAAGAAAGATCAGCTGTCGTGGGGATCGTGGTGACAGCGCCAGCAGACGTCGAAGTTGGCGCCGTTCTCCTCCCCGCACTGACCGCACAGCCAGCCGTTACCCTGACGCTGCTGGTAACGCTCAATGACCCGTCCTGCCTTGCTGCGATCCTCGGCCCGCACCATCAGGGTCACCTGCAACATGTCGACCGGCAGCTCGCCAAGGGCGCCAGACAGTCCCTCGCCATTGAGGCGCACCAGCACCCCTTCCGCCTCCAGCGCCCCTTTCAACGCGTGCGCCTCCAGGGTGTGTGAGGCGCGATAGAGATTGATCCAGTTATCCATAGCTCCCCCTTACAACAGCTTGTCGATGCCAAACTCGGCGCCGTTCTCAATCATGAAATCGATGAATGCCCGCAACTTGCGCGGCATCAGTTGCCGCTCCGGAAACAGCAAATAAATCGGCACCCTGGGTTGCTGCCACTCTGGCAGCAGGATCACCAGCTCGCCGCTGGCCAGCTCATCCTGACAGAGCATAGCGGGTAACGAGGCCAACCCCAGCCCCGCCTTCGCCGCCTCCCGGGCACAGGTAATATTATTGACCCGAAAACGGGATGGGGGGTCAACCAGCACCTCTCTGCCATCCAGCTCGAAGCACCAGTGAGAGGCGAGAAACCCGCTGCTCACCGTCACCCGCTCGTGGTTGGCCAGATCCTCCGGCCGCGCGATGACCGGGCTGCGGGCCAGATAGTCCGGGCTGGCACAGAGCAGCCGCCCGGTGCTCCAGAGTCGGCGTGCAGCCAGATTGGAGTCGCTCATGTCGCCAATCCGCACCACCGCATCCAACCCTTCACTGATGGGGTCCACCACCCGGTTGGTCAGCTCCAGCTCCACCTGCAGGGCGGGATAGGCCTGCAAAAACTTGGCGACCAAGCGCCCGACCACCAGTTGCCCCGTCTCGATAGGCACCGCCAGTTTGAGGGTGCCGGTTACCTCCTGCTGGCTGGCGCTCAGCATGAGCTCGGCTTCGGTCAGGGCATCGACCGCCTTGCTACAGTGCAGGTAGTACTTCTCCCCTTCCTCGGTCAAAGTGAGCTGACGAGTGGAGCGATAGAGCAGACGCACACCGAGCCGCTGTTCCAGCTCGGCGATGCGGCGGCTGACCATCGCCTTGGTCATCCCCAGCTCGCGGGCGGCCGCCGTAAACGAGCCCTTGTCGACGATACGCACCAGAATTAACGCGGCATTGAGATCCATTGTTGCACCAGTGAAACTGTATATCTCGTGAACCAATACTAATCGAAACAGTTGACCAGTGTTAGCCTGCGCCCCTTAAGTTCAGGAATCACAAAAATGAGTCAACACAAAAAAATTCCCCTGCTGGCAGCCATGATATTGGCGCTGCTCGGTCTGCTGTTCGCCGGTTACTGGTATCTTCACGGCCGCTATTTTGAAAGCACCGACAACGCCTATCTGCAAAGTGAAGTGACCGGGATCAGCTCCAAGCTGCCCGGCTATATCCGCGAAGTGCTGGTCACCGACAACCAGCCGGTCAAAGCGGGCCAACTGATCGCTCGTCTCGATGATCGCGAATACAAAACCAGGGTCGCGGAGGCCGAAGCCGACCTGCGCCTCAATCAGGCGACGGCCGAAAATCTGGCTGCCACCCGCACCCAACAACTGAGCCTGATCCAGCAAGCCGAGGCCAAGGTCGCCTCCGCCAAGGCCGAACAGCTACGCGCCAGCCAGCAGGTCAACCGGATCAGTCAGCTCAACCAGCGCCACTACAGCTCGCAAGACAGTCTGGACGAGGTGCGTGCCGGCCTGCAGGTCAATCAGGCGCAAGCCCGGGAGGCCCAAGCCGCCCTGCAAGCAGCCCGTGAGCGACTGCTGGTACTGGATGCCGAGCGCAAACAGAATCTGGCCAAGCTGGCGTTGAGCGAAGCGCAACTGGAGCAGGCCAAGCTGGAGCTCGGCTACACCGAACTGCGGGCACCGGCCGATGGCATCATCGGCAAGCGCAGCCTGCGGGAAGGGCTCTACGTCCAGTCCGGTATGCAGGTCGCCAGCCTGGTGCCGCTGCAGCAGGTGTGGGTCGAGGCCAACTTCAAGGAGACCCAGCTCGCCCATATGCAGCCGGGCCAGAAGGTCGAAGTGGTACTCGATGCCTACCCGGATCAACCGGTCGAGGGGATCATCGACAGCCTGGCCCCGGCCACCGGCGCCAAGTTCGCCCTGCTGCCACCGGAGAATGCCACCGGCAACTTCACCAAAATCGTGCAACGGGTACCGGTGAAGATCCGCATCCCCGAGCCGGGCCCGCTGGCAGGCAAGCTGCTGCCGGGTCTCTCCACCGAAGTGATCGTGGATACCCGCACTCCTGAGCCCGTGGTGGCTGCCAACTGATGGAACCCATTCCACGTCGCAACTGGATCGCGGTCATGGGGGGGCTTATCGGCGCCTTCATGGCCATCCTCGATATCCAGATCACCAATGCCTCCCTGAAGGATATTCAGGGGGCCCTGTCGGCCACCCTGAGCGAAAGCTCCTGGATCTCCACCTCCTATCTGGTGGCGGAGATGATCGCCATCCCCCTGAGCGGCTGGCTGAGCCGGGGGCTGAGCGTGCGCCGTTACCTGCTCTGGACCACCGGCGCCTTTATCGCTGCCTCCGTGCTCTGCTCGTTCAGCTGGAACCTCACCAGCATGATCGTCTTCCGGGCGCTGCAGGGCTTCACCGGCGGGGCGCTGATCCCGATGGCCTTCTCCCTCATCGTCACCCTGTTGCCGCTACAAAAGCGGGCCACCGGCATGGCGCTGTTCGGTCTCTGTGCCACCTTCGCCCCCGCCATCGGTCCGACCCTCGGCGGCTGGCTCACCGAGCAAATGTCGTGGCACTACATCTTCTATCTCAACGTGCCGCCAGGATTGCTGGTGATGGCCATGCTGGCCCACGGGCTTGATAAAAAACCGGTGGACTGGGCCGTGATCAAGCGGGTAGACCTCATCGGGATTGTCACCATGGCACTCGGCCTCGGCTTGCTGGAGGTGGTACTGGAAGAGGGCAACCGGGAGGACTGGTTCGGTTCAAGCTTCATCGTGCGACTGGCGGTCATCTCGGCGGTGGCGCTGGTGTTCTTCGTCATCAGCCAGCTGATCCGCCGTCACCCGCTGGTCAATCTGCGGCTGCTGCACAACCCGCGCTTCGCGCTGGCCTGCTTCGCCTATCTGATCCTCGGCATGGCGTTGATGGGCTCCATCTATGTGCTGCCGCTCTATATGACCCAGATCCACAACTACAACGCGCTGGAGATCGGCGAGGTACTGATGTGGATGGGGCTGCCGCAACTGCTGGTGCTACCGCTGGTGCCCAGGCTGACCCACAAGATAGACCCGCGCTATCTGGTGAGCTTCGGCTTCCTTATCTTCGCCGTCAGCTGCTTTATGAACGTCAACATGAGTGCCGACTACGCCGGGCCGCAGCTGATCCAGTCGCTGATCGTGCGGGCGCTGGGGCAGCCCTTCATCATGGTGCCGCTCTCCCTGGTCGCCACCGCCAGCCTGAACCACGACGAGATCCCCTCCTCCTCGACCCTGCTCAACGTGCTGCGCAACCTCGGTGGTGCGTTCGGTATCGCTATCATCGCGACCCTGCTCGACAACGATACCCGCACCCATGTGCTGCAGATTGGCAGCACTCTGGCCGCCAGCAGTATCGAGGGGCAGAGCTATCTGCTGCAGCTGGCCCAGAGCATGATGGCGCAGGGTTCAGGCCCCGAGATTGCCCAGCAGCAAGCCCACGCCATGCTGGCCAATACCATCAACCGGGAAGCGGCCATCATGGCCTACAACCAGGTGTTCTACATCATGGGGATCTTCCTGCTGATCGCCAGCGGCCTGATGCTGTTGCTCAAATCCCCCGCCCCACGGGCTGCGGATGCCGAACCGCTAGAGGCGTGAAAAACGCCGGGCATAAAACGAAAAACGGGCAAGCGCCCGTTTTTCGTTATCTGTTACCTGCACTCAACCAGAAGGCGTTATCCCGCCAGCGACCCTGCAATCAGGAATTGCGCCGCGAAGTAGCTACTCATCACCCAGGCGCGGGCGTGGGGAAAGGGGCGGCGGAAGCGATCGAGCGCCAGCATGCTGTCGGAGAAGAGGAACATCAGCGCCCCCACCAGAGCGGCGGCAGAACCGGCTGTGAGAGAGGCGTGCCAGGCACCGGCAGCCACCCAGGCCATGCCGATGATCACCAGCATGTAGCAGAAGACCGGGATCCGCATCTCCCCCAGCTTGCCCCACAGCAGGCCAAAAACCATGCCAGCGATCAGCAACAGCAGCAAACCATCCACCAGATTGAGCAGCAATGGCCCTTGGGCAAAACCGACGATATAGCAGAGATGCGCGACAAGAAATGCCGCCAACCCCTGAATAAAGCGATCACTTGGCAACATCAGCAGCACATCGCCCGCCAGCGAGAGGCAGAGGCCGAGCAGGATCCAGGCGTGAGAACCATCGTGGTCATAACTCTGGTAGCCGAACGCCAACGCGATGATAAGCAGCATGGTAAGCGGCTTGCTGATATAGAACTGGCGGCTGTCTGAACCATAGGCAGCACGGATATGCCACCAACCTGAAGCGATGATCAAGAAACTCAATAACATGCCCTGCTCCTCACCTGTTGCTCGCAGTCATACGGCAACCGTTTTTATCATGGTGCAGGGTAACAAATTCCCTCCCCCAGTGGCAGGGGTGCTTATCAAATGGACAGACTAAGAGCCGCTAACAAAACCTCTCAGCGAAGCGCGAGCAGATCACGGCGCAAGCCAGCGTCAGTAACGCAAGGTG
>NZ_JANFNV010000012.1:0-130853 GCF_024436075.1 Aeromonas sp. JL9 | reverse complement strand
TGTGTTGCTGCGGGAGTGGAATTCTACTCAACCGCCTTCTCGAGTCAAGCCTTATTTTCAAAGGCTTTTCGAGGTTACCGACGAGGTTGTTTGCGTTGCCGCTTGCCCTGTCGATGGAGGCGCATTATAGGGAACAGATTCTTTCTGGCAACCCCTTATCTGCAATAAAATTGCAAAAAACAGCACTTTTTTAGTTATTCATATCCAGGCACAGCTTTTATACAAACTTATCCACAGAAACACCCTTCTGGTTGCTAGAATGGCCGAAAACAAGGAGGCCAAGATGGACTTGCGACTGAGACCCTACAAGGGAAAATGCCCGCAACTGGGCAAACGGGTGTATGTAGACCCCTGTGCGACCTGGTGGGAGATATCCAGCTGGCCAGCGATGTTTGGATGAAATGAAAGACAATTCACCATTTCGCCAGGTCAGGAACAACTCTTACTTCCTATATAGAAGAAGTTGAATAATGAGTTGAGGCAGTTGAGGCAGTTGAGGCAGTTGAGGCAGTTGAGGCAGTTGAGGCAGTTGAGGCAGTTGAGGCAGTTGAGGCAGTATCAGAATGGATTAAAAGAAAAGCCGGGACAAGCCCGGCTTTTTCTTTATCACTCAGCAGCTGCTTCAGCAGCGGCCGGGCGGTCTACCAGCTCAATATAAGCCATAGGGGCGTTGTCGCCTGCACGGAAACCGCATTTCAGAATGCGAGTATAACCGCCGGCGCGCTCCAGGTAGCGCGGGCCCAGTTCATTGAACAGCTTAGCCACGATCGCGTTATCGCGAGTACGGGCAAATGCCAGGCGACGATTAGCAACGCTATCAGTCTTGGCAAGGGTGATCAGCGGTTCAACTACACGACGCAGCTCTTTTGCCTTAGGCAGAGTCGTCTTGATGATCTCATGACGAACCAGGGAGCTGGCCATGTTGCGGAACATTGCCTGACGATGGCTGCTGTTCCGGTTCAGTTGACGACCACTCAAACGATGGCGCATGACCTTATCCTTCTAACTAAATCTGTGAAACCCGTAATCTGGATTACTCGTCAGCGATGCTGGCGGGCGGCCAGTTCTCAAGGCGCATGCCAAGAGACAGACCACGGGAGGCCAACACGTCCTTGATCTCAGTCAGGGACTTCTTACCGAGGTTAGGAGTCTTAAGCAACTCAACTTCGGTACGCTGTACCAGATCACCAATATAGTGGATAGCTTCTGCCTTCAGACAGTTCGCAGAACGAACTGTCAGCTCCAAATCATCGACAGGACGTAGCAGAATCGGATCAAACTCGGGTTTCTCTTCTTTCTTCTCGGGCACGCTGACATCGCGCAGATCCACGAATGCTTCCAGTTGCTCGGCCAAAATAGTGGCAGAACGACGGATGGCTTCTTCAGGATCCAGGGTACCATTGGTCTCCATGTCGATGACCAGCTTGTCCAAGTCGGTACGCTGTTCCACACGTGCTGCCTCAACATTGTAGGCAATACGAACGATGGGGCTGAACGCGGAGTCCAACAGCAGGCGACCAATAGGACGCTCTTCATCATCGTTGTGAACACGAGCAGAAGCAGGCACATAACCACGACCGCGCTGAACTTTCAGGCGCATGCTGATTTCAGCATTGGCACCAGTCAGGTGGCAGATTACGTGCTCCGGGTTTACGATCTCGACTTCATCACCGTGAGTGATATCACCAGCGGTAACGGGGCCTGTTCCAGACTTGGTCAGGGACAGAGTTACCTCGTCCTTGCCTTCCAGCTTCACAGCGATACCTTTCAGGTTGAGCAGGATTTCAAGAATGTCTTCCTGTACACCTTCTTTGCTGCTGTACTCATGCAGTACCCCGTCAATTTCGACTTCAGTAACTGCACAACCGGGCATAGATGACAGCAAAATACGACGCAGGGCGTTGCCCAGCGTGTGACCAAAGCCACGCTCGAGTGGCTCAAGAGTCACTTTCGCATGAGTCGGGCTAACTTGCTCGATGTCAACTAGCCGCGGTTTAAGAAAATCTGTTACAGAACCCAGCATTGTGTCCTCTCTTTAGAAGCTAGCTTTACTTGGAGTAAAGCTCGACGATCAGCTGTTCGTTAATGTCGGCAGACAGGTCGGAACGCTCTGGCAGACGCTTGAAAGCACCTTCCATTTTAGCGGCGTCAACCTCTACCCAAGTCGGCTTCTCACGCTGACCAGCAACTTCCAGGGAAGCTTTGATACGCGCTTGCTTCTTAGCCTTCTCACGAACGCAGATCACGTCCTCAGGGGAAACCTGGAAAGAAGGAATGTTCACAACGCGACCGTTAACCATGATGGCCTTGTGGCTCACCAGCTGACGAGATTCAGCACGGGTAGCGCCGAAGCCCATACGGTAAACAACGTTGTCCAAACGACCTTCCAGCAGCTGCAACAGGTTTTCACCGGTGTTACCCTTTTGACGGGCAGCGTCGCGGTAGTAGTTGCGGAACTGTTTTTCCAATACGCCGTAGATACGACGAACTTTTTGTTTCTCGCGCAGCTGAACACCGTAGTCGGACAGACGCGCTTTACGCGCACCGTGCTGACCAGGGGCGGTGTCAATCTTGCACTTAGAATCAATCGCACGAACACCTGACTTCAGGAAGAGGTCGGTGCCCTCACGACGGCTAAGCTTAAGCTTAGGACCGATATATCTTGCCATCTTCTTTCTCCAACAATCCTAGACCAAGTAGCTACAGCGTTATACGCGGCGCTTCTTGGGAGGACGACAACCGTTGTGCGGGATCGGAGTCACATCAGTAATGTTAGTGATGCGGAAACCAGCCGCGTTCAGGGCGCGGATGGAAGACTCACGACCGGGACCCGGACCTTTGACCATGACTTCCAGGTTCTTGACGCCATATTCTTTGGCCATCTCACCAGCGCGCTCTGCAGCTACCTGAGCAGCGAACGGGGTGGACTTACGAGAACCACGGAAACCGGAACCACCAGAAGTAGCCCAAGACAGAGCATTGCCCTGACGGTCAGTAATGGTCACGATTGTGTTGTTGAAAGATGCATGAACGTGCGCAATACCGTCGCTCACTTGCTTTTTAACGCGCTTGCGAGCACGAGTCGGAGTTTTAGCCATTTTCTACCTTCCCGTTACTTCTTGATAGCCTTGCGCGGACCCTTACGGGTACGAGCGTTGGTCTTGGTACGTTGACCACGAACAGGCAGGCTACGACGGTGACGCAAACCACGGTAGCAACCCAGATCCATCAATCGCTTGATGTTCATGGAAATCTGACGACGCAGGTCACCTTCAACGGTGAATTTACCTACTTGTTCACGCAGACTCTCGATCTGAGCTTCGTCCAGGTCTTTAATTTTCACATTCTCAGCGATACCGGCTGCGGCACAGATGGCCTTGGAGCGGGTACGACCGACGCCATAAATAGCAGTCAAAGCGATGACTGCATGCTTATGGTCAGGAATGTTAATGCCAGCGATACGGGCCACTATTCACTCCTACATATAGTAGATTACGACCACCACAAAGCCCGTGAGCGGATACGTGGCGGTCAACCAATACACAACAAAAGTTGGCTGGCTATATTAGCCAGCACAACTATTTGTTGCAAGTACTAACCGTAAAAAATTAGCCTTGGCGCTGTTTATGCTTTGGCTCGCTGCAAATCACACGCACCACACCGTGACGCTTGATGATTTTGCAGTTACGGCAGATTGCCTTAACGGAAGCACGAACTTTCATTGCTTAACTCCGTAACTACGCCGACCTTTAGCGGCCGTAGCCCTTCAGGTTGGCCTTCCTCAGGACGTCGCCATATTGATGAGACATCATATGGGTTTGTACCTGAGCCATGAAGTCCATGATAACTACCACGATAATCAGCAGCGAAGTGCCACCGAAGTAGAACTGTACGTTCCAGGCAGTCATCAAGAACTGGGGTACCAGACAGATAAAGGTTATATAGAGCGCACCTGCCAATGTCAGGCGAGTCATAACCTTATCGATGTAACGTGCTGTCTGCTCGCCCGGGCGAATCCCCGGGATAAAGGCTCCACTCTTCTTCAGATTATCTGCTGTCTCGCGGGGGTTGAACACCAGCGCGGTATAGAAGAAGCAGAAGAAGATAATGGCTGCTGCATACAGCATTTCGTAAAGCGGTTGACCCGGCTGCAGGACCATAGAGACCTGTTGCAGGATATCAGCTACTTTACCCTCGCCCTGACCAAACCAAGAGGTAATGGTCCCTGGGAAGAGGATGATACTGGATGCGAAAATCGCAGGAATCACACCAGCCATATTCACTTTCAACGGCAGGTGTGTGCTTTGCGCGGCAAATACCTGGCGGCCTTGTTGACGTTTGGCATAGTTAACGACGATACGACGCTGACCACGCTCCACGAACACCACAAAGTAAGTCACTGCGAAAACAATCAAGCCCAGCAACAACAACAGCAGGATGTGCAATTCCCCTTGACGTGCCTGTTCGGCCGTAGCGCCAATGGCATGCGGCAGACCAGCAACGATACCTGTGAAAATAATCAACGAGATACCATTACCAATCCCACGCTCGGTAATCTGCTCACCCAACCACATCAAAAACATGGTACCGGTGACCAGACTCACAACCGCTGTGAAATAGAAGCCTAGACCCGGATTAGTCACGAGTCCATGCATCATATTCGGCAGACCGGTTGCAATACCAATGGCCTGGAAAGTTCCCAAAACCAGCGTGCCCCAACGGGTATATTGGCTAATCTTGCGACGGCCGGATTCACCTTCTTTCTTGAGTTCAGCAAGAGCGGGGTGAACCACTGTCAGCAGCTGGATAATGATCGATGCCGAAATGTACGGCATGATCCCCAACGCAAGAATAGAAGCACGCGAGAGTGCACCACCACTGAACATGTTGAACATCTCAATGATGGTGCCCTTCTGTTGCTGGAACAACTCGGCCAGTACGGCGGCGTCAATACCAGGAATCGGCACATAAGAGCCTGCACGGAAAACGATAATCGCCCCGAGAACGAAGAGCAGACGGCTCTTCAGTTCACTCAGACCACCCTGTGCTTTAACATCCAATCCTGGTTTCTTAGCCATTGTACTGATTATTCCTCGATTTTACCGCCAGCGGCCTCGATGGCTGCGCGTGCACCTTTGGTGACGGACAGACCACGAACGGTCACAGCACGGTCAATGTTGCCTGACAGAACAACTTTAGCGAACACGATGTTCTTAGTAACAACACCGGCTTGCTTCAGAGTGCTCAGGTCGACCACATCACCTTCTACCAGGGCGATTTCGTTCAGACGCACTTCGGCAGAAACCAAAGATTTGCGAGAGAAGAAACCGAACTTCGGCAGACGGATTTTCAAAGGCATCTGGCCACCTTCGAAACCGTTGCGAACTTTGCCGCCACCGGAACGAGAGGTTTGGCCTTTAACACCACGACCACCAGTCTTGCCCAGGCCGGAGCCGATACCACGACCACGACGTTGTTTTTCAGGCTTGGAACCAGCGGCCGGAGACAGAGTGTTCAGACGCATGCTTAGCCCTCCACCTTAACCATGTAATAAACCTGGTTGATCATGCCGCGTACGCAAGGAGTATCTTCCAGCTCAACGGTGTGACCAATGCGACGCAGACCCAGACCACGCAGAGTCGCCTTGTGCTTTGGCAGACGGCCGATAGAGCTGCGAGTTTGAGTTACTTTTACAGTGTTAGCCATGTCGCATTACCCCAGAATTTCTTCAACGCGCAGACCACGCTTGGCAGCGATCTGTTCCGGTGATTGACCGTGAACCAGAGCGTCTACAGTAGCGCGAACAACGTTGATTGGGTTGGTGGAACCGTAGGTCTTGGCCAGCACGTTGTGGATACCGGCAACTTCCAGAACAGCACGCATAGCGCCGCCTGCAATGATACCAGTACCTTGGGAGGCCGGCTTCATGAACACGGTGGAGCCAGAGTGAACACCACGCACCGGGTGGTGCAGAGTGCCGTTGTTCAGCTCAACCTTGTTCAGGTTACGCTTAGCCTGTTCCATTGCTTTTTGAATAGCAGCCGGAACTTCACGGGCTTTACCGTAACCGTAACCTACACGGCCGTTACCATCACCCACCACGGTCAACGCGGTGAAGGACATGATACGACCACCTTTAACAGTTTTCGAAACACGGTTTACTGCAATGAGCTTTTCTTGCAGTTCGCCGGCTTGAGATTCGACTTTAGCCATCTTCGACTCCTAGCTTAGAACTGAAGACCAGCGTCACGTGCGGCAGCTGCCAGGGCAGCGATGCGACCGTGATACTTGAAACCGGAACGATCGAAAGATACGTTCTGAACGCCTTTGGCAATAGCACGCTCAGCGATAGCCTTACCTACAGCGGTAGCAGCATCTGCGTTACCGGTGTATTTCAGAGCTTCACTGATGGCTTTCTCTACTGTGGAAGCAGAGGCCAGAACTTCGGAACCGTTGGCTGCAATAACCTGCGCATAGATATGACGCGGGGTACGGTGAACAACCAGACGGGTAGCTCCCAGTTCCTGCATCTTTTTCCGAGCACGAGTAGCACGACGGAGACGAGCTGCTTTCTTGTCCATAGTGTTACCTTACTTCTTCTTAGCTTCTTTAGTACGCACTTGCTCGTTGGCATAGCGTACACCCTTGCCCTTGTAGGGCTCCGGAGCGCGGTAAGCACGGATATCGGCGGCGACTTGGCCAACCAGCTGCTTGTCGACGCCACGCAGAACGATTTCTGTAGCAGTCGGGCACTCAGCGGTCACACCAGCCGGCAGC
The DNA here is from genome assembly GCF_024436075.1 of Aeromonas sp. JL9. NCBI lineage: Bacteria > Pseudomonadati > Pseudomonadota > Gammaproteobacteria > Aeromonadales > Aeromonadaceae > Aeromonas > Aeromonas sp. JL9. The sequence goes on along the minus strand of NZ_JANFNV010000012.1, from coordinate 124,076 downwards.
GCATGCTCTACCGGGTGAGAGAAGCCCAGAGCCAGCGCAACAGCATTGCCCTTGATGGAGGCTTTATAACCTACACCAACCAGCTGCAGCTTGCGCTCGAAGCCTTGGGTAACACCGATTACCATGTTGTTGACCAATGCACGGGCAGTACCGGCCTGAGCGTCAGCACCAGCGATGCTGCCGCGCGGGGCGAACTTCAGTACATTGTCTTCTTTGGTCACTTCTACACCGGCGTGAATAGAGCGAACCAGAGAACCTTTACCACCTTTGATGGTCAGTTCCTGGCCGTTCAGAGTCACCTCTACGCCAGCAGGAATAGTGACGGGTGCCTTAGCAACACGAGACATTTCCTACCTCCTATTAAGCGACGTAGCAGATGATCTCACCGCCCATGCTTGCTTTGCGAGCAGCACGGTCAGTCATCACACCTTTAGACGTGGACACGATAGCAACACCGAGACCGCCCATAACTTTCGGCAGATCAGTAGTGCGCTTGTAAATACGCAGGCCTGGACGGCTTACGCGTTGGATCAGTTCTACAACTGGCTTGCCCTGGAAATATTTCAGTTCAATTTCCAGTTCCGGCTTCACGTCACCAGCTACGGAGTAGCCAGCGATGTAACCTTCTTCTTTCAGCACTTTGGCGATAGCCACTTTCAGCTTGGAAGAAGGCATGGAAACCGCAACTTTGCTCGCCGCCTGACCGTTACGGATGCGGGTCAGCATATCCGCGATCGGATCTTGCATGCTCATAAGTCTAACTCCCGAGATTCGTTACCAAGAAGCCTTCTTCAGGCCCGGAATTTCGCCCTTCATGGCATGCTCACGCACCTTGATGCGAGACAGGCCAAACTTGCGCAGGAAACCGTGCGGACGACCAGTAATATTGCAACGGTTACGCTGGCGGGACGGACTGGAATCACGGGGCAGCTGTTGCAGTTGCAGTACAGCATCCCAACGCGCTTCTTCAGAAGCGTTCATGTCAACGATGATAGCTTTCAGCTCGGCACGCTTGGTCGCGTACTTGGCTACCAGCTTGGCACGCTTTGCTTCGCGCGCTTTCATGGATGTTTTAGCCATAACCCTAACCTTACTTGCGGAATGGGAAGTTAAAGGCAGCCAGCAGAGCACGGCCTTCTTCATCGGTATTCGCGGAAGTGGTGATGGTGATATCCAGACCACGGACGCGATCGACTTTGTCATAGTCGATTTCCGGGAAGATGATCTGCTCACGCACGCCCATGGAGTAGTTACCACGACCGTCGAACGCTTTAGCGTTCAGGCCACGGAAGTCACGGATACGCGGTACGGAGATGCAGATCAGCCGTTCCAGGAACTCCCACATACGCTCGCCACGCAGGGTTACTTTACAACCTATCGGGTAGCCTTCACGAATCTTGAAGCCCGCAACAGATTTGCGAGCTTTGGTGATCAGCGGCTTCTGACCGGAAATGGCAGCCATATCGGCAGCAGCATTTTCCAGCAATTTCTTGTCAGAGATCGCTTCACCAACACCCATGTTCAGGGTGATTTTCTCGATCCGAGGGACTTGCATGATAGTCTTGTAACCGAACTGCTTGGACAGTTCATTTACTACATCGGATTTGTAGTAATCATGCAGTTTCGCCATCGTTAAACTCCAATTACTTCACAAGTTCGCCGGTGGATTTGAAGAAACGGACTTTTTTGCCGTCTTCAATCCGGAAACCAACGCGGTCAGCTTTGCCAGTGGCAGAGTTGAACAGCGCTACGTTTGATACATCGATGGGGGCTTCTTTGGTGACGATACCGCCAGCCTGACCCAGTGCGGGTACCGGCTTCTGGTGTTTCTTCACCTGGTTGATGCCTTCCACGATTACCTTACCTTTTGCAATCAGGACTTGAGTGACTTTGCCACGCTTGCCCTTGTCTTTGCCGGTAAGAACAATCACTTCGTCTTCGCGACGGATTTTAGCTGCCATCGTTCGACTCCTTACAGTACTTCGGGTGCCAGGGACACAATCTTCATGAACTTCTCATTACGCAGTTCACGGGTCACCGGGCCAAAAATACGAGTACCGATTGGCTGTTGGTTGTTGTTAAGCAACACAGCCGCATTGTTGTCGAAACGGATGACAGAGCCGTCCGGACGACGAACGCCTTTACGGGTGCGTACGACCACCGCGTTATACACATCACCTTTCTTCACTTTACCGCGAGGAATGGCTTCCTTGATGGAAACCTTGATGATGTCGCCGATGCCGGCGTAACGGCGGTGCGAGCCACCCAGAACCTTAATACACATTACACTGCGAGCGCCGGAGTTGTCGGCAACACCCAGCATACTTTGCATCTGGATCATCTTAGTGCTCCGCTTTGTTTACTTCTTATCCCTAATGGGATCTGGCTGCCTTCAAAAGGCGCGAAACTATAACACAGGATTTTCAGAAAAGGTAGCCTAAAAAACAAACGGCCCCTGAAAGGGGCCGCTTGGACTACAAAGTACCGATTAGGCCTTTTCTACAACGGCAACCAGGGTCCAGGACTTGGTCTTGGACAGCGGGCGGCATTCGCGGATTTCCACGAGGTCGCCAGCTTTGCACTCGTTGTTTTCGTCATGTACGTGCAGCTTGGTAGTGCGCTTGATGATCTTACCGTAGATCGGGTGCTTTACCTTGCGCTCGATAGCAACAGTGATGGACTTGTCCATCTTGTCGCTGATTACACGACCTTGCAGAGTACGGATCTTGTCAGTCATTACGCACCTGCCTTCTCAGTCAGTACAGTCTTGATACGTGCGACGTCACGACGCACTTGTTTCAGAGTGTGAGTCTGAGCCAGCTGGCCGGTGGACGCTTGCATGCGCATGTTGAATTGCTCACGCAGCAGGCCCAGCAGCTCCTGGTTCAGTTCTTCGACGCTCTTTTGACGCAGATCTTGGGCTTTCATCACATCACCGTCTTAATTACGAAAGTGGTCTGAACAGACAGCTTAGCTGCGGCCAGGGCAAACGCTTCACGCGCCAGAGCCTCAGGTACACCGTCCATCTCGTACAGAACCTTGCCAGGCTGGATCGGGCAAACCCAGTATTCCACGTTACCCTTACCTTTACCCATACGAACTTCGAGGGGCTTTTCGGTGATGGGCTTGTCCGGGAACACACGGATCCAGATCTTACCTTGACGCTTAACGTGACGGGTCATGGCACGACGGGCTGCTTCGATTTGACGAGCAGTCAGTTGACCACGGGATGTCGCCTTCAGGCCAAAGGTACCGAAGGATACTTCGTTACCAGAGGTGGCCAGACCGCGGTTACGACCCTTGTGGGTCTTGCGGAATTTAGTACGCTTAGGTTGCAACATTTACCGAATCTCCTTACTTAGCAGCGCGGCGCTTGTTGTCACGCTTGGGCTTTGCAGGAGCTTGCTCTTGAGCAGCGGCAGCGTTAACAGCAGCCAGACCGCCCAGAACTTCGCCCTTGAAGATCCAAACTTTAACGCCGATCACACCGTAAGTGGTGTGGGCTTCAGAAGTTGCGTAGTCGATGTCGGCACGCAGGGTGTGCAACGGCACACGACCTTCACGGTACCATTCGGTACGCGCGATTTCAGCGCCGCCCAGACGACCGGAAACTTCCACTTTGATGCCCTTGGCACCCAGGCGCATTGCGTTCTGTACGGCGCGCTTCATAGCACGACGGAACATTACACGACGCTCCAGCTGGGAAGTGATGCTGTCGGCAACGAGTTTGCCATCCAGCTCCGGCTTGCGGACTTCGGAAATGTTGATCTGAGCAGGCACGCCAGCAATAGTGGCTACAGCTTTGCGCAGCTTCTCAACGTCTTCGCCTTTCTTACCGATGACAACACCCGGACGAGCGGTGTGAATGGTCACACGGATGCTCTTGGCCGGACGCTCAATGGTGATCTTGGACAAGGACGCGTTTTTCAGTTCCTTGGTCAGGAACTGGCGTACTTGAAAATCGCTGTACAGGTTGTCAGCGAAGTCTTTGGTGTTCGCGAACCAGGTAGAATTCCAAGGCTTGGTAATACCCAGGCGAATGCCATTAGGATGTACTTTCTGACCCATTGCTTATCTCCCAGCCTTAGCGTCGGATACCACTACAGTGATGTGAGCGGTACGCTTGAGGATACGATCCGCACGACCTTTGGCACGCGGACGGATGCGCTTCATGGAGGGACCTTCGTCGACCATGATAGTAGCAACACGCAGCGCGTCGATATCGGCGCCTTCGTTGTGCTCAGCGTTTGCAATGGCAGATTCCAGCACTTTCTTAACCAGCACTGCAGCCTTTTTCGGGCTGAAGGTCAGGATATTCAGAGCCTTGTCTACGGACAGACCACGTACTTGATCGGCTACCAGACGAGCTTTCTGGGCAGAAGTACGGGCATAACGGTGTTTAGCGATAGCTTCCATCATTTATCCCTTAGCGCTTCTTAGCCTTCTTATCAGCAGCATGGCCGCGATAAGTACGAGTCGGTGCGAATTCACCCAGTTTGTGACCGATCATTTCTTCGGTAACGAAAACCGGAACGTGCTGACGACCATTATGGACAGCGATGGTCAAACCGATCATGTTCGGGATGATCATTGAACGACGGGACCAGGTTTTAACCGGCTTTTTATCCCCGCTTTCCACCGCTTTCTCTACCTTCTTCAGCAAGTGCAGGTCAATAAATGGACCCTTCTTGAGAGAACGTGGCATGGTGATTCCTCTATGTTAACAATTACTTGTTACGACGACGTACGATGTACTTGTCGGTACGCTTGTTCTTACGGGTCTTGAAGCCTTTAGCCTTCTGGCCCCATGGGGACACAGGCTGCATGCCCTTGTTACGACCCTCACCACCACCGTGCGGGTGGTCAACCGGGTTCATCGCCATACCGCGAACGGTCGGACGAATACCACGCCAGCGGTTTGCACCGGCTTTACCCAGTTGACGCAACATGTGCTCGGAGTTACCGACTTCACCGATGGTAGCGCGGCACTCGGCCAGAACTTTACGTACTTCGCCGGAACGCAGACGCAGAGTTACATAGTTACCTTCACGAGCCAGGATCTGGATGAAAGTACCAGCGGAACGAGCCAGCTGGGCACCTTTACCAGGCTTCATCTCTACAGCGTGAACGGTAGAACCAACCGGGATGTTGCGCATCGGCAGGGCGTTACCTACCTTGATGGCTGCATCAGCACCAGAAGCGATCGCGTCACCAGCTTTCAGGCCTTTCGGAGCCAGGATGTAACGGCGCTCACCGTCTGCATACAACACCAGAGCGATGTTAGCGGTACGGTTCGGATCGTATTCCAGGCGCTCTACTTTAGCCGGGATACCGTCTTTGTCGCGCTTGAAGTCGACGATACGGTAGTGCTGCTTGTGACCACCACCGATATGACGGGTAGTGATACGGCCGTTGTTGTTACGACCACCGGACTTGCTTTTGCTGTCCAGCAGAGCGGCGAAGGGCTTGCCCTTGTACAGCTCTTGATTGACGATCTTGACGACGTGGCGGCGGCCCGGAGAAGTAGGCTTGCACTTAACGATTGCCATTTTTGAGAACTCCTCTTACTCGGCTGCGCCCATGAAGTCGATGTCCTGACCAGCTTTCAGGGTCACATAAGCCTTTTTCCAATCGGAACGACGGCCTACGCGTGCACCTGCGCGCTTGGTCTTACCCTTCATGTTCAGGGTACGGACGGTCTCAACTTCGACCTCGAACAGTTTCGCAACTGCAGCTTTGACTTCCGCCTTGGTAGCATCAACAGCAACTTTGAACACGATAGTGTTCTGCTTTTCTGCAACCATGGTGCTCTTTTCAGAGATGTGCGGAGCCTTCAGAACTTTCAGCAGACGCTCTTCACGGATCATGCCAGCATCTCCTCGATTTGCTTAACTGCGTCAGCAGTCATCAGAACCTTGTCGAAAGCGATCAGGCTGACCGGGTCGATACCGGCAACGTCACGCACGTCAACTTTGTACAGGTTGCGAGCAGCCAGGAACAGGTTCTCATCGACTTCAGCAGTCACGATCAGAACGTCAGTCAGTTCCATTTCTTTCAGCTTGGCGATCAGTTCTTTGGTCTTCGGAGCTTCGATGCCGAACTTCTCAACAACGATCAGGCGCTCTTGACGTACCAGCTCGGACAGAATGCTACGGATAGCGCCGCGGTACATCTTCTTGTTTACTTTCTGGCTGTGATCTTGCGGCTTAGCAGCAAAAGTCACACCACCGGAACGCCAGATGGGCGAACGGATGGAGCCAGCACGGGCACGACCAGTACCCTTCTGACGCCACGGCTTTTTGCCGCCACCAGACACTTCAGAGCGAGTCAGCTGCGCACGAGTACCCTGACGGGCACCAGCGGCATATGCAACGACGACCTGGTGAACCAGAGCTTCGTTGAATTCGCGCCCGAAGGTAGTCTCGGAAACTTCAAGAGCGCTCTTGGCGTCTTTCATTACCAATTCCATTACTATCTCCTCAGACGTTACGCTTTGACGGCAGGTTTGACGATCACGTTGCCGTTGGTTGCACCCGGTACTGCACCTTTGATGAGCAGCAGGTTGCGTTCAGCGTCAACACGAACCAGTTCCAGGTTCTGAGTCGTTACACGCTCAGCACCCATGTGACCAGCCATCTTTTTGCCCTTGAATACACGACCCGGAGTCTGGTTCTGACCGATAGAACCCGGAACACGGTGAGACAAGGAGTTACCGTGGGTCATATCCTGGGTGCGGAAGTTGTGGCGCTTAACAGTACCAGCAAAGCCCTTACCTTTGGATGTGCCGGTAACGTCTACCAGCTTAACGTCAGCGAGAAGATCTACTTTCAGCTCGCTACCAACAGTGAAAGTTTCACCGTTGTTCAGGCGGAATTCCCACAGACCGCGACCGGCTTCTACACCAGCTTTGGCGAAGTGGCCAGCTTCCGGCTTGGTCACACGGCTGGCTTTCTTGGCGCCAGTGGTAACCTGAATAGCGTTGTAGCCGTCGGTTTCTACAGATTTGACCTGAGTTACACGGTTAGCTTCAACTTCGATAACAGTCACCGGGATAGAAACGCCATCTTCAGTGAAGATGCGAGTCATACCCACTTTGCGACCTACAAGACCGATTGTCATTGTTATCAACCTCTTTCCGTAATTAACCCAGGCTGATCTGGACGTCTACACCAGCTGCCAGATCCAGACGCATCAGGGCGTCTACGGTCTTGTCAGTCGGCTCAACGATGTCTACCAGACGCTTGTGAGTGCGGATCTCGTACTGATCACGCGCATCTTTGTTGACGTGCGGGGAGATCAGGACGGTGAAGCGCTCTTTGCGAGTCGGCAGCGGAATAGGACCGCGAACCTGCGCGCCAGTGCGCTTAGCAGTTTCAACGATTTCCGCAGTGGATTGATCAATCAGGCGATGATCAAAAGCCTTCAGGCGGATACGGATTCTTTGGTTCTGCATTGACAGAGCTCCAATAGATAAAAGAACATAAATCAACACCGCCCGACCGAGATTGCTCCCGCCAGAGGTGTGATTTTTCACGTTTCCCCCCATATCGGGAGGACTGTATGGCTGGCTCCTGTAAACAGGAAACTCAGCAGCAGACATATCGTCTGGCTTACCTCATGGGTAAGCGGAGGGGATTATACGGATTTTTCAAATTTGCGCAAGGGAGAGCGAACAGATTATGCGCAGTTTTATGTGACAGATGGATCTCGCCTGCGGCAACACACTCTGCTGCCGACACCAAGGTAACGACAATGTTACAAGCAGACTGGTAGACTGTGCGCTTGCCTCTGTCAGTGGAACGACATCCCATGCTCAAAGATCAAAAGAAAGCCTATCAGTATGGCCTTTGCGCCGTTGCCCTCTGGTCGACGGTCGCCACAGCCTTCAAGATCTCCCTCGCCTATTTCGAACCTGTGCAACTGTTGCTTGTGGCCGCCTTCACCTCGACTCTCACACTGACAGCCGTCGTCGCCAAACAGGGCAAACTGCCGCTGCTGTGGAGCTACATCAAGGCCCGCCCTTTCTACTACCTGACTCTGGGCGTGCTGAACCCCTTTCTCTATTACCTGTTGCTGTTCAAGGCCTATGACCTGCTTCCTGCCCAGCAGGCACAGACCCTCAACTACACCTGGGCCATTACCCTCAGTCTGCTGGCCGTCCCCTTCCTCGGCCAGAAGCTGCGTCGGCGTGATGGCGTCGCCATCGTGTTGGGGTATTTTGGCGCACTGGTGATCGCCACCAGAGGGGATGTATTCGGCCTCCAGTTCGACAGCCCCCTCGGCGTGACGCTGGCGCTGGTCTCGACCCTCATCTGGGCCAGCTACTGGATCCTCAACACCCGCAATCAGGGCGATCCCATTGTCAGCCTGTTGCTTGGCTTTATGATCAGCCTGCCTTTTATCGTTGTGGCGACCTGGTTGCTCTCCGATTTTGCCATAACCGCCTGGCAGGGATGGGCTGGTGCCATCTATGTGGGACTGTTCGAAATGGGTTTCGGTTTCGTGCTCTGGCTGATGGCGCTGCGCCATGCCACCAACACGGCCCCCATCAGCAACCTCATTTTCATCTCGCCGTTTGCCTCACTGGTGCTGCTCAACCTGTTGATCGGCGAAGCCATCCATCCGGCCACCCCCATCGGGTTGGCGCTCATCGTTGCCGCCCTGCTGATCCAGCAGCTCAAGTACGGCAAACGCTATCGAGCATCAGTCGAAACCAAGATCTGACCATGCAGAAGGGCGTATCCCAGATACGCCCTTCTCTCAATCCATCCACTCCTGTGGCTGATGTTTCGGCAGCCGCATCTCGACCAGCAAGCCGCCGAGATCCGAGCTTCCCAGCCGGATAGTGCCGTGGTGCTGGGCGACTATCTTGGCCACTATGGCCAACCCCAGCCCACTACCGCCGACGGTCCGCGCCACATTCCCCTGAGTAAACGGCTTGAGCACCCGGGAATAGTCCTGCTCCGGAATGCCGGGGCCATCATCGGAAAGGCGCAGGCGCACCCAGTGCCCATCGTCCTTCAACTCGGCATACAAGCGGCTCGCCCCATAACGCTGCGAGTTGCTTGATAGATTGTTCAACACCCGCCGGATACTGACCGGATTGCAGGCTACCCGCACCGCCTCTTGCGGCAGCGCCAGATCGACCTCCAGCCCCTGTTCCGAGTAGATCAGCAAGGTATCGTGCACCAGCTGGGTCAGGTCGATAGGCTCCAAATCCTGCCCCTCATCCGGGCGGATGTAGTCGATGAACTGATCGATGATGGCATTGGACTCATCGATGTCGGCGTTGATGCTCTCCTTGAGGTACTCGTCACCGGAGGACATCATCTCGGTCGCCAGCCGGATGCGGGTCAGCGGAGTACGCAGATCGTGGGAAACCCCAGCCATCATCAGGTTACGCTCTTCGATCAGGCTCTTGATGGAGTGCGACATATGGTTGAAGGTGCGGGTCAGCCGCCGCACCTCCCTTGAGCCCAGCTCCCCCAGCGCCTCGGGGAAATGGCCCCTGGCCACCGCAACTGCGCCAGCCTCGAGATCCTCGAGCGGGCGCACCAGCTGCCGGGCAAAGCGCCAGGCCGCAAACAGGGTGATCACCAACAGCACGCTCAGATAGATGATGAGGGGTTCGATATCGTCATCTTCAATCTCGGTCAGCGGGATCCGCACCCAGATTTTGCTGGCCTGCGGCGGCTGGATCCAGATGATGTAGTGATCCTGGATCTCGACCCGCACCTTGGCCGGGCCGCCCAGTTCGCGGCTGATGTTCTCCTCCAGATAGGGGTATGGCTTGGCCTCGTTGAAGCCATGCTGCACCGCCTCGCTCTGGGTATAGATATCGGTACCGGTCGTCACATAGACCAGCGCCTCGGCATCTTCGCTCAGCGCCAGTTGTTCAGTGTTGACCGGAAAGATCAGCTTGACCTGATTGGCCAGCAAGTGACTGATCTGCTTGACGGTTGGCGCCAGCAGATAGTTGTAGAAGGTGACGTAGGAGACTGCTTGATAGACCACCAGAACGGCGGCCAGAAACCAGAGCATGCGCGAGAACATGCTGCCGACCTTTTTCATGCACCGTCACCATCTGGCACGAACACATACCCCAGACCCCAGACAGTCTGCAGGTAGCGGGGCTGGGCCGGATCCTGCTCGAGCAGGCGGCGCAGGCGAGAGACCTGCACGTCGATGCTGCGCTCGGTGGCGGTGTATTCGCGGCCACGGGCCAGATTCATCAGCTTGTCGCGGGAGAGCGGTTCACGCGGATGGCTGACCAGCACCTTGAGCACCGCAAATTCACCGCTGGTGAGCGCCATAGGCTCGCCATCGCGGCTCAGCTCGCGGGTCGCCAGATTGAGCTGGAAGGCCCCGAAGTTGACCACCTTCTCTGCAGCCGAGGGGGCCCCGGGCAACTCGACGGTATGACGGCGCAGCACGGCACGGATCCGCGCCAGCAGTTCGCGGGGGTTGAACGGCTTGGGCAGATAGTCATCAGCCCCCATCTCGAGCCCGACGATGCGATCCACTTCATCCCCCTTGGCGGTGAGCATCAGCACCGGGATCTGGTTGCCCGCTTCCCGCAGACGGCGGCAGATGGAGAGCCCATCCTCCCCCGGCAACATCAGGTCGAGCACCATCAGGCTAAAGTTTTCACGAGTCAGCAAGCGATCGGCCTGCTCGCCATTGGCCACGCCGCGCACTACGAATCCCTGCTCGGTGAGATAGCGTTCCAACAGGGAACGTAATTTCAGGTCATCGTCCACGACCAGGACCTTGTATTGCTGCTGACTCATTGCTTTGCCTCTTCATTCTTTAGCTGCCCCCAATACTAGGGGGGGATATAGCGGGAGCAAAGCACAAATATGTTACCGGTTATTACCTATCCCGAGAGCGTGACGGCCATCAAGTCACTGCGCTGGCCAGCGACTCCCTGAATGGCGCCAGCCGAGCCATCACGATTTCCCTCGACAGCAAGAGGACAAAAGCTAATATTCCCGAGCAGTTAGCGATGAATACCCCTCTTTGACCAGGTCCGCATCACCATGAAGACAAAGCTGATCACCCGCGAAGGCTACAACAAACTGAAAGAAGAGCTCGATTTCCTCTGGCGCCAGGAGCGCCCCGAGGTCACCAAGAAGGTGGCATGGGCCGCCAGTCTGGGGGATCGCAGCGAAAATGCCGACTACCAGTACAACAAGAAGCGGCTGCGGGAGATCGATCGGCGGGTGCGTTACCTGCGCAAGTGCCTCGAAGAGCTGGGGATCGTCGACTATGCCCCCGCGCAGGAGGGCAAGGTCTTCTTCGGCGCCTGGGTCGAGGTGGAAAACGAAGAGGGCGAGACCAAGCGCTTTCGCATCGTCGGCTATGACGAGATCTTCGAGCGCAAGGATTACATCTCCATCGACTCCCCCATGGCCCGCGCCCTGCTCAAGAAAGAGGTCGGTGATGAAGCCATCGTCCGTACGCCAGTTGGTGACGTCTGCTGGTATATCAACGAGATCAGCTACCCCAAATAGCCGGACTACTGGTGAGCGGCTTGCCACAGGCACATCCTGAGTCACAGGTGCAATGGCAAGATATGCGCTCTCCCCTGCGACTTATCAGTCTGACTGGTGCAGACCCCGGCGCAGGGTGGCATCCCGCAACACGACCCCATATAGTGCTCACACTTGGCGCCTGATGGCGCGGACTCGACCACAGAGGCCCTCAACAACATCATGATGCAAACCATAGAGAGACAGATTGCCGGTGAGCTCAATGCCCGCCCGGAACAGGTGCAGGCAGCCGTTCGCCTGCTGGACGAAGGCGCGACCGTTCCCTTCATCGCCCGTTACCGCAAAGAGGTGACCGGCGGTCTGGACGACAGCCAGCTGCGTACCCTGGAGAGCCGCCTCGGCTACCTGCGTGAACTGGCGGATCGCCGCCAGGTGATCCTGCGCTCCATCGAAGAGCAGGGCAAACTGACCCCCGAGCTGGCCCGCGAGCTGAACGATGCCGACAGCAAGACCCGGCTGGAAGACCTCTACCTCCCCTACAAGCCCAAGCGGCGCACCAAGGGGCAGATGGCCATCGAGGCGGGGTTGGAGCCACTGGCGGATTTGCTGCTGGGTGACCCCATGAAGGATCCCGAACAAGAGGCGGTTCGCTTCCTCAATGCAGAGCAGGGGATCACCGACGGCAAGGCCGCCCTCGACGGTGCCCGTTACATCCTGATGGAGCGCTTCGCCGAGCAGGCCGATCTCCTCGAGAAGCTGCGGGACTACCTGTGGCACAACGCCACCCTGCGCGCCCGCGTGGTGGCCGGCAAGGAGCAGGAAGGGGCCAAGTTCAAGGACTACTTCGAACACGACGAACCCCTGCACAAGGCCCCCTCCCACCGGGTGCTGGCCATGCTGCGCGGCCGCAATGAAGGGATCCTCAATCTGGCTCTGGTAACCGGTAACGACGAGAGTGCCAACCCCTGCGAAGGGATCATTGCCCACCACCTCAAGCTCAATCTGCAGAACCGCCCGGCCGACAAATGGCTGCAAGGGGTGGTGAGCTGGACCTGGAAGATCAAGTTGTCGCTTCAGATGGAGACCGAGCTGATCGGCCGTATCCGCGAATCGGCAGAGGAGGAGGCGATCAAGGTGTTCGCCATGAACCTCAAGGATCTGCTGATGGCGGCCCCGGCCGGCATGCGCTGCACCATGGGGCTGGATCCGGGCATCCGCACCGGGGTCAAGGTTGCCGTGGTGGATGCCACCGGCAAACTGGTCGATCACGCCACCATCTATCCGTTCGAACCAAAACGCCAGATTGATCAGAGCCTCAAGACCCTGAGCGAGCTGTGCCAGAAACACAAGGTCGAGCTCATCAGCATCGGCAACGGTACCGCTTCGCGGGAGACCGACCGGCTGGTGAGCGACCTGTTCGAGCGCTACCCCGCCGCCAAGGCGCAGAAGATAGTGGTGAACGAAGCGGGAGCCTCTGTCTACTCCGCCTCCGAGCTTGCCTCTCAGGAGTTCCCGGATCTCGACGTCTCGATCCGTGGCGCCGTCTCCATCGCCCGCCGCCTGCAAGACCCGCTGGCCGAACTGGTCAAAATCGATCCCAAGAGTATCGGGGTCGGCCAGTATCAGCACGACGTCGGCCAGAGCCAGCTGGCCCGCCGACTGGATGCCGTGGTCGAGGATTGCGTGAACGCGGTCGGTGTGGATGTGAATACCGCCTCGGTCGCCCTGCTCAACCGGGTTTCCGGCCTATCCCAGACGCTGGCCCAGAACATCGTCGCCTACCGGGATGAGCACGGCGCCTTCAAGAGCCGTCAGCAATTGCTGAAAGTGAGCCGACTCGGCCCCAAAGCCTTCGAACAGTGTGCTGGCTTCCTGCGCATTCGCGGCGGCAGCAATCCCCTCGACAGCTCGGCGGTACATCCGGAATCCTATCCGGTGGTGGAGCGGATCCTCGCCAAGCTGGAGCAGACAGTTGAGAGCCTGCTCGGCAACAGCAGCCTGCTGCGCAGCCTGAAACCGGCCGACTATACCGATGAGCAATTCGGCGTACCTACCGTCACCGACATCATCGGCGAGCTGGACAAGCCGGGCCGCGACCCGCGCCCCGAGTTCAAAACCGCGACCTTCAAGGAAGGTGTGGAGCAGATCAGCGACCTGGTGCCCGAGATGGTGCTGGAAGGGGTGGTCACCAACGTCACCAACTTCGGTGCCTTCGTCGATATCGGTGTTCATCAGGACGGTCTGGTGCACATCTCCTCCCTGACCGACCGTTTCGTCAAGGATCCCCGTGAGGTGGTCAAGGCGGGCGACATTGTGCGGGTCAAGGTGCTGGAAGTGGACGCCCCGCGCAAGCGGATCAGTCTGACCATGCGTCTCGACGAAAAGGCAGGGCAACCCGCCCGCAAGCCGGCTGAAGCGCGTAACAGCAGTGCCGGCAACACCAAACCAAGAAATGAGCCGCGCCAAAGCCCCCCTATGGGTGGTGCCATGGGCAACGCCTTCGCGGCAGCGCTCTCCAAAGCGAAAAAGTAGCGAAACCTTCCAGAAGTCCTCTGAATGCAAAAAGCCCCACAAGGGGCTTTTTTACACGCGAAGCTCAGGATCACTGCGTCAGGGCAGCAAGTATGCTCTCGGGCTCTCCATGCTGGGCCAGCACCTCCCGCAGTCGATTGAATGCCTTGCAGGCCTCTTGCGGATACTTGCCGTAAGAGACGACGCCGGTGTGACTCCAGCCAGCCGCCAGTATCACTTTCTTCTTGAAACTGGTTCCTTCAGTTCCCCCTCCCCCGAGCTGCATCAGAAACTGCTCCATCTGCAGGTGGGGAGGCGGTACACGGGAGAAGGTGGTGAAATCTTCCGCTTTGACTTCATCGAAATGCATGACAGCTCCTGTGAAATTGGAATGGGCCTGATCTTCAGGTTAGTTGCAAAACAGGCAAAGCAGCTGAAAGTTTGGCGAGGGTGATTCAGATATGCAGACTGAGGGACTGGGTAGAGGCCGGGCTGACAGCCTGTTGATAGTGGCCCGCGATGACGCTGTTGCGCTTGTCCATATAGGCACTCAGCACGCCGCCCGATTTTGCGCTCTGCTCGGCCATCAGCTCTTTGCGCGCCTTGGCTTCACTGGCGGCGGCGCTGCGCGCGACGGCCAGATCCTGCGCGGAGGGCTCGGCAGGCGCCAGCGCTGCAGAGCGGATCTGCTGCATTTTGGCGATGGTAGCCGCAGGGTCACCGGGTACGACACTGGTATCGATCTGGACTTCGCCACCCGTCGCATAACGCTTGCCATCCGGCCCTTGCGTAAACTGATAGGTGGGCGAGCTGGCGTACTCTCCACCCGCAGACTGGTGCGCCTGCTCGTGAGTCCGCACCTCCTTGTCACGCTCGACAAGATCCTGAACTTGCCGCTGTTGCTGCTCCTGCTGTTTGGGATCTTGCTGCTTGCGCTGACCATCCTCACCGGTTGCCTCGACAAAGCGATTGTCTGGTAGTGTCGTCGGGGCTAATTGCCCGGTTTCACGGCTGTTCTGGGAGGTCTGATTGCTGGAGGCCTGACCGGCTTTGGATTTCTCTTTTTGGGAGCCGACTTCAGATTCGGCAACGGAGGCTTGGCCCGCGCGGGCCTGCGGGATCAGTTCGGCCCGGCGATTATCCGTCCTCGCCGCTTCCACTTGGGGTTGCAGCTGTGTCGGGATAAGGGGAGGCAGACTGACATTGATGTTCATCTCACACCCGGATGTCGATCAGGGTTCCCATCATATCGCTGGCAGTCTGCACTACCTTGGCGGAAGCGCCAGCCTGCTGCTCGGCCACCTTGAGATTGACGAGCTCATCGGTCACTTGCACCTGATCCCCGCTGGGGGTGTTGAGGCGGGCGATCTGACTGGATGCCTTGTCGGCAATCTGCTCGGCTCGCTGAAATCCCTGTACCCCGCTGTTGAAAGCAGAATCAATACGCATGGTGTTACTCCTCTGGTCACAGCTTAATTATCCGCCAGACCAGAGGATTAATGAAGCTTGCAGGCTGTTTTTTAGCCAACAAAATCTCGAACGATTTCAATGAATTCGTCAGGATGGGAGATAAAAGGTGCGTGTGAGGCCTTATTAAGGGTCACGCTGCGGCTGGCAGGGTAGAGATCATCCAGCAGGGGAATGGCCGCCTTGGGTACCAATGAATCCAGTCGGCCATAGATCCGCAACCAGGGCAGATCCAGCTCCCGCAGCGGTTCGCGCAGGTCAATCTCGGCCAACAGCGTCAGCCCGGCCTCGAGAGCGGCAAACTGGGGAACCGGGCGCTCGGCCAGCCAGTGGCGCAACTGACGGATATCGTCCCGGGCGTGTTCACTGCCCATGGCCTGGATCGCCAGAAAGCGCTCTATGGTCTGGCGAAAATCCCCCGCCAGCATCTGGTTGAAGCCGGTCAGTACCTTGGGGGCAATGCCGGGCCACTCGTCCCGCGCCATAAAGCAGGGAGAGCTGGCTACCGTGATCAGGGAGTGCAACCGATCGGGATGAGTCAGCGCCAACTGGCTTGCCACCAGACCGCCGAGCGACCAGCCAAGCAGATGGCACTTCTGCGGCAAGATGGCGACCACCTGCTCGGCAAGCCAGGGCAGGCTGTAATCCACCTCGTCTGCCAGCAGGCTGTTGCCAAAACCAGGCAAATCTACCAGATGAACCCGATAGTGGGACGCCAACTGTTGGGCAATACCATGCCAGACCGCACCATTCATCCCCCAACCGTGCAACAACACCAGATCGGGCCCCTGGCCAAACTGCTCTACCGATATGCTCATCTAGACTCAAGATCCCTGTTCATGCTCTTGGGGTCAGCATGTTAAAGCGACTGCTCGCTAAAGCAAGCCCGCTGCTCGGCAACCACGGCGACTGGCAAGGGAGCTGCCTCCTCTGTCATCAGCCTTGCGACAACGAGCCCCTGCTCTGCAGCTGGTGTCGGCAGGCGCTGCATCAGTCACAGCCGAGATGCCACCTCTGCGCCGCACCGCTGACTGACTATATAGAAGAACGCATACCGGTCTGCGGCCGCTGCCAGCGCAGACCTCCCCCCTGGGAGCGGTTGCAGGTGATTGGCGACTACCAGGCTCCCTACCCCATGCTGATCCCCCGGCTCAAATATTCCGGCCAGATCCTGCTGGCGCCGCCACTGGCACGCCTCTTGGCCGATCATCTGGATGGCCGCGAGCCGCCGGAGGCGATCATTCCGGTTCCCCTGCACTGGTGGCGGCAGTGGCGGCGTGGATTCAACCAGGCGGAGGAGATCGCGCAAGCCCTTGGCGAGTTCACCGGTATTCCCTGCGACAACACCCTGTTGCAACGCATCAAGGCGACTCCGCAACAAACAACCCTGAGCGCCGGGCAGCGGCGGCGCAATCTGCGCGGGGCATTCCGGATCCGCCCCCACCACTATCGCCATGTCGCCCTGCTCGATGACGTCGTGACCACAGGCGCCACCGCCGGGCAGCTCAGCCGTTTGCTCCATGAGAGCGGCATCACAAAGGTAGAAGTGTGGGCAATCTGTCGTACCCTGCGGCACAGCAAGTAGCCATCGGCATGCTACCCAAGCATTAATAACCGCGTTATCATGAATACCCTAGTCGTACACTCAGGTTTATGAGGATAGTGATGATCAGCATTTCCGACGCCGCCCAGGCCCATTTCCGTAAACTGCTGGAAAAACAGCCTGATGGCACCAATATCCGGGTGTTTGTGGTCAATCCGGGAACCCAGAATGCCGAGTGTGGCGTATCGTATTGCCCGCCCGATGCCGTGGACCCGGAAGATCAACACCTGCCCTTCAGCGGCTTCGACTGCATGGTCGATCCCCTGAGCGCCCCCTTCCTGGTGGATGCCACCATCGACTTCGTGACCGATCAGATGGGCTCCCAGCTCACCCTGAAAGCACCGAACGCCAAGATGCGTAAAGTGGCCGATGACGCGCCGCTAATCGAGCGCATCGAGTACGTGTTGATGTCCGAAGTGAACCCCATGCTGGCTGGTCACGGTGGCAAGGTCACCCTGGTCGAACTGACCGAAGACAAACTGGCCATCCTGCAGTTTGGCGGCGGTTGCAACGGTTGCTCCATGGTCGATTACACCCTGAAAGAGGGGATCGAGAAGCAGCTGCTGGAGAAGTTCCCGGGTGAGCTCAACGGTGTGAAAGACGCCACCGAGCACCAGCGCGGCGACCACTCCTACTACTGATTTGTTGCCATTGCGGCGCAAAGAAAAGGCCCCGCCATCCGGCGGGGCCTTTTGCATGGGCAATCGGCAGATTACTCGTCCTTCTTGTCTCGCGACAGCAGGGCGATGGCCGCCTCTTTCGGGTTCTTACCCTCGTAGAGCACCTTGAAGATCTGCTCGCAGATGGGCATCTCGACGCCGCAGCGGGCCGCCAGCAGATGCACCTCTTTGGTGTTGCGATACCCCTCCACCACCTGACCGATCTCGGTCATGGCGGTGTTCACATCCTTGCCAGCCCCGAGTGCCAGCCCGAAGCGACGGTTGCGCGACTGGTTGTCGGTACAGGTGAGCACCAGATCCCCGAGCCCCGCCATCCCCATAAAGGTTTTGGCATCGGCACCCAGCGCCGCCCCCAGACGCTGCATCTCCACCAGACCCCGGGTGATGAGCGCGGTTCTGGCATTGGCGCCAAACCCGAGCCCGTCGGAGAGACCGGCACCGATGGCGATGACGTTCTTCACCGCCCCACCCAGCTGCAGACCGACGAAGTCCGGATTGGTATAGACCCGGAACGAGCGGCCACAGTGCAGCAGGTGGGAGAGATCGTCGGCGAACTCGTCGTGAGTCGAGGCGACCGAGATGGCGGTCGGCAGACCGGCAGCCAGCTCCTTGGCGAAGGTGGGGCCGGAGATCACCGCCAGCGGTATCTCGTCACCCAGCACTTCACGGGCCACATCCTGCAGCAGACGGCCACTGTCCGGCTCCAGACCCTTGGTGGCCCAGGCGATACGGGTATCGGGGCGCAGGAAGGGTTTGATCCGGGTCAGTACATCACCAAATACATGGCTCGGCACGACCAACAGCAGCACGGGAGCCGCTTGTACCGCACGTTGCAGATCCGCAGTTAGCTGCAGATCGGCGGGAAAAGGGACATCAGGCAGAAAAGCCTTGTTGCAGCGGTCTTGTTCCAGCTCGGCGACATGAGCAGGGTCGTGACCCCACAGCAGGGTCGGATGACCGTTGCGCGCCAGAGAAATGGCAAGGGCGGAGCCATAAGACCCCGCCCCCAAGACCGAGATAGCGATCTGGTCAGCCATTATCAGGCTTCCGCAGTCGCCTGCTGGGCCTGTGCTTGCGCCATGTGTTGGGCAAACAGGGCATCGAAGTTGACCGGTGCCAGGTTCAGCTGCGGGAAGGAACCCTTGCTCACCATGTTGGCCACGGCTTCGCGGGCATACGGGAACAGGATGTTCGGGCAGAAGGCAGCCAGGCAGTGAGCCAGTTGCGGCTCCGGCAGGTTACCGATGGTGAAGATACCGGCTTGCTGTACTTCGCACAGGAAGGCGGTTTCGGTTTCCAGTTTGCAAGTTACGGTCAGGGTCAGGACAACCTCGTAGACGTTCTCAGCCAGGATGTTGGTCTTGGTATCCATATCCAGCTTGACGTCCGGCTGCCACTCTTTCTGGAAGATGTGCGGGGTGTTCGGCGCTTCGAAAGAGACATCCTTGGTGTAAACACGCTGGATGTGGAATTCCGGTTGTACTTCCTGGTTGTTGATCTCGTCAGCCATTTCGTTTGATTCCTTGTTATATGGATAAGTGGGCTCAGGCCCTGCTTAAATCAGCGTTTCTTGGTTACCGGCAGATTTTCTGCACGCCATTGGGCCATGCCACCGCCGAGCACATAAACCTGCTTGAAGCCAGCTTTGCTCAGCTGACGGCCCGCGCCGCCCGCAGTCATTCCCGACTCGCACACCACTATGATGGGGGCATCTTTATGCTTTTCAACCGGGCCCAGATTATTGCTCTGGATCTGGGTCAGCGGCAGGTGCTGGGCACCGGCCAGATGGCCCTTGGCGTACTCTTCCTGACTGCGAATATCCACCACGGTGGCATTCTCGCGGTTGATCAGCAGGGTCGCGGTGTGATTGTTGACGGTTTTTACCGGAGACAAACGGGCACGCACAGTGGTGTAAACCAGGGTGCCAGCCAGACCCAACCAGGCTGCGGTCAGCAGCGGGTTACGGGCCGCAAAATCCAAATACTCTTGCATCTTCTACTATCCAGGGACCAAGACAAGGACCCGAGTATACATGGGGGTATTGATAAGATCAGCCATCTTGGCGGCAAAGCGCGAGCAGGCTCCCATCATCATTGGGCAGCGAGCATGGCAGGAAGGGCGTGGCTTGCGGGGCAACGGGAGCGCCCCTTGGCTATCAGGTGACTATTTCGGCAGATGTAGTAATATTACGCTAGTTTCATTTCCCGCATTTTTTCCAATCCGAGAGGACATAGTCTTATGTCAACAGCTAAGAAACCTTTGGTTCTGGTCATCATGGACGGTTGGGGCTACAGCACCAAGCAAGAGCACAACGCCGTCGCTGCCGCCAAGACTCCCAACCTCGATCGTCTGGCCCGTGACTACACCAGCACCCTGATCTCCGGCTCCGGCCTGGACGTCGGTCTGCCGGATGGCCAGATGGGCAACTCCGAAGTGGGCCACGTCAACATCGGTGCCGGTCGCATCGTCTATCAGGAGCTGACCCGCATCTCCAAAGACATCCAGGACGGCGAATTCTTCCAGAACGTCGAGCTGGCCAAGGCTGTTGACGCTGCCGTGACCAACGGCAAAGCCGTTCACATCATGGGACTGATGTCCCCGGGTGGCGTACACAGCCACGAAGAGCACATCATGGGCATGATCGAAATGGCTGCCAAGCGTGGCGCCGAGAAGATCTACCTGCACGCCTTCCTGGATGGCCGTGACGTTCCGCCGCGCTCCGCCCAGTCCTCCATCGAGCTGTTCGACGCCCTGTTCGCCAAGCTGGGCAAGGGTCGTTTCGCCTCCATGATCGGTCGTTACTTCGCCATGGACCGTGACAACCGCTGGGATCGCGTGCAGCAAGCCTATGACCTGATGACTCAGGGCAAGGGCGAGTTCACCGCCGAGAGCGCCACCGAAGCACTGGCTGCCGCTTATGCCCGCGATGAGAACGACGAGTTCGTCAAAGCCACCCGCATCGGCGAAGCTGCACCGATGATCGACGGCGATGCGCTGATTTTCATGAACTTCCGTGCCGACCGTGCCCGTGAAATCACCCGCGCCTTCGTTGACACCGACTTCACCGGCTTCGCCCGTGCAGTCGAGCCGAAGCTGAACTTCGTGATGCTGACCGAATACGCGGCCGACATCAAAACTGCCTGTGCCTACCCGCCGACCGCTCTGGTCAACACCCTGGGTGAGTGGCTGGCCAAGCAGGGCAAGACCCAGCTGCGCATCTCCGAAACCGAGAAGTACGCTCACGTCACCTTCTTCTTCAACGGTGGCGAAGAGTCCTGCTTCACCGGCGAAGATCGCGAGATCGTGGCCAGCCCGAAAGTGGCGACCTATGACCTGCAGCCGGAGATGAGCTCCGAAGAGCTGACCGACAAGCTGGTTGCGGCCATCAAGAGCGGCAAGTACGACGTCATCATCTGTAACTACCCGAATGGCGACATGGTTGGTCACACCGGTGTATTCGATGCCGCCGTCAAAGCGTGTGAAGCCGTTGACCACTGCATCGGTCGCGTGACCGACGCCCTGGCCGAAGTGGGCGGCGAGTGCCTGATCACTGCCGACCACGGCAACGCCGAGAAGATGCTGGACGAAGAGACTGGTCAGGCCCACACCGCCCACACCAATCTGCCGGTTCCGCTCATCTATTTCGGTCGCAAAGCCGAGGTGGTTGAAGGTGGCAAACTGTCCGATCTGGCCCCCACCATGCTGACCCTGATGGGTCTGCCGGTACCGCCGGAAATGACTGGCAAGCCCCTGATGATTCTGAAATAATCCTTCCCCATGCGGGGATGCGAAGTTATTTCACAGAAAACCAGTCGCGTCGGCCTGTTGGCCGGCGCGCTGTTTTTTTGCCTGTCGTTTGGCGCCAGCACACCGACTTTGGCCGCCAATCAGCAGCTGGGGACCATGCAGTCCCAGATCAAAGAGCAACAGAAGACCATCAAGCTCAGCAAGCAGGAGCTTGCCAAGCTCAATACCCAGCTCAAGGCTGACGAGCAGGCCATCTCGGCCGCCGCCGCCAAACTCAACCAGACCAGGCAGCAGTTGAAGCAGAACCAGCAGAAGCTGGCGACCCTGCAAAAAGACAAGCTGGGGCTGGAAGTTCAAGCCAAACATCAAAAGCAGTTGCTGGCCAAACAGGCGGAGAGCGCCTTTCAAGCGGGCAACCACGACTACCTCAAACTGCTGCTCAATCAGCAGGATCCGGCCAAACTGAGCCGCTCACTCGACTACTACGACTACCTCAACAAGGCCCGTATCGAGGCCATCGACGCCCTGCGCGCCACCCGCGACAAGCTGGCGAAAAACCAGCAGGCAACCAAAGAGACCGAGACCAGACTGCAGACCCTGCTTGCCGAACAGCAGGAGCATCACCAGACCCTGCTGGCCAGCCAGCAGAGCCGGGCCAAGGTGCGCAACCAGTTGCAGCAGTCGGTACAGGATGACGAGCAGAAGCTCACCAAGCTGGTCAAGGCGGAGAAGGCGCTGAAAGCCCGGCTGGAAGAGCTGCGCCGCAAGCGGGAAGAGCAGGAGCGCCGTGAACGGGCCGAGCGGGAACGGCTGGCCAAGCTGAAAGCGGAGCAGGAGCGTCAGCGCAAGCTGGCCGAACAACGCCGCGCCGAGCAACAACGACTCGCCGCCCAGCAGAACAAAACCGTCAAACCGGCAGAACCGGTCGAAGAGATGGCCAGCAGCAAACCGGAGCGTGGCTCGGGCATCAGCAGTGCCGGTCACTATAGCGGCCTCAAGACCAATGGCAGCCTGCGCTGGCCGGTGCAGGGACCGATCCTCATCTCCTATGGCTCGCCCCGTACCGCCCAGCTCAAGTGGAAAGGCACCCTGATCGGCGCCAGCGAAGGAACCCAGGTCAAGGCGGTCGCAGCGGGACAAGTGGTTTACGCCGACTGGCTCGATGGCTTCGGTATGCTGCTGGTAATCGATCACGGGAAGGGCTATATGAGCCTCTACGGTCACAATCAGTCGCTGCTTCGTCAGGTGGGCCAGAATGTGGAACAGGGTGAGCCGGTGGCACTGGTCGGTGACAGCGGCGGTCAGGACAGACCGGGCCTCTACTTCGAAATTCGCTATCAGGGCGAGGCGATCAACCCGACCAAATGGCTGGCCAAGGGTTGAGTTAACACGGCCGACAAGCCATAACACGCTCACTAGCAAAAGCCTGCATCACGCAGGCTTTTGTCGTTTCAGGAGCGCCCTCCCCACTGTCGGCTTAATTTGATGAAAAATTACCTAATTTTCCGCTCGGCTCAGGGGAAGACAACCAGACCGATCTGCTCCAGCAAGGTCTGCTGCTGATCCTCGTTGATCTGCACCCCTTGCAGATCGACCCGCCGCAAATCCAGCCCCGGCAGGTCGCACTGGCGCAGATCGCAGCCCTGCAGCTTGAAGCTGGTCCAGTCGATCTGGCCAAACTCGGAGCCGCTGAGATCGGAACCCACCAGCGAGGCACCAAACAGGTTGGCCCCCTGCCAACGGTTGCCGGTAAGCTCGCACTTCTCCAGCAGGCAGCCCTCGAAGCTGGCATAGCTGAAGTTGTTGCCGGTCAGATGGGCCTCGCAGAAGTAGCTTTTGGCGGTAATCTGGTTGGCGAAGCTGGCATGGCCGAAGTTGATGCCGACCGCCTGACAGTCGCGCATCTCCAACCCCAGACACTGGCTGCGGCTGCAATCGGCCATGGTGAGATCGCAGCGCAGGAAGCTGGCCTCGCGCAGCTCGCAACCCTGCAACAGGCAGCCCCGTTCACTCTCCCGATCGTAGAAGCTGCAGTCGATGAAGCGGCTATCGCTCAAATCCAGCCAGGAGAAGTCGCAGCCGATAAAGCGGCACTCCGAGAACTGCTCCCCCTCCACATCCTGTTGCTCGAACCGGACATCCACGAACTGCTTGCCTCTGATCATCGGAAAACTCCTGCAAAAACGGCTTCATATGCTGACTTTATCCGCCAAAAACGGTAATGTTACATGTAACATCTACGCTGGACACCCCTATGAGCCCCACCCGCAAGCGCCGCCCCACCCTGCAAGATATCGCCGACCAGACCGGCGTGACCAAGATGACTGTCAGCCGCTATCTGCGCGACCCACAGACCGTGGCGGAGGGGACCCGCGAGCGGATCGCGGCTGTGGTGGAAGAGCTGGGTTATATCCCCAACCGGGCGCCGGATATTCTCTCCAACGCGACCAGCAAGGCGATCGGCATCCTGATCCCCTCCCTCTCCAACCAGGTCTTCTCGGCGGTGATCCACGGCATCGAGTCGGTGACCCGACCGGCCGGTTACCAGACCCTGCTGGCCCACTACGGCTACAGCCCGGAGCGGGAGGAGGAGCAGGTCGCGTCCCTGCTCTCCTATCACGTGGATGGGCTGATCCTCTCCGACAGCCAGCACACCGAACGCACCCGCAAAATGATCGCCACCGCCGGCATTCCGGTGGTGGAGACCATGGATCTGCCGCAAACCCCCATCGACATGGTGGTCGGCATGGACCATAGAGCCGCGGCCCGGGCCATGGTAACAGAGATGCTGCACCGGGGCCGACGCAAGGTGGTCTATCTGGGAGCGCGGCTCGACGTGCGTACCCAGCTGCGGATGGAGGGTTACTATCAGGCGATGACCGACTTCGGCCTCACCGGCCAGCATCTGCTGACCGAACAATCCTCCAGCTTCACTCTGGGGGGCGAGCTGCTGGATCAGGCGCTGGTGCGCTATCCCGACCTCGACGGCCTGTTCTGCACCAACGATGACCTGGCGGTGGGCGCCCTGCTGCAGTGTCAGGCCAAGTGGATCCCGGTGCCCCAGCAGATCGCCATCGCCGGTTGCAACGCTCTCGACATCGGCCACGCCATGACCCCCAAGCTGGCCAGTATCGCCACCCCGCGGGAAGCGATCGGTCGGGAGGCGGCCACCATGCTGCTGGCGCGCCTCAGCGGCCAATCCCAACCCGACACCCGCAAGGATATCGGCTTCTCCCTCTATGTCGGGGAGAGTCTGGGGTAATCCCTTCCCTCACCCACTTAAGTCACGCTGATAGCAAACAGGCCACCCGAGGGTGGCCTGTTTGGTTTTCTGCACAACTGAGGCTTAGCGTTTAACCAGCTCAACCGCTTCGCGGGAGAGGCGAGTCACCTCTTCCCAGTTGCCGCTCTTGACCGCATCGGCTGGCAGCATCCAGGAGCCGCCGACGGTGGCCACGCACTTGAGTGCCAGATAGTCGGCCACGTTTTTCGGGCCGATACCGCCGGTGGGGCAGAACTTCACCTGGGGCAGCGGCGCGGCAATGGCGGAGAGCGCCTTGGTACCGCCGTTCGCTTCGGCCGGGAAGAACTTCAGGTGGTCGTAGCCCGCTTCCAGTGCCTGCATCACTTCAGACGGAGTAGCCACACCCGGGATCAGCGGTGCAGTGCTTTTGGCGGCGTGAGCCAGCAGGGCCGGCGTCATCCCCGGGGAGATGACGAAACGGGCACCGGCGGCGACGGCGGCGTCAAACTGCTCGCAGTTGAGCACGGTACCGGCACCGACCATGGCATCCGGCATCGCCTTGGCGATAAGGGCGATGGCATCGAGCGCCACCGGGGTGCGCAGGGTGATTTCGAAGACAGAGATGCCGCCGTCGAGCAGCGCCTTGGCCATCGGCAGGGCCTGATCCAGCTCGTTGATAACCATCACGGGTACCAGCGGGGAGGCGGCAAACACCTCGGCCGGGGTCACTTTCCAGTTCTGCATAGCTCTTCCTTAGTCAAAGATGGTGGCGCCACACTCGGCGCTCGATACCGCGCGACGCATCACGCTGAACAGTTCACGGCCCCACCCCTCTTGTTCCGGAGTGAGGTCAATCTCGGCCTGGGTACGGCCACTCAAATCGGTCAGGCAGTCGAGGCTGCCGTTTACCGCGTCAACCCGCAGCAGGTCGCCATCGGCCAGCAGGCCAATGGCCCCGCCGTGCAGCGCTTCCGGAGTGACGTGGATGGCAGCCGGGATCTTGCCGGAGGCGCCGGAGAGACGGCCATCGGTGACCAGCGCCACCTTGTAACCCGCCTTCTGCAGGTTGCCGAGCACCGGCATCAGCTTGTGCAGCTCCGGCATGCCGTTGGCGGCCGGACCATTGTGGCGCACTACGATCACGGCATCCTGATTAAGATCGCCCGCCTTGTAGGCCGCTTCCACCGCATGCTGGGAGGAGAAGACCCGCGCCGGTGCTTCAATCACCCGATACTCGGGAGCCACGGCGGAGACCTTGACCACGGCGCGGCCCAGATTGCCCGCCAGCAGCTTGGTACCGCCGGTGGCCTGGAACACGCTGCCGGAAGGTGAAAGCACGCTCGCATCGCCGCTCTCGCCCACCGGCTGCCACACCAGCTGGCCATCCACCAATGCCGGACGGCTGAGGTAATCCTGCATCTCGCCAAAGACCGGAGTGGCGTCCATGTGGATCAGCCCCTCTTGCGCCAGACGGCACATCAGGCCGGGCACGCCGCCCGCCTGTTCGAAGGCGTTCACGTCGGCCGGGCCGTTCGGGTACATGCGAACCAGCAGCGGCACCACGTCGGAGAGATCGCTGATGTCATCCCAGGTCAGTACCAGACCGGCCGCGCGGGCCAGCGCCACCATGTGGATGCTGTGGTTGGTGCTGCCGCCAGAGGCGAGCAGGGCCACCAGACCGTTGACCAGCGAGCGCTCATCCAGCACCTCGCTCAACGGGCGATAGGCCGGGGAGCCCGGGATCATGGCGCTGATGCGGCGGGCCGCCTCAATGGTCAGGGCATGGCGCAGCTCGCTATGCGGGTGGACAAAGGCAGAGCCCGGCAGCATCAGGCCCATGGCCTCGAACACCAGCTGGTTGGTGTTGGCGGTGCCGTAGAAGGTGCAGGTGCCTGCCGCGTGGTAGGCGCCGCACTCCATCTCCAGCAGGGCATCTCGACCCACTTCACCGGCGGCGTACTTCTGACGCACCTTCACCTTCTCGTCGTTGCTGATGCCGCTCGCCATCGGGCCGGCAGGAACAAATGCCGTCGGCAGGTGGGCGTGAGAGAGCGCCCCCATGATCTGGCCCGGCGCTATCTTGTCGCAGATACCGAGCAGCAGGGTGGCATCGAAAGTGTTGTGAGAGAGCGACAGCGCGGTCGCCTGAGCGATGAGATCGCGGGAGAAGAGGGACATGTCCATCCCCGGCTGACCCTGAGTCACCCCGTCGCACATGGCGGGCACGCCGCCAGCAACCTGAGCACTGTGGCCCAGTTCGGCCAGCGCGCCCTTGATAATATCCGGATAGCCCTGATAGGGCTGATGGGCACTCAGCATATCGTTGTAGGCGGTGACGATGCCGACGTTGGCACGGGTCATGTCGAGGATGCGGCCCTTCTCGTCACTGCTGCAGGCGGCCACGGCGTGGGCCAGGTTGCCACAGGCCAGCGCGGCGCGGGTCTTGCCCTGCTCTGCCTGACGCTGGATGCGGGCCATAAAGGCCTGACGACGGGCGACACTGCGCTCACGGATGCGGGCGGTGACGTCGGAAATTACCTGATGAATCATTGGGCTTGCTCCAATGCTGTGACGGCGCGGTCAACCACCTGTTCGAAGGTGCCGTCTATATCAATGTGGAATACACCGGCTTCGCCATCCGGGCGCTCCAGGGTATCGAACTGACTTTGTACCATGCTTTCACGCATGAAGTGGCCCTTGCGGGCACGCATCCGCTCAAGGATCAGCGGCTGGCTGCCATCGAGGAAGATGAAGCTGACCGACTCGTTGCCTTCGCGGATCTGGTCGCGGTACTTCTTTTTGAGGGCGGAACAGACAATGATGCCGGTCTCGTTCTTCTGCTCGAGACTGTAGGCGGCGTCGCGGATCCGCTCCAGCCAGGGGGCACGATCCTCATCGTTGAGGGGGTTGCCGCCAGCCATCTTCTGGATGTTGGCCTTGGGGTGCAGGTCATCACCATCGATGAACTTGGCGCCCAGCGCTTCGGCCACTTTCAGACCCACGCTGGATTTGCCGCTACCACACACACCCATCACGATAATGCACTTACCCGCCATAATTTGACCTCTGTCCCACTTTTCAAAAAACCAGCTGTTGATGGGTTCTAATCTAACACGTTACCGGTAACATGTTACCGGTAACGATTGAAAATGTGAAGTCTGCCACAGACTGAGCAAACCCATAGTCACCTGGGCATATGATGTTGAGCCCTTGCCATAAATCTAAATAAATCATAAAGATATGGTTTGCCGACGGATCGGCAAGGTGTCACGACTGAACTTGGAAAAAGGAACGCATAACAATGTCTGACCTCTCCCTGATCATGACAGCCGCCGGCTCGATTGTGCTGCTGCTCTTCCTGGTGATGAAGGCCCGGCTCCACGCCGTGGTAGCCCTGATCCTGGTCTCCATGGTGGCGGGTCTCGCCGCTGGCATGAACCCGGCCGACATCGCCAACACCATCCAGAAAGGGATGGGTGGCACCCTCGGTTTCGTCGCGGTAGTGGTGGCGCTGGGCGCCATGTTCGGCAAGGTGATGGAAGTGACCGGTGCCCTCGACCGGGTGGCTCACACCCTGCTCGGCAAGTTTGGCGTCAAGCGCGCCAACTGGGCCATGGCCCTGACCGGCTTTGTCTGCGCCCTGCCGCTCTTCTTTGACGTTGCCGTGGTGCTGCTGATCGGCGTCGCCTTCGCCATCGTCCGTCGTGGCGGCGGCAGCGTGGTGAAGATCGGTATCGCTCTGCTGGCGGGTATCGCCACCTGCCAGGCCTTCCTTATCCCGGCGCCGGGCCCGATCCTGGTGGCATCCCAGCTGGGTGCCGACTTCGGCTACATGATCCTGTTCGGCCTGATCGCTGCCGTACCGGCGCTGATCCTGGCTGGCCCGCTGTTTGGTGACTTCATCAGCAAGATCGTCGATGTGCCGCTGCCTGCCGATGCCCAGAACAGTGTCCACGATGACAGCAAATCCCTGCCCTCTTTCGGGCTGGCCATGGGTCTGATCGGTCTGCCGCTGCTGCTGATCGGCCTCAAGACCATCGTCGGTCGCTTCGTCGAGGCGGGCTCCACCCTGCACAACTGGCTGGAGTTCATCGGTCACCCCTTCACTGCCATCATGGTCGCCTGTCTGGCCGCCTTCTATCTGCTGGGTATTCGCCGTGGCATGTCCCGTGACGAGGTGATGAGCGTCTGCAACAGCGCCATCCAGCCGGCCGGTGTCATCATCCTGGTGACCGGTGCCGGTGGCGTGTTCAAGCAGGTGCTGGTTGATTCCGGCGTAGGCGCCGCGCTGGGCAACATGCTGGCCGACTCCGGTCTGCCTATCGTCGCGCTGGCCTTCATTCTGGCCGCTGCGGTACGGGTGATTCAGGGCTCTGCCACCGTCGCCATGCTGACCGCCTGCGGTCTGGTGCTGCCGATGCTGGAGCCGCTCGGCCTGAACGGCGCCCAGCTGGCTGCCGTCACCATCGCCATCGGCGGCGGTGCCATCGTGCTCTCCCACGTCAACGACTCCGGTTTCTGGCTGGCCAACCGCTACCTCGGCCTGACCGAGAAGCAGACCCTGCAGACCTGGACCGTGATGGAGACCATCATCGGCACCACCGGCGGCGTGATGGCGATGATCATCTACAGCTTCCTCTGACAAGGGCGAAATGCTGACAAAAAGGCCTCACTCGTGAGGCCTTTTTCATCTTTCTGATGATTCTTGCTTTGGCCCAGAGGGCGAGATTGCTAGAATCGCCTATTCATCGCTCCGAGTGGAACGCTTAACCCCGTGATTTCAGGTTTATCTATGCATTCATCGGCCCATTATCGACAACTGCTGGCGCGCCTGCCCCAGATCGCCGTCGCAGCGGATCAGTTTGAAGTGCTCTACAGCGCCCAGGATTTCAAACGCCGCATTCTTGCGCTTATCGCCAGTGCCACCCGGCGCATCTATCTGGTCGCGCTCTATCTGCAAGATGACGAAGCAGGCCGGGAGATCCTCACCGCCCTCTACGCCGCCAAGCAGCGCAATCCGGCCCTCGACATCAAGCTGTTCGTCGACTTCCACCGTGCCCAGCGCGGCCTGATCGGCAAGGGCAAGCAGGGCGGCAACCACCTGATGTATCAGGCCATGGCTGCCGAACACGAGCACCAGATCGAAATCTACGGCGTGCCGGTCAAGGGGCGCGAGCTGCTCGGCGTGCTCCACCTCAAGGGCTTCATCTTTGATGATGTGGTGCTCTACTCCGGCGCCAGCCTCAACGACATCTACCTGCACCAGCAGGATCGCTACCGCTTCGACCGCTATCACCAGATCACCAGCCCGGAGCTGGCCCGCAGCATGGTCAACTATGTGGACGACCTGTTCGTGAAGAGCGACGCGGTGCAGCGACTGGATCACAGCGACATCCCCAGCGCCAAACAGCTGAAAGGGCCGATCCGCCGCTTCAAGCAGAACCTGCGCCAGAGCCAGTACCGCTTCAGCACCATGCCGGTCAACACCCAGGAGGTGGCCGTCACCCCGATGGTGGGTCTGGGCAAGCGCAACAATCAGCTCAACCTGATGATCCGCAATCTGGTACGTGCCACCGAGCGGGAGATCTTCATCTGCACCCCTTACTTCAACCCGCCCAAGGAGTTGAGCAAGGATATCGAGGATCTGCTGCAGCGCGGTTGCAAAGTCACCATCGTAGTGGGCGACAAGACCGCCAACGACTTCTTCATTCCGCCGGAAGAGAAGTTCTCCACCATCGGTGGCCTGCCCTATCTCTACGAGACCAACCTGCGCAAGTTTGCCGAGCGCAACCAGCGCCACATCGACGACGGTCGCCTCAACCTGATGCTCTGGTGTTGCGAGCGCAACTCCTACCATCTCAAGGGGATCTTCGTGGATGACGAGTGGGCCCTGCTCACCGGCAACAACCTCAACCCCCGCGCCTGGGCGCTGGATCTGGAGAACGGCCTGCTGGTACACGATCGTCGCCACCTGCTGCGTCCCCAGTTCAACGCGGAGCGGGAGAACATCCTGACCAACACCAAGCGGATCAGTCACTTCGATCAGGTAGAGCAGATCCAGGACTACCCGGAACAGGTGCGCAAGCTGCTGGGACGGATCCACAGGGTCAAGGCCCACCTGCTGCTAAAACGCATCATCTGACCTTGGGCGCCATGCGCCCACACCTTGCCTGTTGGCAGCCGCACAAAGGCCTCCCGTTTTCGGCAGGCCTTTGTTATATCCGCCGTTTCCCCCGTCTTGGCTGCCCAGCCAACAGCAACTCGGCTTGCATCGGCCCCTCAACAACCCCTATCATCTGGACATATTTACAGTGTTTTCGGGCATCTAATTGATGAAATTGGATAAAATTCCTCTCGATAGCCTCAAGGGTGTCGGCAGCAAGATGCTGGAGAAGCTCGAGCGGCTGGGGCTGGCCACGGTACAGGATCTGCTGTTCCACCTCCCCCTGCGCTACGAGGACCGCACCCAGGTGTGGCCCATCGGCGATCTGCCGCCCGGCCTGCACGGCGCCGTCGAGGGCGAAATCCAGGACACTCAGCTGGTGATGGGGCGCCGCCGCATGATGGTCTGTCGCATCAGCGATGGCACCGGCACCCTCACCCTGCGCTTCTTCAACTTCACCGCCGCCCAGAAAAACAGTCTGGCGGCGGGTCGCCTGATCCGCTGCTTTGGCGAGGTGCGCCCCGGCAAGTACGGACTGGAGATGGCCCACCCCGAGTACAAGCTGCTCGGCGAGGAGCAGGCAGGCCAGACCGAAGAGGCGCTCACCCCCGTCTACCCGACTACCGAGGGGCTGCGCCAGCTCACCCTGCGCAACCTCACCGATCAGGCGCTGGCCCAGCTCGACCTCTATGGCGTCGAGGAGCTGCTGCCCGCCGGCCTCTATCCCCATCAGATTGAGCTGGCCGCTGCCCTGAAACTGCTGCACCGTCCGCCCCCCTCGGTGGCGCTGCCGCTGCTGGAAAGCGGCCAGCATCCGGCCCAGCAGCGGCTGGTGCTGGAAGAACTGCTGGCGCACAACCTCTCGGTCTTGAAGGTGCGCGCTCAGGCGCAAACCCAGCTGGCCCGCGCTCTCAAACCGGCGCCCGCGCTGGTTGAACAGCTGCTCGGCGCCCTGCCATTCAAGCCCACCGGCGCCCAGAGCCGGGTAGTAGCGGAGATAAGCAAGGATCTGCAACAGAGCCACCCCATGATGCGACTGGTGCAGGGCGACGTGGGCTCCGGCAAGACCCTGGTCGCAGCGCTGGCGGCCCTGCAGGCTATCGGCAACGGCTGTCAGGTGGGCTTGATGGCGCCGACCGAGCTGCTGGCGGAACAGCACGCCATCAACTTCGCCAAGTGGCTGGAGCCGCTCGGCATCGGAGTCGGCTGGCTGGCGGGCAAGCAGAAAGGCAAGGCGCGGGAAGAGTCGCTGGCCGCGATCAAAGATGGCAGCGTCAAGATGGTGGTGGGCACCCACGCCATCTTTCAGGAGCAGGTGGTGTTCCAGCGTCTGGCGCTGGTCATCATCGATGAACAGCACAGATTCGGGGTGCATCAGCGCCTCGCCCTGCGCGAGAAAGGGGAACGTGAGGGGGTGCATCCCCATCAGCTCATCATGACCGCCACCCCTATCCCCCGCACCCTGGCGATGACCGCCTATGCCGATCTCGACACCTCGGTCATCGACGAGCTGCCGCCGGGCCGAACCCCCATCACCACAGTCGCGCTGCCCGACAGCCGTCGCGGCGATGTGATCGAGCGGGTCAAGCTCGCCTGCACCGAGGGCAAGCAGGCCTACTGGGTCTGCACCCTGATCGAGGAGTCGGAGGTGCTGGAGTGTCAGGCTGCCGAGGATACCGCCGCCGAGCTGCAGAACCTGCTGCCCGGCCTGCATATCGGGCTGGTACACGGCCGGATGCGGCCGGTGGAGAAACAGCGGGTGATGGAGGAGTTCAAGGCAGGCATACTGCAACTGCTGGTCGCCACCACTGTCATCGAGGTGGGGGTGGATGTGCCCAACGCCAGCCTGATGATCATCGAGAACCCGGAGCGACTGGGGCTGGCACAGCTGCACCAGCTGCGCGGCCGGGTTGGCCGTGGTGCGGTAGCCTCTCACTGCGTGCTGCTCTATCATGCCCCCTTGTCCAAGACGGCCCAGAGCCGGCTCGGGGTGCTGCGGGAAACCAACGACGGCTTCCTCATCGCCCAGCGCGATCTGGAACTGCGCGGCCCGGGGGAACTGCTCGGCACTCGCCAGACCGGTCTGGCCGACCTCAAGATCGCCGATCTGGTGCGGGATCAACCGCTTATTCCACAGGTGCAAAAGATGGCTCGCTTCCTCATGGATAGGCACCCAAGCCATGTCGAACCCTTGATTCACCGTTGGCTCGGCTTACGGGATCACTATTCCAATGCCTGACCGAGGTAGATGCAGAAGATGGGCACATGTCCTTATGGATAGGCATCCGAGTCATGTCGAACCCTTGATACGGCGCAGGCTCGGTCTGCGAGACCACTACTCAAACGCCTGACAACACACCCCAAAACAGGAGGAAAGCAACCATGAATTCCTGGCTACGCGGCCTGCTCTACACCTTCGCCTTCCTGCTGCTGTTTGTCTGGGTTGCCCTCGGCCTGTTCGACGCCGAGCGCGCCAAAGGCCCCATCGCCAGCTGGATCAGCCAGCAGACCGGTGTGCCGGTCACCATAGGGCGGCTGGTATTCAACCCGCTGCACCCTTACACCCTGCTGGCAGAGCAGGTACGCTACGGCGATGCAGTCTCACTCGACAAGATCTATCTGGAGATCGAGAGCATCGACTGGCTGAGCCGCGACGTGCGGATCGCCCACCTCGATCTCATTCGTCCCGCCATCAAGCTGCCGCTGCCCAACCAGCTACCGAGCCTGCCGGTGCACTCCCTCACCATCAGTGACAGCACCATAGACCGGCTCAGTCTGGAAAGCCCCGAGCTGACCCTGCGCGGTCTCAACGCCACCCTGAGCGACTGGGAGCTGATCGACCCGAAACGGCAGCCACAGGCCAACCTGAGCCTCAATATCGGCCAGCTGGAGACCCCGCAATTCACCTTCGCCCGTCTCAACCTGCAAGGACGGCTGGAAGGGGAAGTGCTGCGCACCGACAAGCTGGTGACCAACCTGTTCGACGGTCTGCTGGAGACCGGCATGGTGCTGGACTGGCCCGCCCGCACCCTGCAACTGCATGACCTCAAGGCGCGCGGCATGCGGGTGGAGCTGGGGGATCTGACACAACAAGGCTTCCCGCAGCGCTTCCCGTTGCAAAGCGTGTCGCTGGATCGCGGCCAGCTGGACGGCGTCAGCCTCAACGACATCAATCAGGAGCTCTCCTTCAACAACTTCAGCGGCCAGCTCACCGCCTTCAACTGGCAGGCGGGCAACCAGCCCACCGGCTATCTGAGCGGCACCCTGGGCGACATGGGCCGTGGCCTGTTCCAGCTGGAGGAGATCAAGGGCAAGCTCGCCTTCTCGCCCCAGCAGATCGATAGCGAACTGCAGGGCAAGGCCTATGAAGGGGAGTTCAATGTCGAGCTCTCCCTCGATACCCAGCAGCAGAAGCTGACCCTGAAAGACGTGGCGCTAAGCGGCATGGATATCAGCCTGCCACAGGGGTGGTGGCAGGATTGGCAAGGCTGGCGCCCGCAGCAGGTCGATATCCGCAAGCTGGCGTTCGACAAGCTTAAGGTGCTCTCCTTCGACGATTCCATCCCTCTGTCGCTGACCGGCTGGCAGCTCTATCTGAGCGATCTCGCCCTGCGCGATAACCAACCCGGCCCGCTGCTCGGCCGCGCCCGCATCGAGAGCAAGTGGTTCGAGCTGGTGTGGGATGGCCTCAGCGCCCGTAACGGCGAGCTGGATGGGGAGCTGACCCCCAGCTCGTGGCAGTTGGGCAAACTCACCAGCTCGCTGCCGGATGAGGGCACCCTCAGCATGAGCGGCCAGTGGGGCCGCGAGCCGGGCCAGAGCAGCCGCCTGCAGTTGCAGGCAACCAAGCTGGATCTGCAGCAGTGGGGCAAGATACTCCACTCCCCGGTCTCCTTTGCCGGCAAAGCGGACGTGAGCGCCGATCTGCAAGCCGAACATGGCAAAACGGCGGGCGAGTGGCGCCAGACCCTGCAGGGGAGCTTTGCCCTCGATGCCGACGAGCCTTTCTGGGACAAGGTGAAGATAGATCCGCTGCTGGATGAGTGGTTCAAGGGCGCGACCCCGCCCACCCTGACGCCGGATCAGCTGTGGCAGGCGATGCAGGAGGGTGACACCCCCTTCTACCGTATCAAGCTGCAGGGCCAGATCGACAAGGGGCAACTACAAGTCGAGCAGGCTGGCGCCTCCACCATCACTCATCTGCTGGCGCTGCAAGGGGGGATCGATCTGGTCAGCGAACAGTGGCAGCTCGATCTGGGGATCCTCAACGGCAACCGCTGCGCCGAGCTGCTCGGCCAGTGGCGCGGGCCGCTGACGGAACCCACACTGGCCTGGAGCTTCCCGCAGAAGCAGGACGCCTGCGGCTGGGAAGTGGGAGTACGCTATCCGCCGCAAGGCAACAGCGCCCCGCTCTGGCGACCGGCTCCCGCGCCGAAAGCCCAAGCCCAAGCCCAAGTGCAGACCCAAGCCGGGCCGACAAGCAACAGCCAGCAGGGGTAAAAACAGACAAGGCCTCATGATGAGGCCTTGTTGTTTGATGGGGAAATGGCGCGGTTACTGGCCCGGACGGCGGGGCGGCTGCACCACGTAGTGACCGCAGAACTCCGCCGCCAGTTTGCTGCCGCTGAACAGCTGGATCTTGAGGCTGAAGGTGGCAGGCTCCCCCCGTTTGAGCGGCTGCAGCACGGCGGGCATCCCCTCGCGGGCCACTCGCGCCTCGGGCTCCTCATCGACCGGGCCATGATATTTGATGGTGCTCTCGGCCAGCACCGGCTCGCCCACCAGTCCCTCCTCTTTAAGCTGCAGCCAGATCAGCCCCCAGCCCGCCAGCACGCACTGGCTGTAGACACTGCCGGCGAACATGCTGCCATGCACGTTGAAGTTGGCCGCCAAATTGGCCTTGAGGTGGAAAGTCTGGCCATCGTAGTGACTGATGTGCATCCCCATCTTCTCGCTGATGGGCACCCCGCGCGACCAGCGGGTGGTGAGATCCTGACACCACTCCGGGCGATACTGGATGGTCTGCAACGGGCTCAGGGATTTGATCATCTGGCGATGGGGAATCCGACCGAAGGAGACGGGGCCGCCCCCCACTTCGAGAAAGCCGCACTTGCGATAGAACTCCACCGCCTCCTGACGGGCGT
This sequence comes from Aeromonas sp. JL9, assembly GCF_024436075.1. Taxonomy (NCBI): domain Bacteria; kingdom Pseudomonadati; phylum Pseudomonadota; class Gammaproteobacteria; order Aeromonadales; family Aeromonadaceae; genus Aeromonas; species Aeromonas sp. JL9. The sequence goes on along the minus strand of NZ_JANFNV010000012.1, from coordinate 88,025 downwards.
TCATCACCAGCCGTTTCACCTTCTCGCTGCGGGCCAGCTCCTCGAGATCCTCCACCATTCGGGCGCCCAGCCCCTGGCCGCGATATTCGGGACGCAGCGCCATGAAGCGGATCTGCGCCTCGTCGCCGCCGATAAAGAGGCGGCCCACCGCGATGGGAGTGCCATCGGGTGCCAGCATCAACCGGTGAATGGCGACGGTGTCGTACTCGTCCCGCTCGGAACCGACGGGCAGATTGAAGGGCTTACGCAGAAGTTCCCAGCGCAACTGGTAGTAGGCGTCCAGCTCGGCTGCCGTTTGAGGGGTGACTACCCGATACATAAAGCGATCCTTGAGTTTGCGCCGACTAGCAGATGGAAGGGCTTACACAGACGTTTCCAGCGCAGCTTGCAGTAAGTACCCAGCTCGGCGACTGTCTGAGGGGTGACTACCCGGTACATAGTTTCATCCTTGAGTTACACTGGTCGGAAACCATCTTGCCGTGCAAATTCATGGACTTCAATCTGCAAGCGTACCAAGCCGATCACTTGTTGCACCTCAGCGTCAAACCCCAGCGCCGCCTCACGGTACAGGAAAATGACCAGCACCGCTGGCTGGAGATAGACGGCGTGGTGCAATCCGCCATGTCGCTCGCCAACCCCGCCGCCCTCTGTCTGCCCCATCAACGGGTCATCGCCTGCCTGCTGCCGGAGCAGGCCACCCGGATCCTAGAACTGGGTCTGGGTGGCGGCGATCTCACCCGCCATCTCTGCCAACGCTGGCCAGATGCTCGCCACGAGTGCGTCGACCTCGACGAAGAGGTGCTGACCGTTTATCAGCAGTTTTTCCAGCATCAGGAGAGCGATGAACGCGCCGCTCCGGCACTCCATCAGGCCGATGCCCTCGCCTTTCTGGAGCAGAGCGAGCAGCAGTACGACCTCATCCTGCTCGATCTCTTCAGTCAGGATGGCAACCCGCTGCTGCTGTTTCAGGAGCGGCTCTACCGGGCGCTGGCACCCCGCCTCTGCGGCACTCTGGTCATCAACCTGTTGCCGCGCACCGAACTGGAGCTAACCCACGCCCTGACACTGATAGAACAGTGGATTGGCCCGGCTACCCCCTATCCGGTCGCTGGGCTCATCAACGTGATCGTCCACGTCATACCGCGGGATCAGGCATCCTCAGACCTGTAGCCAGAAGGTAACCGGGCCGTCGTTGACCAGCGCCACCTTCATGTCGGCGGCAAAACGCCCTGTTGCGGTCGGGATGCCGCTGGCAGCAGCCTTCGCCACGAAGTAGTCATAGAGGCGTTCAGCCTCGCTCGGGTGGGCACCGCAGGAGAAGCTGGGGCGCATCCCGCTCTTGGTATCGGCCGCCAGGGTAAACTGTGAGACCACCAGCAGGCCGCCACCGATCTGGCTGACATTGAGGTTCATCTTGCCGTTCTCATCACTGAAGACCCGATAACCACTGACCCGATGCAGCAACTTGTCGGCCTTGGCCTCATCATCCCCCTGCTCTACCCCGAGCAGTACCAGCAATCCCTGACCGATGGCGCCGGTCACCTCCCCCTCGACAGTCACGCTGGCCTCGCTGACCCGCTGAATCAATGCAATCACATCCCTCTCCTTTGAAAACAGAACGACCGCCCCCTCGCAGGGGCGGTCGTCGATGCTATCAATAAACCGGTGGGCAAGGCGATGGCTTAGCCCAGCTCTTCGCTCGCCGGTTTCTCATATTCGCCAAGGCAGGCCGTGGTCTCTGCGCCAAGCAATACCACCAGCCAACTCAAATAGACCCAGACAAACAGGATCGGGATGGTGGCCAGCGCGCCGTAGATAGCCTGATAGGAGGGAAAGTTGGTGATGTAGATGGCAAAGCCGCGCTTGGCCAGCTCGAACAGGGTCGCCGCTACCAGCGCACCGATAAAGGCGTGGATCAGCCGCACCTTGCAGTTCGGCACCACGGTATAGACCAGCAGGAAGGTGAGCACCGAGAAGAGGAATGGCAAACCCCGCAGCAGCAGATAACCGATACCGAACAGGCTCTCGGCGCCAAACAGCCGCAGCGAGAAGATGTAGGAGGAGATGGCGATACTGGCCCCGATAAGCACGGGCCCCAGGGTGAGGATCATCCAGTACATGGCAAACGCCTGCGCCAGCGGGCGGCCCTGGGTCGAGCGCCAGATGTAGTTGAGGTTCTTGTCGATGGCGGAGATCAGCATCAGCGCCACCACCACCAGCGCCCCAATCCCCACAGCCGTGGTGTTGGTGGCATTGGCGACGAAGCCGTCGATGTACTCCTTGAGCATATCGCCCGCAGTCGGCACAAAGTTGTGGTAGACGAACTGCTCCATCGCCTGCTTGAGGCTCTGGAACACCGGGAAGGCGGACATCATGCCAAAGACCACGGCGATCATCGGCACCAGTGAAAGCAGGGTGACATAGGCCAGATAACCGGCGGTAACCGTCAATCTGTCCTGCTGGAAACGGCCCCAGACAAACTGGGCAAAGTGGCGACCATCATGGCGCAAGAAGGAGAGGGCGTGGGCCAAACGGCCGCTGACAGGCTGCTGCATCTTGATTCTCGTTAGCGTCATAGTGGCAATATTGTGTCAGAGGAGAGCGCTGTTTGACCACCTTTGAACCCGATTTACCTCCATCTGCCCCAACCTGTCGCCCGGATGGCGTCTCTGGCTGTCGCCAGAAGCAGAGATAAAAACGGCCCCGATAAAGGAGCCGTTTGCAACACCTGATTACAGCATGTAGTCCGCGGGCAGCTCGATGCGGGCAACGCCGGAGGTCACCGCCGCCAGCGCCACGGCGCGGGCAACCCGCGGCAGCAAGCGGGCATCCATCGGCTTGGGAATGACGTAATCCTTGCCGAACGTGAGCTCGCTGACCCCGGCGGCGGTCAGCACTTCGGCTGGCACCGGCTCCTTGGCCAGTGCGCGGATCGCCTCGACCGCGGCAATCTTCATGGCATCGTTGATGCGGCTGGCGCGGGCATCGAGGGCACCGCGGAAGATGAAGGGGAAGCAGAGCACGTTGTTGATCTGGTTCGGGTAGTCGGAGCGGCCGGTACCCATGATGAGGTCGCTGCGCACCCCGTGGGCCAGCGCAGGCTTGATCTCCGGGTCCGGGTTGGAGCAGGCAAAGATCACCGGATTGGGCGCCATCAGGGCGACCGCCTCGGCGGGCAAAACGTCGGGGCCTGAAACACCGACAAACACATCCGCTCCTTCGATGACATCCATCAGGGTGCGCAGCGGGGTCTCGTTGGCGAAACGCTGCTTGTACTTGTTGAGATCGCTGCGGCCGGTGTGGATAACACCCTGACGATCCAGCATGAAGATGTTGTGCGCTCTGGCCCCGCACTTGATCAGCAGATCCATGCAGGCGGTGGCGGCAGCCCCCGCCCCCATGCAGACGATGCGGCTGTCACTGATCTGCTTGCCCTGCACTTCCAATGCGTTGAGCAGACCGGCGGCGGTGACGATGGCGGTACCATGCTGATCATCGTGGAACACCGGAATGTCGCAGCGCGCGATCAGCGCCTCTTCAATCTCGAAACACTCAGGCGCCTTGATATCTTCCAGATTGATGCCACCGAAGGTATCGGCGATGGCCGCCACCGTGTCGATAAACTGCTGGCTGGTCTCGTGCTTCACCTCGATGTCGATGGCGTCGATACCGGCGAAGCGCTTGAACAACAGGGCCTTGCCCTCCATCACCGGCTTGGAGGCCAGCGGCCCCAGATTACCCAGCCCCAGAATGGCGGTGCCGTTGGAGATGACGGCCACCAGATTGCCCTTGCCGGTATAGCGGTAGGCATCGGCCGGGTTGGCAGCGATCTCGCGCACTGGCTCGGCAACACCCGGGCTGTAGGCCAGCGCCAGATCACGGGCGGTTTCGGCAGGCTTGGTCAGGGCGATGGCAATTTTGCCCGGTACGGGCTGGGCGTGGTAATCGAGTGCTTCTTGACGCAGATCGGACATGGGGGACCCCGATGTGGTTGGTACAAATGAGGTGCCGACAGGGGGCACGCAGAAGGGCGGGGATCATAAAAGAAAGCGGTGGGCATGCCCAGCAGATCATGCTGCCGTCAGCCAGATCAGACCAGTTATTTCAGTACCTTACCCCACCCACACCTACCACTTTAGTTATAGATCCTGCTGCGTGGGGTAAAAATGGAGCAAAAAGGGCGGCAAGTTAGCCTTGCCGCCCTTTCTGTCAGTGCTGTAGACCTGACTCAGTTGCCCAGATAGACCGGCAACAGATTTGCCATCGACAGGAAGTGGAACAGCGCGGTCGCCAATCCGAACAGGATCAGCAACCAGGCCATCAGCTTGCCACCTGGGGTAACGAAGTGGGGAGTCACTTCACCCCTCTCGGCCCGCGCCCGGGTACGCAACACCAGCAGTGCCGGGATGATGCAGGTCCAGATGGTGGCGGCGGCACCGGCATAACCGATGGCCAGCAGGAAACCGAACGGGAAGAGCAGGGAGAGCACCAGCGGCGGCAGGAAGGTGACCGCCCAGGTCTTGCAGCGACCGGCGCGGCTGTTGTCGAACTTGAACAGATCAGCCAGATAGTCGAACACCCCGAGCCCCACTCCGATAAAGGAGGAGAGGATGGCCGCCATGGAGAAGCCGTTGATGGCGCTGGCCACCTTCTCCGATTCGATCACCCCTGAAAGCGCGGAGAGCAGCACACTCACATCCCCTCCCTTGGCAATCACCGGAGCAAAATCCTGACGGGGAAGGTTGCCGAAGATCCCCAGCAGCCAGAGCACGTAGAGCGCCAGCGCGATCAGGGTTCCCCCCAGAATGGCCCATCTGGCCTGCTGCTCGTTCTGGTAGTAGGCACGCAGGGAGGCCACCGAGTGGTGATAGCCGAACGAGGTGAGCGCTACCGGCAGCATCGCCATGGCATAGGGAGCGTAGCGACTCTCGCTACCCGCCAGATCGAGCAGGGTCGGCAGCTTGATACTGCCGAGCAGACCGGCCACACCGAGGGCGAAGCTGAGGATCATGAAGGCGATCAGTACCACCGAAATACGGTCAACGGCGCGGGTCGAGTGCCACACCACCGCAGAGAAGAGCGCCACGAACAGCACGGAGGCGAGCTTGCTGTCGATCCCCAGGATGCCCTGCAGGATGGCACCGGAGGAGGTGATATAGGCGTAGAGCAGAATACCGCCAACAAAGTAGACCGAGAGGTTGTTGAGGAGATTGAGCTTCTCCCCCAGCAGCTCGCGAGTCACGGTATTGAAGGAGACCCGCATATCGTGGTGCTGGAAGGATTCCAGCAACATCCAGCCGGAGAGGGTCATCATCACCATGGTGACGGTCAGCGCCAGCACCGACCAGAGGGTCCAGGCCCCCGCCCCCGAACTAGGCAGACCGAGCATGCCGGCTCCCACGCAGACGCTGGCAATGATGCAGGCGCCCCCCAAAATTGACGGTTTTTTCTTCATAATCCCTTCTTTTTCTGACTGATTATCTATCCGCGGTAAACAAGACCGCGGCATGATGCCAGCCTTTGCCATAAGACGCCTACCACTATCTGCCATAACCGGGCATGGCCGCCGCATAAAAAATGCCCCGAACGGGGCACTCTATAAGCGGGAATGGTGTGAAGAGGGTTTAATCCATCACCGGGATACCTGCCCTCGCTTCGGCCTGACGGGCGATGGCTTCGGTCATCCCCTGAAAGATAAAGAGGTGGAACGGCAGCATGGCGAGCCAGTAGGCCAGCCCCCAGGCGCCCTGCGGGTGCCAGTGAGCGGTGACCCGGATACGGGTCAACCCGGACTCCTCCGGCAGGATGTTGAACTCCAGCCGGCCGACGCCCGGGGCCTTCATGTTGAACAGCAGATCGAGCCTGCGCCCCTCATCCACCCCAAGGATCTGCCAGGAGTCGAGCATGTCCCCCTTCACGAAGCGATCGGGATTGCTGCGACCACGGGTGCGAGCCGGACCGCCGATAAGATGATCCATCCATTCGCGCACCACCCACAGCTGGTTCATGTAGAAGTAGCGCTTCTCGCCACCCAACTGCTGCAACACCTGCCACACCACCTCGGGAGAGGCGAGACAGATGGCATCGCCGCTGGCAGTACGGTCATAGAAGCCATATTCGGGATGGCGCCAGCGCAGGCCGAGCGGCGTCTCCTGCCCCTGCTGTTCGGCACCCAGCTTCTGCTCCAGCGCCAGACTCTCCGCCAGCGCTTCGTCAAAACTGAGCAGGGTCTGTGGCAGCAGGGCGCGCAGCGGGCCATCGTCGGCCGGAATATCGTGCTTGAGACCGCCCACCAGCGCCTTGGCCACCGGCTGCGGCACAGAGGTGACAAACTGCAGCCACCAGGCGGAGAGGCGCGGACTCAGAAACGGGATAGGAATGATGGGGCAGCGCTTGCCGATATGGGCGGCAAACTTCTGCAACTGCTGCTGATAGCTGAGCAGCTCGGGGCCGACCGCATTGAAGATGCGGCTATCCACCTCGTCGGCCTCTACCAGCCCGCCCAGATAGTGCAGCAGGTTTGACAGCGCAATCGGCGGCGTGCGCGAGCGCACCCATTTGGGCGTCACCATCATCGGCAGGTTGAACACCAGATCCCGCATCACCTCGAACGCCGCCGAACCGGGCCCGATGATGATGCCGGCGCGTAGCTCAACCGTCGGCACGCCAGATTCGCGAAACAGCTCGCCACAGTGGCGACGGGAGTTGAGATGGCGACTGTTGCACTGCTCGGGCTGGATTGCCCCGAGATAGATGATGCGGCGCACCCCGGCTGCGCGGGCAGCGGCGGCGAAGTTCTTCACCCCCTGCTGCTCCAGCCGGTGAAAATCGGCTCCCGCCCCCATGGCATGCACCAGATAGAAGACGGTATCTATGCCCGCCAGCGCAGGCAGCAGGGTGATGGGTTTGAGGCTGTCGGCGAGGCGAAACTCGACCCCCTCAGGCAAGCGGCAGGGACGGCGCGCCCCGGCAATCACCCTGTAGCCCAGCGTTTGCAGGTGAGGCACCAGATAGGATCCGATATACCCCGCCGCCCCCATCACCAGACAATTTCTCATCCTCTCTTCCTCTTCACATGTTGCGCCCTGCGCTTGGGCAAACGGGCTAGCACCCGCATGCCCATCATCCTGCCACGCCGTCACCTTGCAACCTAGTACTAACCACTTCCCTGATTAGTCCGATTTGGTGTTAAGCCCTGCTCATTGGCTGGTCGATAACTGACCAGATGTATAGCGCCGAGGGCGAACGTATGCGCATCGATCACTACGACCTCCAGGGGGAGGTGCAATACCGGCAACAACAGGCCCAGAGCCGCAAGGTGCGCAGACTGGGGCCGGTCGCGCCGCAGGCCAATGGCGTGAGCGGAACGGCCGCCACACCGCCATCCGGCGAGCAGCGAACCACCCTGATGCAAACCAGTGCCCTGACGCTGCAAGCCAGCAGCCGGAGCAATACCCAGACTCCCCCGCAGACAACAGCCGCGCCAGCCAAGGCAGAGGGGAGCAGAAATCAGGAGGAGAACGGTGTTCCCAACGACGGGCTCGACAACCACCAGCGGCTTATCAAGCTGATGATCGAGGCGATGCTGGGCCACGAGATAGAGCTGCCGGATCCGATCAAACCGACCGACCAGAGCGCGGAGGGGGTGAACTCCCCGACGGGCGACAGCAGTCAACCCGCCGCCGAGCCGGATCAACTGGTGGAAGTAACCGACAGCCTGCTGCAAAAGGAGCAGCTCAACGTGGTGGCATCGGCCAGCGTAGCGACTCAAGATGGTCAGACTATTCAGCTCGATCTCGGCTTTGTGCTCGACTGGCGTCAGCTGGAGGTGAGCCAGCGGCGCACCACCCTCAATGCCCTCAAAGATCCGCTGGTGCTCAGTCTGGATGGCAAGATTGCCGATCTGACCGAGGCTCGGGTCAACTTCGATATCGATCAGGATGGCAAAGAGGATAGCCTGCCGAGCTTGAGTGAAGGCAGCGGCTTTGTGGCGCTGGATCTCAATGACAACGGCACCATAGACGATGGGGGCGAGCTGTTTGGTGCACGCTCCGGCAATGGCTTCGGCGAGTTGGCCACCCTGGATGAGGATGGCAACGGGGTGCTGGATGAGGGGGATAGCCAGTTTTCAGCCCTGCAGTTCTGGCATCCGGAGCACGCACCTATAGCTCTGGTCGAACTGGGGATCGGCGCCATCCTGCTACGCCCCCTCGACACCCCCTTCAACCATCTGGGGGAAAGCGGCAATCAGGGGGTGCTGCGCCAATCCGGCCTCTATCTCACCGAACAGGGTAAGGGAGGCTGGGTGCAGCAGATCGATCTGCGAGTCTGAGCCTTGAAACGGAATCATCCGCCCGGTCGCTTACGAGCACTGCCAGCGACCGGCTCCGGCACCATCAACTCAGCTCGGTGGGGTCGATATCCAGACTCCAGCGCACCCTTTTGGTCTCAGGCCAGCTTTCCAGCTCCTTCACCGCCCAGTCCAGCAGTTGGGCCAGCGGTGCCCGGTTCGGCCCCTGCACCAGCAACTGCATGCGGAACTTGCCCGCCTTGCGCTCCATAAAGCCGCTGATGGGCCCCAGCACCTGAACGTGGGGATAGCGGGCGCTGCGCAGGGTATCGGCGAGGCGGGCGAGGAACAGCTGCACCTCGTCACGGCCGTTGGCCTCGGCCCGAAACAGCCCCTGATAGCTGAACGGCGGCAGCCCCAGCAGGCGGCGCTCTTTCAACGCCGTATCGGCGAAGTGGCCGTAGCCATTCTGGGTCAGATCCTGCAGCAGGGCGTGCTCGGGATGGTGGCTCTGCAGCACTACCAACCCGGGTTTGCTGGCGCGACCGGCGCGGCCCGCCACCTGGGTGTAGAGCTGGGCCAGCTTCTCGGCGGCGCGAAAATCGGCGGAAAACAGGGCACCATCCACATCCAGCAGGCCCACCAGCGTCACATCCGGGAAGTGGTGGCCCTTGGCCAGCATCTGGGTGCCGATCAGGATCTTGTACTTGCCCGCCTTGATGTCGCCGAGATGGGTCTCCAGCTCCCCCTTGCGGCGGGTGTTGTCCCGATCGATGCGCACTACCGGATATTGCGGGAAAACCGTGGTGAGCAACTGCTCCAACTGCTCAGTGCCCACTCCCGATCCGATCAGCTCGTTACTGCCACACTCGGGGCAGTGATGGGGCAGCGGACGCACGCTGTCGCAGTGGTGGCAGTGCAGTCGTCGTCCAGCCTGATGCCAAGTGTACCAGGCATCGCAGCGCTCGCAGGCGGCGCTCCAGCCGCACTGGTGGCAGATCAGGGCCGGGGCATAGCCACGGCGGTTGAGAAACAGCATCACCTGATTGCCCGCCACCAGATGCTCCGCCATCAACTGCTCCAGCTGGGGGGAGAGCCCGGCCTGCAGCCGCACGCTCTTGATATCCAGGATCACCTGACGGGCGGTCTGGGCGTTACCGGCACGGCGAGTCAGGGTGAGATGGTGATATTTGCCGGTGCGGGCGTTGTGCAATGTCTCCAGCGATGGGGTCGCCGAGCCAAGCAAAATGGGGATACCGGCACGATGGGCCCGCATTACCGCCAGATCCCGCGCGTGGTAGCGAAAACCGTCCTGCTGCTTGAAGGAGCCGTCGTGCTCCTCGTCGATGATGATGATGCCGAGGTTGTGAAACGGGGTGAACACCGCAGAGCGGGTGCCGATCAGAATGGCGGCGCCGCCGTCGCGGCAGGCGAGCCAGGCGTCGAGCCGTTCCCGATCGTTCATGGCGGAGTTCATCGCTACCACCGGCACGTTGAAGCGGCGGCGGAATCGATTGATGGTTTGCGGGGTGAGGCCGATCTCCGGTACCATCACCAGCGCCTGCTTGCCCGCCTTGAGCAACGGCTCGAGGATGCTTAAATACACCTCGGTTTTGCCGGAGCCGGTGATGCCATCCAGCAGGAAGGCTCCGAACTTGTCGCTCTGGCTGGTAACGGCAGAGACGGCCAGCGCCTGCTCGCCGTTGAGACGCAGCCCCTCCCCCGGCTCGAAACGGGCAGCCCAATCGCCGTCGTGACTCGGCTCCAGCGAGCGCTTCTCCAGCAGCCCCTTCTTCTCCAGCGCAGTGAGGGCTGCGCTCTGGATCTCCTCCTGTTTGAGGGCAGAGGGGGTCTGCGGCCCCTTGCGCAGCAAGGCGAGCGCTTGCTGCTGCTTGGCCGCCCGCTTGAGCTCGTTGATGTCGATAGTCATGCCCGCCTCGGTGGCAAACCAGAACTCCAGTTCGCGATAAGCGGCAGGCTCTCCCTTGCGCACCAGCACTGGCAGGGCGTGGGGCAGCACTTCCCCCAGCGGATGCTGGTAGTAGCTGGCGCTCCAGTTCATCAGCGCCAGAATATCCGGCCCTAGCACCGGCGTCCCATCGAGTACACGCTTGATGGGCTTGAGCTTGTTGCGGGGCACCTGGCTGTCGGCCGGATGATCCACCACCAGCCCGACCAGGGTTTGCGGGCCGAAAGGGATCTCGACCCGGCAACCGGGGGCAGGTAACGGCAGGGGAGAGAGATAGTCGAAGTGACGGCGTAACGGTACCGGGACAGCGACACGAACCAGATCCAGCGTTTGGGAAGAATTCACCAGGGGTTGCCTATTTTTTCTGCGAAGCCACTTGCCTGATCTCAGGCATTTCCTATATTATTCGCAGCCTTTGAAACTGTGTTCAACAATCGTGTGGTGTCCGACAAGAGATCGGATGGCGACACGGCCTATTAATTGAGGTTGTCCATGAAAGCTGGTATCCATCCTGACTACGTAGCCATCACCGCCAAGTGCTCTTGCGGTAACGTCATCAACACTTTCTCTACCATCGGTAAAGATCTGAACCTGGACGTGTGCTCCGAGTGCCACCCGTTCTACACCGGCAAGCAGAAAGAAGTTTCTAGCGGCGGCCGCGTAGACAAGTTCAACAAGCGTTTCGGTGCGATGACCACCAAGAAGTAATTTTACTTCTGAAGAATTCTGAAAAAGGCGCCCATCGGGCGCCTTTTTTACGATCCCTGTTTTTCATCCTTCATGTTCCCGCAGCCAGACCACTCGTCCCTACTGGCCAAACCCTTTGGAACGACGCAAATAGACATACCCCTCACCCGGGCTACCCCAGCGCGGACTCCCTGCGTTGTCATAGGCGCGATCCAGCAGTCTGACGCTGTCGGGGCCAATCCAGATATGCTGCACCAGCGTCGTGGCACCACCAAAATCGGTGGAGCAGTGGCCCACCCGGGTATGACCGGCATATTCGCCGGAGGGAGTGCGTGTCAGCCAGATCTCGCATCCGTGGCGCAAGGAGAGCTGCTGCGGGGTCAGACTGTCGAGCAGGGCGGGATCATGCCAGGCACCGGCAAAATCGGTAGCCCGGGGCATGGTCAGCTCTGCCATCAGGATCCGCCCGTCAGGGGCGGGTGAGAAGCGATAGATGCGCTGGCGGAAGGGACGGACGGAGCGCATGCTCAGGTACTGCTCGGCATAGACCCAGCGATAGCCCTGATAGCCGGGCCAGATCTCCATCAGGCGCAGCTCGGCACTGGTAAAGCGGCTGTCGTAACTGGCCTGCTCCCGGCTCGTAAATGCCCCGTTGAACCAGCTGAGTAGCGGCTCCATGCCGGGCTTGAGTGGGGTAGCCTGAGGCGCCGAACCTGCCAACACCAGACAGGAACAGAGCAGCCCGAATACGGCCACCAGCAACTTTGCCATCGAATCCTTCCGAATCATCATAGTGGCGGCGATTATATGAGCGAATTACCCCAATAACAGCCATTACGATCAAATCATTGCCACTCTGGTGCAAAAACCTCACAAGGATGCCAGTCCGCTCACTAAACCCGATATTTTGCCACCGCCTTGTTGAGCAGCTGGGCCTGCTCGTTGAGACCCTCGCTGGATCTCGCATTTTCCTCCGCCATGATGCTCGACTCCTGGGCGATGTCGCGGATGTTGTTGACGTTGCGGTTCACCTCGTTGGCCACCAGACTCTGCTGTTCGATGGCTGCCGCAATCTGGGTGCTCATATCCATGATGTGGGTAACATCCTGAGTGATCTGCCCCAGCAACTCCCCTGCGGTACTGGCCTGATCCGAGCTGCGGTTGCCCTGCTCGCGGCAGGTTGCCATCACCTCGACGATGCTGCCGGTCTGTTTCTGCAGCGAGCTGATGATGCCGGCGATCTCCTGAGTCGATTTCTGGGTACGGATGGCCAGATTGCGCACCTCATCGGCCACCACCGCAAAACCGCGCCCCTGATCCCCTGCCCGGGCAGCTTCGATGGCCGCGTTGAGGGCCAGCAGGTTGGTCTGCTCGGCAATACCACGGATCACGTCAAGCACGGAGCCGATGGTCTCACTCTCTTTTTGCAGCTGGCTCACCTCGCGGGATGAGCTCTCCAGATTGCCCGCCAGCGAGCGGATCTGCTCGACAGTATTCTCGACCGCAGTCCGCCCCTCCATCGCCTTGTTGTTGGTCGCCTGCGCATTGTTGGCCGCCTGCTCGGTGTTGCGGGCGATCTCTTCGATGGTGGAGCCCATCTCGGTGGAAGCGGTCGCCACCATATCAGTCTCCTGCAGCTGGCGCGCCGCCCCTTCACTGGTGCGCTTGACGTTGGCCGAGAGGTGATCCGCCGCTTCAGTCAGGGTGTGCACGCTCTGCTTCACATCGCCGATCAGATCGCGAAACCCGCCCAGCATCACGTCGAGATTGCCTGCCAGCTGGGCCATTTCATCTGCCCCGCGCAGATCTATCTTCAGGCGCAGGTCATTATCCTGACGAATGCGGTTGACGGTGTCATTCACCTGAGTAATGGGACGGTCGATGCTGCGCCCCAGCAACACGCTCATGATGCCGATCAGCACCACAATCACCCCGCCACAGACCAGCATCAGGCTGTTGAGGCGAGCGCTCTGCCGCTCCAGCTCAGCGACAATGTGCTGATCGACGGCGGCAAACCCCTGTTCGGTCTGATGCACCAGATCCCGCATCTGGTTGCGCAGCCCCTCATCCTCTTTCAGCCCCAGTACCTGCATCCCCTGCACCAGCGCCACAAAGTCCTGTCGGTACTGCTTGCTGGCCTGCGCCAACTTGCCGCGCTCCGCCTCCGGCAAAGTGGCAAGACTATCCTGAAAACTCTTGTGCAAGGTCTCGAAACGCTCCAGATACTGGATATCAGAGCGAAGCATGAAGTCTTTCTCCGCCCGTCTCAGCTGCAACATGGTGATGAGCAGCCCCTGCTGATCCAGCTGCTTGAGCCCATTCTCCACCTCATGCACCGCCGCCCGCAGCTTGCCATAGAGCCCCTCCTCCGGCCCCAGACCAATCTTCTGCTGCTGGGCCACCAGATCGTTGAAGGCTTTGCCATAACCGCTGATCTGCTGATCCAGTCTGGTCAACTCCCCCTCGACGGCCGCCAGATTGTCATCGGTCACCAGCTCCCGATTGTGCTGGTGAAAATCTGACAGCCCCTGATTGAAGCGCTCGACGAAGGTCATATCCTTGCGGATCAGAAAATCCTTCTCGGCCCGCCGCAGGTTGAGCATGGCGATCTCCAGCTGGTCGATATTACGCTGGGCTTCGGTCAGGTGACGGTGCACCTGGCTGGAGTAGATAAACAGGCCGCTCAGTACCAGCATGGCAACGGCAACCAGCACGGTATTCAGGATCAACTTATGACGGATAAGCACGATGGACCTCTCGCAAACTGGCAGTGAACTGCATTGAGCTTATGCAGAAAAGCGGCGACAGGTGATCTGTGCAAGGAATATTCATTGAAATGCCACACCCACTCCTTATACTGGTTGCACCTGTTTCCAGCCGTGGATTTGACACTATGGAATACAATACTTCTGAACTGTGCGACATCTATCAGGACATGGTGGATGTGCTTGAACCCATGCTCTGCTCCTTCGGCGGCCGCGCCTCTTTCGGCGGCGTCATCACCACAGTCAAATGCTTCGAATCGAATGGCCTGATCCGTGAACTCGTCAAAGAGAACGGACTGGGACGTGTCTTGCTGATCGATGGCGGTGGCTCCATGCGCCGAGCTCTGATCGACAGCGACATCGCCACCACGGCGGCCGAGAACGATTGGGAAGGGATTGTCTGCTACGGCTGCGTCCGCGAAGTCGATATTCTGGAAGATCTGGATATCGGCATTCAGGCACTGGCAGCCATTCCGGTCGGTGCCGACAGCAAGGATGTAGGGGAGACCGATCTGCCGGTCAACTTCGGTGGGGTGACCTTCCTGCCTGACGACCACCTCTACGCCGATACCACAGGGGTGATCCTCTCCCCCGAGGCACTCGATATCGAGTAAGCCACAGACAACGTGACGACGGGAGCCTTGGCTCCCGTTTTTTATGCCTGCAACTTGCTGAAAAATGAAAAAAAAAGAGGGCCAGATAAACTGGCCCTTAACTGGAAGCAATGTGAGCAATGTCGTGCCTTCACAAGAAGTCCATCACGTTGGAACGAATGAAGTCTTTCCCGGAAAACAAGTTAACAATAATCATTCTCATTTAACTAGGCAAGCGCTATTTGCAGAAAGTGCAAAAAATTGACCACCGCGAAGGGTGGTCAATCTGGTCAGGCTTGCCGGGTGGCCGTTTGCAGGCTGGATAATCCGGCCTCGCCCACCAGCTTGCGGCTGAGGTAGCGCAGCAAGACACCGTAGAGCGGCACGAACAAACCAAGGCTTATCAGCAACTTGAATACGTAATCGACGGTTGCGATCTCGACCCAGTGCTCTGCCATGAAAGGATCTGTGGTGCGCCAGAAGGCCACACTGAAGAAAGCGATGGTATCGACTAGATTACCGAACAGGGTGGAGGCCGCAGGTGCAATCCACCACTGCTTGAGCAGACGCAGCCGGTTGAACACCACCACATCCATGAACTGCCCTACCAGATAGGCCATAAAGCTGGCCAGCGCGATACGCGCTACGAACAGGTTGAACTCGGCCAGATGACCAACGCCCTGGAAGCTCCCTTCAAAGAAGAGTACGGAGAGCGCATAGGAGACCGCCAGTGCTGGCAGCATCACGGTCTGGATAATCTTGCGTGCCAGACCGGCACCGAAGATCCGCACCGTCAGGTCAGTGGCGAGGAAGATAAACGGGAAGCTGAACGCACCCCAGGTAGTGTGGAAGCCAAACACAGTGATCGGCAGCTGCACCAGATAGTTGCTGCTGGCAATGATCAGGATGTGGAACAACGACAGGCGAACGAGCGCCGTTTGGTACTGCGCAGGGGTCAGATTCATCTTGTGACCTTTTTGGTTAATGGGGTTAGGGAACCCATATCGCCACCATTGGCGATAATCGAGGGGCGAGATTATACGCCCCAAAACCGATAGTTCAATCTTTATGCGATTACGCTTGTCCAGGTTGGCCAGCCGCAGAGCAAGCCTTGTGGGCGATAGTCACGCCTTGTGCTGTCTGGCGAGCCAGAGCAGCGCCTCCCGATCCGCCGGGCGCACCGCCTCCAGCCAGCAGCCGCTGTAGTGTTCGTACTCCAGCCGAAACTGGCTCCCTTCAAACTCCAGCAACCAGCTATGGCGGTCGGCGCCCGCATCCTGCTCGAGCGGCTGCAGCTCCCAATCTCGTAGCAAGGCCTGCGCCAACAGCGGAAACATGTCCCAGTCGAGCGCCGGACAATCCAGCGTCACTACGCCAGCTTCGCTATCTACCTGTTTGATTTGCCAACTCATGCCCAATCTCTCAGCTACTGCAGGAGAGCTCACCACCGCAATACCATGCCGGAGTCGGGGTGGCGAGATCCTCATATTCGGGTTGTTCATCAAAGGGGCGCTGCAAGGCGGCGAACAGCCGCTCGAACGGCTGCATATCCCCTGCGTCGGCGGCGTCGATCACCTGCTGGGCCAGCGCATTGCGCAGCACATACTTGGGGTTGATGGCATCCATCTGCGCCTTACGCACGGCATCCTCGCTGCCTTCGCGCATTAGCCGCGCCCGATAGCGTTCCAGCCACTCCTGCCAAACACTTGGTTCAGACAACAGGGCCAGCAGAGATGCAGGCCACGCCCCCTCTTGCGTCACCATACCGAGACGGCGCAGGAACAGGTGGTAATCCACCTTGTGGGCCGCCAGCAACCGGAACAGCTCGCGGAAGAGCGCCGGGTCATCCTCCTCCCACACTGCCAGCCCGAGTTTGGCCCGCATCAGCTCGGAGTAGTGCAGCATCAGCTGCTGCTCGTACTGGGCCAACGCCGCAGCCAGCGCATCACCGTCTACATGGCCAGCCAGCGCCTGCGCCAGCTTTTGCAGATTCCAGTAACCGACCGCAGGCTGCTGATCCAGCGCGTAGCGGCCCGCAGGATCCGAGTGGTTGCAGACAAAGTCCGGCACATAGGCATCGATAAAGCCGTATGGCCCATAATCCAGCGTCAAGCCGAGCAGCGACATATTGTCGGTGTTCATCACCCCGTGACAGAAGCCCGCCGCCTGCCATTTGGCAATCAACCGCGCGGTGCGACGCACCACTTCGGCAAACAGTTCGGCACCACTCTCCAGTTCGGGGAAATGGTGGCGCAGCAGATAGTCGATGAGATGCGGGATCTTCTCCCCCTGCCCGCTCCAAGCGAAATACTCGATATGGCCGAAGCGCAGATGGCTGGGGGCGGTACGCAGCACTGTCGCCCCGGTCTCCACCTGCTCGCGATAAACAGGCTCCTGACTCCCCACCAGCACCAGCGCCCGGGTGGTCGGAATGCCGAGAGCATGGAGCGCCTCGGAGGCGAGATACTCGCGAATACTGGAGCGCAGCACGGCGCGACCATCACCAAAGCGGGAAAACGGCGTCTTTCCTGCCCCCTTCAGGTGCAGATCCCAGCGCTGACCATCCGGCGCCTGCTGCTCACCCAATAGCAGCGCGCGGCCATCCCCAAGCCGCGGGCTATAACCCCCAAACTGATGGCCCGCATAGACCTGCGCTACCGGCTGCATGCCGGGCAGCACCTTTCCCTCGCCACAACAGGCGATCCAGTCAGCCTCGCTGACGCCTCCCAGCCCCAACTCATCCAGCAAAGCCCGGTTGAGATGAAGCAACAGGGGCTGCTGCAGCGGCTGGGGGGCCACGGGTTCACAGGCCCAAGGCAGTTCGCTCGTAAAAGTGTTGATCAGCTTCATGGTTGTGCCATTCGTCCCTGCGTATGCTCGTGTCACTCTTTATACTGCCGTCAGCCATGCTTGTGCTCACTGGCAACCATCATTTTT
This sequence comes from Aeromonas sp. JL9, assembly GCF_024436075.1. Lineage (NCBI taxonomy): Bacteria > Pseudomonadati > Pseudomonadota > Gammaproteobacteria > Aeromonadales > Aeromonadaceae > Aeromonas > Aeromonas sp. JL9. The sequence goes on along the minus strand of NZ_JANFNV010000012.1, from coordinate 70,784 downwards.
CAATTCAAGGAGAAGAAGATGCAAAAATGGGTATATGCCCTGCCCTTGCTGGCACTGGCGTGGGGTCATCAGGCCAAGGCTGCCGATATTGAAGCCGGCAAAGCCAAAGCGGCGGTCTGTGCCGCCTGTCACGGCGTGGAAGGCAAGGCGATGATCCCCAACTATCCCCATCTGGCGGGTCAGAATGCCGCCTATCTGGTGAAACAGTTGAAAGCGTTCAAGGATGGCACTCGCAAAGAGCCCTTGATGGACCCCTTCATGGCGCCGCTGACCGATGCGGATATCGACAATTTAGCCGCCTTCTACGCCAGCCTGAAATAACCTCGCGTCTGACCCTTGGTTCTTCCGAGCCGCGCTTACCGTGGTCGATTAGGCTGCCTAATCGACCCTAACGACGGCAGTAGTCGATGATCAGATCCATAAAGGCTTCGCCGAAGCGCTCCAGCTTGCGGTGCCCGACGCCGTTGATGGCCAGCATCTCGTCTTCGGTCATCGGCATCAGCTGAGCCATCTCCACCAGGGTCGCATCGTTGAATACCACGTAGGGCGGCACCTCTTCATCCTCGGCAATCTGCTTGCGCAGGCCGCGCAGCTCCTTGAACAACCGCTTGTCGTAGTTGGCGTTGTCGAGCAGACCGTTGCGCTTCTCCTTGCGGCTGGAGATAGGCTGCAGGCGGGGTACCGCCAGTTCCAGCTTCACCTCGCCACGCAGCACGGGGCGGGCCGCTTCGGTCAGCTGCAGCACCAGATTGCGGGTGATGTTCTGGGTCAGCAGCCCCTTGTGGATCAGCTGGCGGATCACGCTCATCCAGTATTCGTGGCTCTGATCCTTGCCGATGCCGTAGGTCGAGAGCTTGTCGTGGCCGTGATCCTTGATGCGCTGGTTGAGGGAACCGCGCAGCACCTCCACCACATAGCCCACCCCGAAGTTCTGCCCCACCCGCCAAACGCAGGAGAGTGCTTTCTGGGCATCTTCGGTGCCGTCATAGCTCTTGGGCGGATCGAGACAGATATCGCAGTTGCCGCACGGCTTGTCGTTGTACTCGCCAAAGTAGTTGAGCAGCACCTGGCGGCGACAAGTCTGCGCCTCGGCAAAGGCTGCCATCACGTTGAGCTTGTATTGCTCCACCTGCAGCTGCTGCGGGTTCTCGATGTTGTCGAGCAGGCGGCGCACCCGACCGATATCGGCGGGATCGTAGAGCAGCAGCGCCTCGGCGGGAGTGCCATCGCGCCCGGCGCGGCCGGTCTCCTGATAGTAGGATTCGATGTTCTTCGGGATGTCGTAGTGCACCACGAAGCGCACATTGGGTTTGTCGATGCCCATACCGAACGCCACCGTCGCCACCACGATCTCGACGTCATCCTTGAGGAAGGCATCCTGGGTCTGCTGGCGCTGCTCGAGCGGCAGCCCCGCATGATAGGGCGCGGCCTTGCAGCCGTGGCGGGATAGCCGCTCGGCCACCTCCTCTACCCGGTTGCGGCTGGAGCAGTAGACGATGCCGCAGTTGCCCTTCTGGCTCTGCACGTAACGCAGCAACTGCTCGGCCGCCTTGAACTTCTCCACTAGGCTGTAGCGGATATTGGGGCGATCGAAGCTGGCGGTGTGAATGAAGGGATCGTTGAGCTCCAACCGGTGCAGCATGTCGCTGCGGGTCGCCTCGTCGGCAGTCGCAGTTAGCGCCACCACCGGCACCTGCGGGAACCACTGTTTTAGTCGCCCCAGCGCCGCATACTCAGGCCGGAAATCGTGGCCCCACTGGGAGACACAGTGCGCCTCATCGATGGCGAACAGCCCGAGCGGCAGCTCGGCCAGCCGATCCATAAACTCGTGCTGCAACAGTCGCTCGGGGGAGACATAGACCAGCTTGATCTCGCCGCGGCGCATGGCGGCGAAGTTCTGGATCATCTCCTCCCGACTGAGGGCCGAGTTGATGTAGACCGCCGCCACACCGTTGGCGCGCAGGCTGTCGACTTGATCCTTCATCAGCGAAATAAGGGGAGAGACCACCACCCCGAGCCCGGGCCGCAGCAGTGCCGGGATCTGGTAGCAGAGCGACTTGCCGCCACCGGTGGGCTTGAGGACTAGCGCATCGCGCCCCGCGACGATCTGCTCGATGATCTCGAGCTGACCCGGCCGAAACTGCTGATAGCCGAAGACTGCCTGCAGCAGGGCAAGCGGACTCTCTGGCTGAGGATCTGGCAGGGTTTCGGCAATCGCGGTCATGGGCTCTCCTTTGGGGTCGCCATTCTAAAGCAGCCGCCGCCCACAATAAACCTGCCATTGCGACTGTTAAGGAACTGTTGCAGACTGGCTGGAGTTTTTACTCGGCTTTGATGACAAGGATCGGGATCAGAGAATGAAACAGATGCTCAAGAAGATGGCGCTCAGTGGCATTGCCAACCTGTTTGCCGAGAAGATGCCGTTCAACAAGCTGATCGGCATGCAGGTGACCCACTACGACTTCGACAAGGTGGAGCTGCGCATCAAGATGGATGAGAAGCTGATCGGCAACCCTTTCCACAACATCCTGCATGGCGGCGTCACAGCCACGCTGCTGGATGTAGCGGGCGGCATGATAGTCGCGGCCTCCTGCATCGACGAGCTGGAGGAGTTCTCCCCCAGCTATCTCAAGGAGCGCTTCGCCCGCCTCGGTACCATAGATCTGCGGGTGGATTACCTGCGCCCGGGACGCGGCAACGAGTTTATCGCCACCGCCCACATCATCCGGGCTGGCAGCAAGGTCGCTGTCGCCCGGATGGAGCTGCACAACGAAGAGGGCACCCACATCGCCTTCGGCACTGGTACCTATCTGGTGGGTTGAACCAAGTTAGTGCATAAAAACCACACGGCTAATCCACTTTTAATCATTAGATTCCTTACCCCCTCAGGCCGAACAAGGTCCATACTGATAGTCGGGATTGTGTGCAGAGGGAGGATTGCAGGCGATGAGTGCGAAACTGGCCATCAAACCATCCAGAGCCTTGTTGACACAGCTCGAGTCCATGCTCGACGAGGTGCAAACACCCGAGTGTCGCCACTGGTTGGAACAGGAGCTTGAGGGGTATTCTCTCTCCTCACCCCTGCCTTGGTATCGCATCGTTCCCTGTCGGCAACGCGGTCACTTTCTGGATCTGAAAACGGGAAAATATTTGACCTGTCACATCAACAGTCAAACGCTATGCCAACGCGATCTGGCCCAAATTCAGTTCATTTATGCCCGTGAACCCGCCGCCCACTATTTGCTGCAACGCAATTCCGGTATTGAACCCTGGCCAGAACAGCTGCTGGAAGATTATCAGGAGCAGTTGATCCCCGGCCATCTATGCCTGCAAGCCTGGCATGAGCCCGTGATTTCATTACGTGCACAACTGATGGAGGGAATAGAACATTTCATTAGTGAGTACCCCAAGCACGCGGCCTTGCTGCCTCAACACAGTTTCAAGGCTTTGCGGCATCAGCACTGGCATATCTGAGTAAGCGCCTGGCGCGCAAGGAGGGCACCATAGACAAGACCCATAGCGAGATTGCCACAATCTAGAGTGCCGGAGTCAGGATCAGACTCCACCGATGGGCCACCGAGCGGTGGCCCTTTTAATGTCTGTGGTCTTGCTTCGCCCCTGCATACAGCAGGTCAGCAGCTAAAGAAAATCGGGAAAACAGGAAGGATAAATGCAAAAAGGCCGCTCTATTGAGCGGCCTTTTCAAATTTGGTCGGTGTGAGAGGATTCGAACCTCCGACCCCTTCGTCCCGAACGAAGTGCGCTACCAAGCTGCGCTACACACCGATGTCTGCGGGACGGGAATTTACCGAAAGCCCAGACCCGACACAAGCCTTTTTTGCATTTGGCAGGAAAAAAAGTGCTGTTCGCTCAACTATTCAGCACTCTTTTCACCCGTTTACCGGACTGCAGCCAGCTGGTGACATTCCGGCAACCGGCCGTCAGGCCAGGCGCAGGGATGCGGGCCCCAGCAGACGGCGCTGCCAGTCAGCCACAGTGCCATGCTCCAGCCAGTCGGCTGCATGCTGGCGCCAGTTGGGCGAGAGGGCCGGATTCTCCAGCAACAGCAGCAGGTCAGTCTCGTTGCGCACCTGATTGAACAGAATGTCCGCCGTGCGCTTCACCGTCAGTTCGGGATAGGGTCTGTCTACCAGTTCCATGGCCGTGTCAGGCGCGATCATGCCCTCCTCCAGCACCCGCAGCAGCCAGCCACAACGGCCATTCAGTTGCATCACCTGCGACATCTGGCCATAGCCAAAGCGCTGGTTGAGCTTGAAACAGGGGGATCTCGGCTGGCTGATCTGGATCAGCGCCTCACCGAGTCGATAGACATCGCCAATGCAGGCTTGCGCCTCGGTCAGCCCGAGACCGGAGAGGTTCTCGCCAAAGGCGGCAGGTTGCCAGGGTGTACGTGGCGCAGACAAGCCCAGCGCGGTTTGCCAGGTCTGCCACCAGAGATAGTGATCGGCAGGATAGTAGTGGAGCGCCCGATCCGGGCCACCGTGGTGGCGCAGGTCACACTGCTCATCCCCTTCCAGACCGGCAAAGGTACAGCGAACTGGTGCAGAGATCGGTTGCTTGTGAATGGCGCTGGTGAGGCCGGGCACCAGCTCGGTGCCACGACCGCGAAAAAGGGAGATCCGCATACTCATCCTCCAGGTTGACGAGAGTAGGCGGATCTTATCATGGCGTCAGACGACGGCCTGCATCTGGGTGGTCATGGCGATCTCGGCACGACGGCGCTTCTCCGCCCTGGCCATCAGATACCAGCTGCCGAAGGTAAAGAGCGATACCGACAGCAGGATCAGGCTGGCCACCGCGTTGATCTCGGGTTTAACCCCGAGCCGCACCGCCGAGAAGACCTCCATCGGCAGGGTAGTGGAGCCCGGGCCGGAGACGAAGCTCGCCAGCACCAGATCATCCAGCGACAGGGCGAACGACATCATGCCACCTGCCGCCAGCGAGGGGGCGATCATCGGGATAGTGATCAGGAAGAACACCTTCCACGGCTTGGCGCCAAGATCCATCGCCGCCTCCTCGATGGAGAGATCCAGCTCCCGCAACCGCGCCGACACCACAATCGCCACATAGGCGGTACAGAAGGTAGTGTGGGCGATCCAGATGGTCAACATGCCCCGCTCGGCGGGCCAGCCCACCAGCTGGGCCATCGCCACGAACAGCAGCAGCAGTGACAGACCGGTGATCACCTCGGGCATCACCAGCGGCGCCGTTACCATGCCGCCGAACAGGGTGCGACCACGGAAGTGGGGAATTCGGGTCAGCACGAAGGCCGCCACCGTCCCCAGCGCCACTGCAGCGATCGCGGTGTAGAAGGCGATCTCCAGCGAGCGGAACACAGATCCAATCAGCTGCTTGTTGTCGAGCAGGCCGAAGTACCACTTGAGCGACCAGCCACCCCACACCGTCACCAGCTTGGAGGCGTTGAAGGAGTAGATCACCATGATGATCATGGGCAGGTAGATAAACAGCAGCCCCAGCCAGAGCATCAGCTTGGCAAAACCGAAACGTCTCATCATGCCTTGCCCTCCAGCTCTTTGGCCTGGTTACGGTTGAAGAGGATGATCGGAATGATCAGCACCGCCAGCATCACTACCGCCAGCGCAGAGGCAACCGGCCAGTCGCGGTTGTTGAAGAACTCCTGCCACAGCACCTTGCCGATCATCAGGGTCTCCGGGCCGCCCAGCATTTCCGGAATAACGAACTCCCCCACCACCGGAATAAACACCAGCATGCAGCCGGCGATAATGCCGTTTTTGGAGAGCGGCACCGTGATCTGCCAGAAACGGGTCAGGTTGCGGGCCCCCAGGTCGGAAGCAGCCTCCAGCAGGCTCTGGTCATGCTTGACCAGATTGGCGTAGAGCGGCAGCACCATGAAGGGCAGGTAGGAGTAAACGATGCCGATATAGACCGCCAGGTTGGTGTTGAGGATCTGCAGCGGTTCGTCGATCACCCCGATCCCCAGCAAGACGCTGTTGAGCAGGCCGTTGTTGCTGAGGATCCCCATCCATGCGTAGACCCGGATCAGAATGGCGGTCCAGGTCGGCATCATGATCAGCAGCAGCAGAACGGTCTGGGTCTCCTTGTTGGCCCGGGCGATGGAGTAGGCCATCGGATAGCCAATCAGCAGGCAGAGCAAAGTGCTGACGAAGGCCATCTTGAGGGAGCCCAGATAGGCCGCGATATAGAGCTCATCCTCCTGCAGCAGCAGGTAGTTGCCCATGTTGAGCAGAATGGTGAGCTGATTGTCGGCCCAGCTCACCACGTCGGTGTAGGGCGGGATCGCCACATCCGCTTCCGCAAAACTGATCTTCACCACGATGACGAAGGGCAGCAGGAAGAAGAGGAACAGCCAGAAGAAGGGGATGCCAATCACCAGTCGGCGCCCCCCGACCCGCTTCAGTCGTTGCAAGAACTTCATGATTGCAGCACCACGCCGCTGTCATCTTCCCAGTAGAGGAACACCTGGTCATCCCAGGTTGGCCGCTTGCCGTGGCGTTCGGCATTGGCGATGAAAGCCTGAACGATTTTGCCCGAGGGCAGCTGGATGTGATAAACCGAGTGACCGCCCAGATAGGCGATGTCATAGACCTCCCCCTTGGTCCAGTTGAAGTCCGGGTGCTCGATCTCCTCCGGCTTTTGCAGACTCATCAGCAGTTTTTCCGGCCGCAGGGCATAGGTCACCTTCTTGTTCTCGGCGCGGGAGCTGATGCCGTGGCCCACATAGATGGGCTGCTCCAGATCGGCGCAGGCGATGGTGGCGTGGTCCTGCTCATCCTCCACCAGCAGGCCGTCAAACAGGTTGACGTTGCCGATGAACTCGCACACCAGCCGACTGGCCGGGGTCTCGTAGATATCCATCGGGCTGCCGATCTGCTCGATGCAGCCGAGGTGCATGATGGCGATCCGCTCCGCCATGGTCATGGCCTCTTCCTGATCGTGGGTCACCATGACGCAGGTCACCCCGACCCGCTCGATGATCTCAACCAGCTCCAGCTGCATCTTGGAACGCAGCTTCTTGTCGAGCGCCCCCATGGGTTCATCCAGCAGCAGCAACTTGGGACGCTTGGCTAGCGAGCGAGCCAACGCCACCCGCTGGCGCTGGCCACCGGAGAGCTGATGCGGTTTGCGGCGGGCATACTGGGTCATCTGTACCAGCTTGAGCATCTCCTCCACCCGGGCATCGATCTCGGCCTTGGGCAGGCCATCCTGCTTGAGGCCAAAGGCGATGTTCTGGGCCACCGTCATATGGGGGAACAGGGCGTAGGACTGGAACATCATGTTGATGGGGCGTTCATAGGGGGGCATGTCGGTGATGTCGACCCCGTCGAGGAACAGCCGCCCCTCGGTCGGGCGTTCGAAACCGGCCAGCATCCGCAGCAGGGTCGATTTGCCGGAACCGGAGCCACCGAGCAGGGCGAAAATCTCCCCCTTGTGAATATTGAGAGATACGTTATCGACCGCCAGCGTTTCGTCGAACTGCTTGCTTACCCGATCAATTTTCACCAGCACTTCTTTGCGCTGCTGACTGCCCTCGAGGGCTTTCTTGTAGGCACTGGAGGCTATCGCCATTACCAAACTCCCCAACGTGATACCGGCCTTGCGGCCGATCCATAAAAGCGATTTGGCGCCCCCGAACGGGCACCAAGGTTAGGTACCGGACTTGATCTTGGTCCAACTCCGGGTGATTAGACGCTGTACCGAGCGGGGATGTGCTTCCTGCACATAGAGTCGCTCCAGCACGGCCTGAGGGGGATATACCTCCTCATTGTTGCGCACCGCCTCATCCATAAACTCGCCCGCCCTTGAGTTGGGATTCGCGTAGCCCACATAGTCGCTGACCTTGGCGATCACTTCGGGCTGCAGGACGTAGTTGATGAGAGCGTGCGCCTCTTTGACATTGGTGGCATCGGACGGGATCGCCATCATGTCGAACCAGAGATTGCCCCCCTCTTTCGGAATGCTGTAGGCAATTTTCACCCCCTTGCCAGCTTCATCGGCGCGGGCAGCGGCTTGCAGGATGTCGCCGGAAAAACCGGCCGCTACACAGATGTCGCCATTGGCGAGATCGCCGATGTATTTGGAGGAGTGGAAGTAGGCCACATAGGGCCGCACCTTGAGCAGCAGCGCCTCGGCCTGCTTGATATCCCCCGTCGCATGACTGTTGGGATCGAGCCCGAGGTAGTTGAGGGCAGCAGGGATCATCTCGTCGGCAGAGTCGAGAAAGGCGACGCCGCAGCGAGAGAGTTTCGCCATGTTTTCCGGTTCGAAGATGGTGGCCCAGGAGTCAATCTTGTCGACCCCCAGCACCGCCTTGATTTTGTCGACGTTGTAGCCGATGCCGTTGGTCCCCCACAGATAGGGCACCGCGTACTGATGACCCGGATCCACCTTGTCGAGCTGCTTGAGCAGCACGGGATCCAGGTTGGCCAGATTGGGCAGCAGGGATTTATCCAGTTTCTGGAAGGCTCCCGCCTTGATCTGCTTGGCCAGGAAATTATTGGAGGGCACCACCAAATCGTAACCGGTCCGCCCCGTCAGCAACTTGCCTTCCAGGGTCTCGTTGGAGTCAAACACGTCATAGACGGTCTTGATCCCGGTCGCCTGCTGGAAATCGCTGAGGGTGGTCTCACCGATATAGTCAGACCAGTTGTAGAAGTGCAGCACAGGGGCAGCCTGGGCCACATTCGCCAATCCCATGGTCAGCGCTATGGTTAGCAATCTGGTTGTATTCACGGTGTCAGTTCTCCTGTTTCAGTGGTTGACCGTCTGCGCATCCATTCGCGCGGCCCATCCGGATGGATGGCATCACTACCCTCCCGGCCGAACTGCGGACCGGGAGGGGCATTCGTTACTTACTTGCCGGACTTGATCTTGGTCCAGCTGCGGGTCATCAGACGCTGCACCTTGGCCGGCAGATCCGGGAAGGTGTAGATCTTCTGCAGGGTCGCCGCATCGGGGTAGATACCCGGATCGGTGCGGATCGCCTCATCCACCAGCGGGGTCGCCGCCTTGTTGCCGTTCGGGAACTGCACCACGTTGGTGATATTGGCGATCACCTCGGGCTTCATCAGATAGTTGATGAAGGTGTGGGCTGCCTCGACGTTCTTGGCATCCGCCGGAATGGCGATCATGTCAAAGAAGCTGCCTGCCCCCTCTTTCGGAATGGTGTAGGTGAGCGCGACACCATTCTTGGCCTCGGCTGCCCGCGCCTTGGACTGCTGCAAGTCACCGGAGTAACCGACCGCGACGCAGAGGTTGCCGTTGGCCAGATCCGAGATGTACTTGGAGGAGTGGAAATAGGCGGTATAGGGACGGATGGAGAGGAACAGCTCTTCAGCCTTCTTCAGCTCGGCCGGTTTCTGGCTATCCGGTTTGAAGCCCAGATATTGCAGGGCAGCCGGCAGCATTTCGGTCGGTGAATCGAGGAAGGAGACGCCACACTCTTTCAACTTGGCCATGTTCTCCGGCTTGAACACCAGATCCCAGGAGTTGACCGGGGCATCGGCCCCCAGCACGGCTTTCACCTTCTCGGCGTTGTAGGCATAGCCGATGGTGCCCCACAGATAGGGGATGGAGTACTGGTTGCCAGGATCGCTCGGCTCGAGCGCCTTGAGCAGGTCAACATCCATGTTTTGCCAGTTGGAGAGCTTGGACTTGTCCAGTTTCTGGAACACGCCCGCCTTGATCTGCTTGGCCAGGAAGGGGTTGGATGGCACCACGATATCGTAGCCCGAACTACCCGCCAGCAACTTGGCTTCCAGTACCTCGTTACTGTCGAACACGTCATAGACCACCTTGATCCCCGTCTCCTTCTGGAAATTATCCAGGGTATCCGGCGCTATGTAGTCGCTCCAGTTGTAGACGTGCAACACCTTCTCTTCAGCCATTGCTCCGGCACTTGCCATGACCAGAGCCACAGAGGCAGCGATCACTCCTGTTTTGAAAGACATCATCCTTGTCTCCTAAGCAAATTGTATGCGCATGCCAACCTGCCCGACCCACCTCAACCCTTCAGCTTTGCGGCTGTCAGATCCAGACTACGCCTGGCCAGATCGACCAATTCATCAACCTGTTCCTCGGTGATGACCAAGGGGGGCGATATGATCATGGTATCGCCTACCGCCCTCATCACCAAGCCATTGTTAAAGCAGAACTCCCGGCAAGTCATCCCCGCATTTGCCTGAGCCGGAAAACGCCGGTTGGTCTGCTTGTCCTCAACAATTTCCAGCGCGGCGACCAATCCTTTGCCTCGGGTTTCTCCCACCAGCGGATGATCGGCCAGCTCCGCCCAGCGACGCTGCAAATAGGGGCCGATGGTATCATGCACTCGCTTAACTATGCTCTCTTTCTGCATAAGCTGGATATTGGCCACCGCCACGGCGCAAGAGACCGGATGGCCCGAGTAGGTGAAGCCGTGGTTGAACTCGCCCCCCTCCTCCACCAGCCCCTTGGCAACCCGGTCACTGACCATCACAGCGCCGAGCGGCAGATAACCGGAGGTGATCCCCTTGGCCAGACACATCAGGTCCGGCTTGATGCCAAACCCTTCGCTGGCAAACCAGTGACCGGTACGGCCAAAGCCGCAGATCACCTCGTCGGCGATCAGCAGGATGCCGTAGTGATCGCAGATGCGCTGGATCTCCGGCCAGTAGCTGTCAGGCGGAATGATGACGCCGCCCGCCCCCTGGATCGGCTCGCCGATAAAGGCAGCCACCTTGTCCACCCCCAGCTCCAGAATCTTCTGCTCCAGCTGACGGGCCCGCTCCAGCCCGAACTCGTGGGCACTCATCCCCTGCCCCTCACCGAAGTGATAGGGCTGGTCGATGTGCACTATGCCGGGAATGGGCAGACCACCCTGGGCATGCATCCCCTTCATGCCGCCCAGACTCGCCCCTGCCACGGTGGATCCGTGATAGGCGTTATGGCGACTGATGATCACCTGTTTATCAGGCTGCCCCTTGCTGGCCCAGTAGTGGCGCACCATCCGCAGCACGGTATCGTTGCACTCGGAGCCGGAGCCGGTGAAGAAGACGTGGTTGAGATGGGCTGGCGTCACCTCGGCCAGCAGGGTCGCCAGCTCGATCACCGGCGGGTGAGCGGTCTGGAAGAAGAGGTTGTAGTAAGGCAACTGCTGCATCTGGCGGGTAGCGGCATCCACCAGCTCCTGGCGGCCATAGCCCATATTGACGCACCACAGGCCCGCCATGCCGTCGAGAATGCGTTTTCCCTCGGAGTCTTCCAGATAGACGCCGCTGGCTTTGGTAATAATGCGCGAACCCTTCTTGTTCAGGGCCTGAAAGTCGGTAAAGGGGTGCAGGTGGTGGCTGGCATCCAGTTGTTGCCACTCACGGGTTGTCTGCTGCATTTGTTGCTCCTCGGTTCCTTCGATTTAGCAATATTCAGTCGTCAAATAGTCAGGTGCGTTGGCACGTTCGCAGCCACAGTCACTCACGGCGTGTCTGCTGCATTCGTTACGCCCCTGCGCCTTCGATTTGGCAAGATTCAATCGTTAATCAATCCAGGTCGCAGCGCTCTTTCGGCCACAACCACTCACAGGTGGCAGCCGCCACCTGACTCGCGTTCCGGTCTCTTCGATACAGGGACCGGGGAGGCAGACTCCGCCCTCCCCGTTACAGAGGGATCAGACGTTCAGCAGCAGGAACTCCCGCTCCCAGCGACTGATCACCCCGAAGTAGGTCTCGTACTCTTTGCGTTTAACCGCGACGAAGGCGCGGGTGAATCGCTCCCCCAGCATCTCCTTGATGGGCTCGCACTGTTCGAGATGGCTGAGTGCCTCCTCCAGCGAGCGGGGCAGGCTGTAGGGCAGGTCATAGGCGCTCGACTTCATCTCCGGCAGCGGCTCCAGCTTCTCCATCATGCCGAGATAGCCACAAGCCAGAGTGGCGGCCAGCGCCAGATAGGGGTTGGCATCGGCACCGGCGAAACGGTTCTCCACCCGCCGTGCGCTCGGGTCGGAGAAGGGCACCCGCAGGCCGCAGGTGCGGTTCTCGACACCCCACTGGACGTTGCGCGGCGCGCTCTCGCCAAAGGTGAGGCGGCGGTAGGAGTTGACGTTGGGGGCCAGCAGGGCGGTCACCGCCGGGGTGTATTTCTGCAAACCGGCGATAAAGTGCATGAACTGTTCGCTATTGCCGCCACTCGCGGTACCGAACAGGTTGTGGCCGTTCACATCTTCCAGACTCTGGTGGATGTGCATGGCCGACCCCGGTTCGTCGCTCATCGGCTTGGCCATGAAGGTGGCATAGATGCCGTGGCGGTGAGCGGCCTCACGCATGGTGCGCTTGAACAGGAACACCTGATCCGCCAGATCGATGGCATCACCATGCAGGAAGTTGATCTCCATCTGGGCGGCGCCCGACTCGTGGATCAGGGTGTCCACCTCCAGCTCCTGCGCCTCGCAGTAGTCATACATGTCTTCAAAAATGGGGTCGAACTCGTTGACCGCATCGATACTGAACGACTGGCGGGCGGTCTCAGGGCGGCCGTTGCGACCGACCGGCGGCACCAGCGGATAGTCGGGGTCTTCGTTGCGGGTGACCAGATAGAATTCCAGCTCGGGCGCCACCACCGGCTTCCAGCCCTGCTTCTCGTAAAATGACAGAACCCGACGCAGCACGGAGCGCGGCGCTATGTCGATCAGCTTGCCGTTGACGTCGAAACAGTCGTGGATCACCTGTGCAGTGGGCTCCAGCGCCCAGGGGACAAAACGGATGGTGTTGGGGTCAGGATAGAGCTGCATGTCCCGCTCCAGCGGGTCGATCATGCTGTCGTCATCCGGATACTCACCTGTCACTGTCTGGGTGAAAATCACCTCGGGCAGACGCATGCCCCCTTCGCGCAAAAACTTGTTGGCTGGGATGATCTTGCCCCGGGCGTTGCCGGTGAAATCCGGGAACAGGCACTCCACCTCCGTGATGCGATTGCTCTCCATCCAGCCTTTGATACTGTCCATGTTAAACCCCGACTTTACGGTTGCCATTGGCAAGGGTGTCTAATATATGGAACACCCTTGTTATAAAATTGTAATCAACACCACCATAAAAGCCCGCCATCAAGGGCAATGTCAAGCGGGCGTGTTTAAAAAACTATAAATAACGGCGCATATAATGACCAAGGCGGCACCAAATACTAAACACTCAAATCCGTACGAAGCCCACCCCTCTCATCGTTGCAAAGGCGATGCCAACAGAGGGTGAAGCGGACGCCAGATCCCGACCAATCCCCCGCAGGAACGGGCCATTTTTTTGCAAGGGCGCACAATCCTTATCCTATTTGCTTTGCTTGGCTGCATTTTTTTGGTACAAGGCCCGCCCTGATTTGCACTCTCTTGCATGAAACAGGTGCAAATCGGGATACAAGGGCTTGGTCTGTAGGCAGACAGCCCCCATAAACAGGGATAATTGGGTTAGTAAACTGACTGGTAGTTAATCGTATGTGTGATTTCATGACTGAAGACCAACTGGCCTTTTACAAGGGGCAGATCGAGCGACAGATCGTCGAGCTCGAAGAGCGCCTGAACTCCCAGGCCAGCCAGGCCATCGCCACCGACACCAACGAGATGGCTGATGAAATTGACCGTGCCAGTATCGAGGAAGCCCGCCGTCTGGAGCTGAACCGCATCGAGCACGACAAGCTGCACCTGCGCAAGCTGCGGGGCGCATTGAAGCGCATCAGCGAAGGAGATTTTGGTTACTGCGAATCTTGCGGTGACGAGATCTCCCTCAAGCGGCTGCATGCCCGTCCGGAATCCCGTTTCTGCGTCGAATGCCAGAGCACCAAGGAATTTAACGATACCCACGTGTTCCGTCGCGTCGCCTGATTCTTCGAAGAACCGTCACCATTCTGGTGCAACAGACGCCAGCAAGGCAGGGCCCTGCGCTCAAACCTTGCACAACGCCTCGCAGCAAGATGGTGACAAGTTCTGTTAGACTCCGGACACCTTCCGGAATCTACAGGAGAACAGAGAGTGAAATGGCTCATCAAGCTGTGTTTGTGCCTGCCACTGCTGGCACAAGCACAGGTTCTGACGGTCAAGGTCCCCAGCCGTCCCGTCAACAATCTTGACCAGGAGTACCAGTACAAGCTGCTGGAACTGGCCCTGACCCGCTCCGGGCAACCCTTTCGCATCCAGCCTGTCGAACTCGACCTCAACCAGTTCACCCTCCAGCAGCAGCTGAGCAAGGGCAAGACCATCAACGTCTTCTGGATGGGCACCTCCAGCGCACTCGAATCCTCCCTGATTGCCGTCCCCATTCCGCTGTTTCGCGGGCTGGAAGGATTGCGGCTGTCCTTCATCCACGCGGATGCCCAAGAGAAGTTCAACCAGATCAATACCCTGGCCGACCTCAAACAGCTGAAGGCGGCGCAAGGGGTCGGTTGGGCCGATAACAAAATTCTGGAAAATGCGGGCATCCCGACCTTCTCCGGCCGATACAGCAGCCTGTTTCGCCTTATCAACGACGGCGACAAGATCGACTTCTTCCCGCGCGCCCTAGTGGAGATCTTCGCCGAGCGCAGCGAGCTGGTGGCGCAGTATCCCAACCTCGCCATCGAGCAGCATCTGCTGATCCGCTACCCCTTCGCCCAGTTCTTCTTCGTCAGCCCCGAATACCCCAAGCTGGCCAAGGCGATTCAGACCGGGTTGGAGCGTGCCTATGCCGATGGCAGTTTTATGAAGTTCTTCAATGACAACCCCAAGATCCGCGAAGCGCTCGCCAGCGCCAACCTCGATCAGCGGGTCACCATCGCCCTGCCCAATCCGGATATGACCCCGTTGCTAAAATCCATTCCGGCCCAATATTGGGAGTATCCACCGCAGGGATAAGCATCGCGAGCGCCTGACCACGAAGGTCAGGCAGCGAGAACACAGTGCGCCAGGGAGGTGCCATGAAGGGAATCCAGGAGTGGTTTGCGCAGTACGGCCAGAGCCATCGCCATCCGACAAACGTCGCCATCCACAAACTGGCGGTGCCGGGCATCTATCTCTGCTCGCTGGCGCTGCTCTGGTGTCTGCCACACGGGCCCTTGCCAGAGCCCCTCAACTGGGCGGCAGTGGCAGCCATTCCAGTGCTGCTGTTCTATCTGCAGCTGTCGTTTTCGCTGTTCGCGGGGATGGCCGGGCTGACCGCGCTCGGGCTGGCCTTCTGCCACCAATGGCAGGGGCCGCTGTTGTGGCCCGCCGTGGCAGCGTTCGTGCTGCTCTGGATAGCCCAGTTTGTCGGCCACAAGATCGAGGGCAAGCGCCCCTCCTTCCTCGCCGACCTGCAATTTCTGCTGATAGGCCCCGCCTGGGTGCTTGCCAGCCTCTATCGTCGCCTGGGCATTCCCTATTGAAGGGGGGCCAGGCCAACAGGAGAGACCATGACACATAACCACACGCGACATAATGCCCTGCGCCGCGCCCTGCCCCTGCTGCTGGGGGCCCTGTTTGCCGGCCCGGCACAGGCCGACAAGGCCGACCCGGTCGGTGAAGTGAGCACAGCCTTCAAGCTGTTTGGCCCCAACCACAAGATCCTGGTGGAGGCGTTCGACGACCCGCGCATCGACGGCGTCGCCTGCTATCTGGCTCGCCCAAAGACTGGTGGCGTCAAAGGCGGGCTGGGACTGGCGGAAGATCCCTCCCACGCCTCCCTGTCGTGCCACCAGATCGGCCCCATCACCCTGCCCGAAAAGCTGAAAGCGGGGGAAGAGGTGTTCGATGTCAGCACTTCATTGGTGTTCAAGGAGCAGAAAGTGGTGCGTTTTTACGACAAGAAACGCAATGCACTGGTTTACCTGACCTACAGCACCAAACTGGTGGATGGTTCGTACAAAAGTGCAGTCAGCGCCGTTCCCATTATGCCGTGGGGACAATAACCAGCCGGTTTGTCCGGTGATAGCTGACTCATTTTGTTGTAATTTGACGACACACACGCTGCGGAGCACATACCATGAAAGTCGCCGTATTCAGTACCAAGAGCTATGACAAAGAGCATTTCAACCAGGCCAACAGCCAGTACGGCTTCGACCTGGAGTTTTTCGATGTGCGGCTGGAGGCCAAAACGGCCCGACTGGCTCACGGCTTCCCGGTGGTGTGTCTGTTTGTCAATGACGATGCCGACCGCGAGGTATTGACCGACTTGGCAGCCAACGGCACCCAGGTGATTGCCCTGCGCTGCGCCGGTTACAACAACGTGGATCTGGCCGCCGCCAAAGAGCTGGGGCTGAAAGTGGTGCGGGTGCCCGCCTACTCCCCCGAGGCGACCGCAGAACACGCCGTCGGCATGATGATGTGCCTCAACCGCCGCATCCATAAGGCTTATCAGCGCACCCGCGACGCCAACTTCTCGCTGGAAGGGCTGGTCGGCTTCAACATGCATGGCAAGACCGTTGGCGTCATCGGTACCGGCAAGATCGGTCTGGCCGCCCTGCGCATCCTCAAGGGGTTCGGGGTTCGCCTGCTGGTGAACGATCCTTACCAGAATCCGGCAGCCATCGAGCTGGGTGCCGAGTACGTGGATCTCGATACCCTGTTCCGCCAATCCGACATCATCAGCCTGCACTGCCCGCTGTTCAAAGAGAACTACCACCTGTTGAACAAGGAGGCATTCGCCAAGATGAAGGACGGGGTGATGATCATCAACACCAGCCGTGGCGGCCTGCTCGACTCCAACGCCGCCATCGAGGCGCTCAAGACCTCCCGCATTGGCGCGCTGGGGCTGGACGTCTACGAAGAGGAAGAGGATCTCTTCTTCTCCGACAAGTCCAACGAAGTGATCACCGATGACGTGTTCCGCCGTCTGTCCGCCTGCCACAACGTGCTGTTCACCGGCCATCAGGCGTTCCTGACCCGCGAGGCACTGCACGCCATCGCCGATACCACCCTCGGTAATATCCGCGCCATCGAGAGCCAGGGCCGCTGCGACAACGAAGTGGAATAAGGGCTAATCCCTTCATCCTGTTCTTCATTGCGGTGCGCCGGGTTGTGAGACCCGGCGCCTTCGGGTAGGCTAGCCCCCCTTTTTTATTCAGGAGTCTGGCGCCCATGTTTATCGGATTTGATTACGGCACCTCCAACTGTGCCGTGGCCGTGATGGAACAAGGTAGCCCCAGGCTGCTGAATCTTGGTGCATCCCGCTATCTCCCCTCCACCCTGCATGCCCCCCACCGGGATGCTATCGCCGGTCTGTTGGCCGAAGGGCTGGCCCCCGCCCAGCAGGCGGAGTACCTCAAGCTGCGTGGCCCCGTGGTCACCCGTGCCCAGATGGTTCGCCGCCAGATGCGCGAAGAGGGACTGATCGACGAGCTGAGCTTTGGCGGTGCCGCGCTGGAGCGCTATCTGGAAGAGCCGGACGACGGCTACTACATCAAATCGCCGAAATCCTTCCTCGGTGCCTATGGCCTCAAGGCCCCCCAGATCGCCCTGTTTGAAGATATCGTCTGCGCCATGATGCTCCATGTCCGTCAGCAGGCGGAGCAGCAGCTCGGCGCCCCGATCCGTCAGGCGGTGATCGGTCGACCGGTCAACTTCCAGGGTCTGGCGGGGGAAGAGAGCAACCAGCAAGCTATTGCCATCCTGACCGAGGCGGCCCGTCTGGCCGGTTTCGAGCAGGTGGAGTTCCTCTATGAACCGGTGGCCGCCGGGTTTGAATTCGAGGCGCGCCTCACCGAAGACGCCGTGGTACTGGTGGTGGATATCGGCGGCGGTACCACCGACTGCTCCATGCTGCGGATGGGTCCCAGCTACCGCGATCAGCTGGATCGCAGCGGCGATCTGCTCGGCCACAGCGGCCAGCGGATCGGTGGCAACGACTTCGACATCCGCCTGACGGTGGAGGGGATGATGCCGCTGCTCGGCATGCACGAGACCCTCAAGACCGGCAAGCCGCTGCCCCACCCGCTGTTCTGGGATGCGGCTGCCATCAACGACGTCAGCGCCCAGAGCCGCTTCTACAGCCTCGACACCGCCCGCCAGCTGCAGGATCTGCAGCTCGACAGCCAACCCGGCAGCAAGCTGGGGCGTCTGGCCAACCTGCGGGCACACAAGCTGAGCCACCAGCTGGTGTGGCGTGCCGAGCAGGGCAAGATCGCCCTCTCGGAGCAGGAGCTCAATCGCCAGTCGCTGGCCGAGCTGGAAAAAGGGCTGGAAGCGGAGCTGACCCGCGAACAGCTGGCCAACGCCTCGGCCCTGCTGCTGGAGAAGATTGGCGAGCTGATGGACGAAGCGATTGCCGCCGCCGGTGTGCAGCCGGATCGCATCTTCGTCACCGGTGGTAGCGCCCGCTCGCCGCTGATCGCCAGCTTTATCCGCCAGAAGCTCCCGTCCATCCCGCTTGAGGGGGGCGATGACTTCGGCTCGGTGGCCGCCGGTCTCGCCCGTTATGCCGAGCGGCTGTTCGCCAACTGAGCCCTGAGATAGCGTAAATCGATGGCAACATCACCCGTGTGTTGCCATTAAGCGACAGTCGTGCGGGACAAGGGGCGACAGAAGCGGTCGGTCGTCCCCTCTCCCGCCCTGCTCCCGACTGCCCAAAAAGGGTATTCTTGACGCTCCCCCAACCGGAGCCCCCTCATGCCCAGATTGCCCTTTTTGCTGATCCCCCTGTTACTGCTCGCTGGCTGCAGCTCGACCGCCTTTGTTCAGCAAGATCTGCAACACCACCACTGGGTACTGAGCAAACTGGATGGCGAACCGATCAAGGCCCCCCGCGACAATCCCCCCGATTTCGAGATCGGCGAGCACTTCACCGTCAACGGTATCGCCGGTTGCAACCGCTACTTCGGTCAGGGCCATCTGGAAGATGACAAACTGTGGGTCACCAGTCTGGGCAGCACCGAAATGGCCTGCATGCCACCGCTCGACACCATCGAACAGGCCGTGCTGACCACCCTTACCGAGGGGGCAACCCTGAGCGGCACCAGTCAGAACCTGATCCTGCAGGGCAAACAGCACCGTTTGGAATACACCTTGCGCGACTGGGTGTTCTAGCGCTCACAAAGCCGCATCACAAACAGGAACATGTTGTCCGGCTGTGGCACAATATGAGGCAGAGTTCGCAACGGAGGCTGCCTCAGCCATGTCGATGGATCGCCTGTTTGACAAGATCAAACAACTCCCCACTATTCCCAAGCTGCTGCACGAGTTGATGCAGAGCTTCAACGACGAGAATGCCCGCATCGACGAGATTGCGGCCAAGATCGCCATGGATCAGGTGATCAGCGTCAAGGTGCTGCGGATGGCCAACTCGGCCGCCCTGCGCCGGGGCAACGAAGTGACTTCTATTGAACAGGCGGTGATCCGGCTCGGCTTCAACCGGCTGCGCTCCGTGGTGGTCGCCTCCGGCATCATCGGCACCTTCAAGGCCCCGCCCAGCTTCGACAAGAACAAGTTCTGGACCGAGACCTTCCAGGTCGCCACCATCGCCAAAACCCTGGCCCAGGAGGCCAAGGTGATGGATCCCGAGACCGCCTTCACCTGCGCCCTGATCCACAACATCGGCGAACTGCTTATCCAGAGCACCTTGCCGGAAGAGGCCGAGCTCATCAACATGGCGATCCAGAACGGCAGCAGCCGGGTCGAGGCACAGCGGGAGATGCTGGGTTACGACTACGCCCAGCTCGGTGCCGAGCTGGCGCGGCGCTGGAACCTCTCCGAGGCCTTCGTCGATGCCATCTCCCAACAGCTTGACCCGCTCTCCCACGATCCGGTCAGCAAGGAGGCGGTGCTGATCCGTCTGGCGGTCTTTATCTCCTTCGCCTGGAACGCGGGCGTGCCTGCCCAGGCCATCATCGCCCGCTTCCCCAAGCCGCTCGCCGACCAGTTGGGACTGGATCCCAAGTCGCTGGCAGGCCAGCTCGAAACATTGCATGAACAGGGTAATGCCCTCGCCGATCTTCTGACTCAATAAGCATCATGACCCATCCGTTTCTGTTTCATCCCCAGGTGGCGCCCTGGTTCAAAGAGAGCGCCAACGCACTGCAATTGACCCTTTTTAGCGAGCTGGATGCGCCGATCCGCGAGGTGTGGCTGCGCCACGAGCCGGATAACGAGGAGTACCTGATCCCGATGACGGCAGTCTCCACCCGCGATCGGCTGCAGGTGTGGCAGGCGACCCTGCCGCTCATCAAGGGACAGGATATCCACCTCTACAGCTTCAAGTGCCTCACCGACGAGGAGCAGTGGTGGCTGCACGGGGCGGGCGTCAGCGCGTCCATGCCGCCACGGGAACAGCATTTTCGCTTCAACAGCCTGCACCAGCCACCAGCCTGGGTGCAGGATCAGGTGTTCTATCAGATCTTCCCCGACCGCTTCTGCAACGGCGATCCGTCGCTAAGCGTCAAGCATCACGAGTACGAGTACCGTGGCAAGGCGGTCATCAGCAAGGCGTGGGGCGAGCCGGTCAGCCGTCACGAAGAGGGCCACGGCGCCTGCGAGTTTTACGGTGGCGATCTGGCGGGGATCGATGCCAAGCTGCACTACCTGCAATCCCTCGGGGTGACGGCGCTCTACCTCAACCCCATCTTCGATTCGCCGAGTAACCACAAGTACGACACCCAGGACTACTTCAAGGTGGATGCCCACCTCGGCAGCAACGAGCAGTTCGCCGAGCTGACCCGCAACCTGCACCAGCGCGGCATGAAGATCATCCTCGATGCGGTGGTCAACCACACCTCTACCGAGCACCCCTGGTTCTGCCCGCCACTGGGGGCCCAGAGCAACCCGGACTCCCCGTGGCGCAGCTTCTACACCTTTGACAACGAAGGGGATTACGTCAGCTGGAAGGGCATTCGCAGCCTGCCTAAGCTCGACTTCTCCTGCGAGAAGGTGCAGGACGCCGTCTATCGGGCTGACGATGCCATCCTGCGCTACTGGATGCGCGCCCCCTACCAGATCGATGGCTGGCGCTTTGACGTCATCCACATGCTGGGCGAACGCGGCACCGCCGAGGGCAATCGCAGTCACGTGCGCGCCATTCGCGGGGCAGTGAAGCAGGAGAACCCGGACGCCTATGTGCTCGGTGAACACTTCTTCGAGGCGAGCCAGTGGCTGCAAGGAGATCAGGAGGATGGTGCCATGAACTACTATGGCTTCGCCCACCCGATCCGTGCCTTCCTGGCTGGCAAGGATATCGCCTACCACCCCATCAAGATCAGCGCCGAAGAGCTGGATCGCTGGCTCAAACTGGCGCGGGCCCACATCCCGTTCAAGAACCAGCTGGCCCAGTTCAATCTGCTGGACAGCCACGATACCGCCCGTTTCCTCCATCTGCTGGGTGAAGACAAGCAGCGGATGCAGCTGGCCGCCACCCTGCTGCTCACCTATATCGGCGTGCCCTCCATCTACTACGGCGATGAAGTGGGGCTCTCCGGCGGCAACGACCCGGACTGCCGCCGCTGCTTCCCGTGGGATACCACAGACTGGGATCACGTGCTGCACGACCACTACCGTCGGCTGATCCAGATCCGCCGCCAGCGCCCCTCACTGCGCCGTGGCGATATCCAGACCCTCTACGCCGGCCCGCACAGCTATGTGTTCGCCCGCACCCTGCAAAGCGATCAGGTGGTGGTGGCCTGCAACCGTCACCCGAGCGAGCCGCGCACCATCAGCCTGCCCCTGTGGCAGACCGCCAGCCCCGCCAGCCGCTTCACCGATGCCTTCAACGGCGAGAAGTTCGAAGTGGTGCAGGGTGAATTGCAGCTCACCATCCCGGCCAACTCGGCCAGAGTGCTGATCTCCAGCTGAGCGGGCAACTGACACGCAGAAAAACAAAACCGGAGCCCAAGGCTCCGGTTTTTTATTCCGTTCAATCCACCATGACGTTTGGCCCCTTGCCTGCCGCCATCAGTAGTTGATGCTGACGTAGGGCACTTCCGGCACCTGCCAGCGCTGCTTGAGGTAGACGGTAAGCACGAAGAAGAAGTTGGCCAGCAGGTTGGCGAAGCGATAGAGAATGGGATCGAAGGCCACCCCGCTCTCTTCCAGCCGGACCAGCAGCCGCACCACCTTCTTGCCGCCGCAGCGGCACAGATGGAGGGTTGGAATGGGCTGTGGCCCCTGTGGCAGCACAAAACCGGTGACGCTGCCGCGACTCGCCTCGTTATAGTGGTCGTAACGGGCCTTGAGCCACTCAAGGTCTGCGTCGAAGATCCCCAGCTTGCCGCGTACCGAGCCGTTTAGGTTGTAGATAAGCCGCTGCAACGCCGCGAGATCCACCAGCATGGGCTCGGTATCGGCATCCGGTGCAAGGTGTGACAGCACGGCCCCGACCTGACAGCAGAGCTCGTCTGTGGCGATTTCAAAATCACATTTGAACGAGGTTTCGAAGATAAAGGGGTAGCAGAGCTCGCGCTTGTCTCTTGGCTTCTTGGGGTTCATGGGGCAACCGGATTGGAGAAAAGGCCAGTTTGCCAGCCCCGGAAAAGGCTGGCAAACGGCAGCTCATTACTTGCGTTACGCGCTGTGGCTCAGGCGTTCTTACTGGCGGGCTCGGTGGAGGGCTGGAACTGGTTGATCATCCGCAGCGCCTCCAGCATCCGCTGGTTGAAGCTGGTGAAGCGATCGACCTGCGCCGGTTCCTCTTCTCCTCTCGCGGCCAGCACGGCCGGGGTCAACGCCTGTTGTTGGGCTGGGGGCAGCAGGCTATCCGCCTGTTTCTGCACCTGATCCAGCTTCGGCAGGTAGTCGGCAAACGGCTTGATCAGATCCTGCAGGGAGTGCGCCCCCTGATAGGTCTGGCTCAGCTTGACGCTCTGCTTGAGCTTGAGGGAGTAGGAGGCCAGCTGGCTGTCATCCAGTTTCAGCTCGCCCGCCTTGTCCAGCAGATCCTCGAAGTTGCCGGAGAAGAAGTTCCCCGCCAGCTCGTCGATCCCCTTGACCAGCTTGCCGATGGACTCCATCTCGTCACTGTTGAGATCCCCCTCCAGCGAGAAGCTGAAGCTCTGGCTCGATTTGAGGCTGAACTGGCTGCCGCTCTCGCTGCTCTGGGACTTGGTCTGCCAGCTGTCGTTGAAGCGCAGCACCACCTTGTCGCCATCCTTGGTCTGGATCTCCAGATACCCCTGCTGGCGACTGGCCATCTCGGCCTGTCCCATGTCGGTCGGGGAGACCTTGCCGAAGAACTCCTTCTCGAACTCCTCGAGCCCTTTCTGGATCAGCTTGTAACTCTGATCGATACCGGTTTTGATATCGTCGTTGTCAGTCGCCCACTTGCCGAGCTGTTTCTTCGCCTCGTCAAAGCCCTTGTCGACCCCCTTGCGGGCCTGCTCCATCATCCCGGTCAGGTCGTCGTCGGATTTGCCATCGGCCCGCGCGGCACCGAGCCGCCCGGTCACGAACTGCAGCACGTTGTCCGCCACCGACTGGAAGTCGAACAGGGTCTCCGGCGTGATCTCTTCGGGTTCTTTCACCTTCGGCGCCTGATAGCCCTGGCCGTTGATCTCCAGCGAGAACTGCAACGCCTGCTGGATCAGCACCTGCGCCCACTTGGGCGGCTTGTGCAAGGAGACCTCCTCCTCGCTCTTGACCTGTTTCGACTCCGCCTGTTGCGGCGATTTGGGAGAAACACCCACTCCCTTGGGTTGGGCTGCGCCCACGCCTTCGATCTGCATAATGTGTCCTCCCACCATGCCTGTAGATCAGCTATCGGCCTGACTGAACACTTCTTGACCACAAAATACTGGACAATCTGCGGCTGGCTTTTAAAATCGGGCCCCTTTGGGTGGCCTGTTGCCTTCCCCCGATTTCGACCCGGCCCGGCCGGTGTGCATGTGAGGTATTTATGACCCAGTCCCAACAGCCTTCCGCGAACGCTCCGGCGCCTAGAACCGCGGCCGACTATCAGGCCCAACTCGACGAAAAGCGCGCTCGCCTCACCGAGCTGTTTGCCGGCTTCACCCTCCCGGCGCTGGAAGTGCACAGCTCGCCGGCGGAGTACTACCGGATGCGCGCCGAATTTCGCATCTGGCACGAAGGGGATGACCTCTTCCACTGCATGTATGCCCCGGCGACCAAAGAGATCATCAAGATAGACCACTTCCCCACAGCCAGCCGCCTCATCAACCAGTTGATGCCGCTGCTGCTGGAGGGGCTGCGCCCACACCCGGTGCTGCGCCGCAAACTGTTCCAGATCGACTACCTCTCCACCCAGTCCGGCCAGATTATTGTCAGCCTGCTCTATCACCGCAAGCTGGAGGCCGAATGGCAACAGGCCGCCGAAGCGCTGCAGGCCGATCTGCGCGCCAAGGGGTTCGAGCTGCAGCTGATTGGCCGCGCCCACAAGCAGAAGATCTGTCTGGGGGATGACTTCGTCATCGAACAGCTCAACGTGGCGGGTCGCCAGCTCACCTACAAACAGGTGGAGAACAGCTTCACCCAGCCCAACGCCGCCATCAACGAGCAGATGCTGGCCTGGGCGCTGGATGTGACCAAGGGGAGCGAAGGGGACCTGCTGGAACTCTATTGCGGCAACGGCAACTTCTCCATCGCGCTGGCGCAGAACTTCCGCAAGGTGCTGGCCACCGAAATCGCCAAGCCGAGCGTCGACTCCGCCCAGTTCAACATCGCCGCCAACGGCGTCGACAACCTGATCATCCTGCGCATGTCGGCCGAGGAGTTCACCATGGCGATGCGTGGCGAGCGGGAGTTCAACCGCCTCAAGGGGGTCGATCTCAAGAGCTACCAGTGCAACACCATCTTCGTCGACCCGCCCCGCGCCGGTCTCGACGATGCCACCGTCAAGCTGGTGCAGGAGTACGACAACATCCTCTACATCTCCTGCAACCCCGAGACCCTGCAGGCCAACATGGCCGTGCTGGGCGAAACCCACGAGATCGCCCGTTTCGCCCTGTTCGACCAGTTCCCCTGGACCCATCACATGGAAGCCGGGGTCTATCTGCGCCGCAAGGCCGGTTGATTCAGGCAGACAGGAAAACAAAACAGGGCCGGATGGCCCTGTTTTGTTATTGACTCAACATCGGCCTCACTCCAGTCGGAAGTGACCCACGATCTCCCGCAGCCGGTCGTAGGTCTGCTGCATCGCCGCAGAGCTCGCGACCGTCGCTTCGCCATTGTGGGTCAGCTGGCGGATCACTTCGGCGATGGCGCTCATGTTGCGATTGATCTCTTCGGCCACCGCGCTCTGCTGCTCCGCCGCCGTGGCGATATGGCTGATGAGATCGTTGATCTCCACCACTTCTCCCGCCATCAGATCCAGCGACTCGTTGACCCTGGTGGTGTTCTCGGCCGCCCCCTGACAGCTCTGCTTGGTGTTGCCCATGGCCTCCACCACAGTTCGGGTGCCCCGCTGCAGGCTGGCCAGCATGGTCTGGATCTCGGCTGTGCTCTGCTGGGTACGGGCCGCGAGGGAACGCACCTCGTCTGCCACCACCGCAAAGCCACGACCCTGTTCACCAGCGCGGGCCGCCTCGATGGCGGCATTGAGGGCCAGCAGGTTGGTCTGTTCGGCAATGCTGCCGATCACCCCGAGCACTGAGCCAATCTGCTGCACATCCTGCTGCATCGCTTCGATGGAGCGGGCAGTGGCTTCCACTTCGTCCACCAGCGCCATCACGCTGGCCATGGCCTGATCCACCACCTGACGGGACTGGCTCGCCAGCTGCTGGCTCTGACCGGTGAGCTGGGCGGTGCTGGCCGCACTCTCGGAGACGGAGACCGCGGTGCGGCTCATCTCGTTGATGGCTGTCACCACCTGCTCGGTCTCGCGTACATGATCCGCCAGCAGAGACTGGGCGGCGCCGGTCTGGCTGGCCAGCCCTTCTATACCACTGTTGAGCTGTCCGCTCGCCTGCCGCACCTCCCCCATCATCTCCTGCAACCGTTCGATAAAGCGGTTGATCCCGGCCGAGATCTGGCCAAGGTCATCCTTGCTGGTTACCGCCAATCGGCGGGTGAGATCGCCGCTGCCGCGGGAGAGCTCCAGCACCAGATCCCGCAGCGAGAGGATGGGGCGATAGGCCACATTGAGCGCCAGCATCGCCAGCACCATCACCACGATCGCCACGCCGCACAGCGCCATGATGATCTGGCCGTTGAGAGCCCGGGTCATGGCCCGGATGTAGTCAAGGTCGATGTAGCCGGTCAGCGTCCAGCTGCTGCCACGAATATCCAGCTGGTTGGGACGCGCTTCGCTCTCCCCCTGCGGCTTGCTGTCATAGAGGTTGTTGCCCTGACTGTCGGCCAGCGTGAAGTAGCGGCCATCGCCACTCATCTTCTCCAGCAGGCTTTTGAACTCGCTCATGTCGAGGTAGTAGAGATAGGCAGAATCGGCACCGCGTGGCACCAGAATGGTGATGACCGGCTTGCCATCCACCTGTTGCAGCGGGCTGACGGTGATCTGGTTGTTGGCGGCGGGGATCAGCTTGCGCAGGGCATCGACTTTGGCGCTGTCGTTGATGACCCCGCTCACGTCGAAGGCCATGTCGCCGATCACTTTGACGATGTTGTGAAAGCCGGTCTCTTGCAGGGTCTTCTTGACGTTGGTCACCCCGAAGTTGAGGTTGGCGGCCAACAGGATTTTCTGATTGATGTCGCTGGCCAGCTTCTCTTTGACCAGGGTGATCTGCTCGGTGATGTTGTGGGTGGCCTGAGTGCGAATGTAACCACTGATGAAGTGGTTGACGCTGAGCCCGGCAGTGCCAATGGTGACCAGAATGGCCAGGAGCAGCAAGAGGTAAATCTTGACCTTGAATGGCATGGGTTCCCTCCAGAAGAGAGGGCTGACAACGCCAACCCTCTCTGCCAATCGTTATTTCTTCTTGGCGTACTTCATGGAGTCCAGGGCCACCGCCAGAATGATGATGCCGCCCTTGATGATGAACTGCCAGTAAGGGCTGACGCCGATATAGGTCAAGCCATAGTTGATCAGGGTGAAGATAAGTACGCCGGTAATCACACCCGCGACCGTTCCCACCCCGCCGGCAAACGACACCCCGCCCACCACGCACGCCGCGATGGCATCCAGCTCGTACATGAAGCCAAGGTTGTTGGTGGCGCTACCGATCCGGCCCGCTTCCAGCATGCCGCCGAAGGCGTAGAAGACCCCAGCCAGCGCATAGATCATCACCAGATTGACCGCCACGTTGACGCCGGAGACCTTGGCAGCCTCAGGGTTACCGCCGATGGCGAAGATGTTTTTGCCAAAGCGGGTCTTGTTCCACAGCACCCAGACAAAGACGCTGGCAATGGCCGCATAGAAGGTGAGATAGGAGAGCTTGAATCCTCCTATCCGGATAAAGCCCTGCGCGAAGCTGGAGAAGCGAGGGTCAAACCCGGCCACCGGCGAGGCCCCTACCGAGTCAAAGTAGAGGGAGTTGATACCGTAGACGATGATCATGGTGCCCAGGGTGGTAATGAACGGGGTGACGTTCAGGTAGGCCACAATGAGACCGTTGACCAGACCAATCAGGGCACCCACCACACACACCAGCAGGATCACCGCAGGAATGGGCACCTCCCCCAGCGTCGGGAACACCTTGTTGACGTTGGTCAGCGCCTGCAACATGGTTGCCGCGATGAGTGCCGCCAGACCGACCTGACGACCGGCCGAGAGATCCGTCCCCTGGGTGATGATGATGCCCGCCACCCCCAGCGCTATGATGACCCGCACCGAGGACTGGGTCAGGATGTTGCTGAAGTTGGTGAGGCTCAGGAAGGAGGGCTCCTGGATCACGATGACCATGAGCAGCACCAGCAGCACCAGATAGATGGCGTTTTCCTTGAGCGCCTGCATCAGATTGAAATTTTTAGCCGACTCCATAAATGTCTTCCTGTCTCTAGAGGTACAGAGATGCCAGGCGCAATATCTCGCTCTGGTCAGTTTCTTTGGTATTGACGATCCCGGCGACCCGGCCATTGCTCATCACCATGATGCGGTCGGTGATCCCCAGCAATTCCGGCATCTCTGACGAGATGATGATGATCCCTTTGTCCTTCTTCGCCAGCTCCAGGATGAGCTGGTAGATCTCGAACTTGGCACCGACGTCGATGCCGCGGGTGGGCTCGTCGAGCATCAGGATCTCCGGCTGGGTCAGCAGCCAGCGACCGATGATCACCTTCTGCTGGTTGCCCCCGGAGAGGGAACCGATCTGGGTCTGCTGGGTCGGCGTCTTGACCCGCATGGAGTCGATCACCCACTGGGTATCGCTCTTCATCTTGTTGTCGCTGAGCAGCCCCATGGAGCCCTTGTAGCTGTCCATGTTGGCGATCAGGGAGTTGAAGGCAATATCGAGCCGGGAGTAGATACCGGTGGAGCGGCGCTCTTCCGTCACCAGCGCAAAGCCGTTGCGGATCGCTTCGTGGGCGTTGTGGTTGGCTACCTCTTTGCCGTGCAGCTTGATGCTGCCCTGGCTGCGATCGCGAATGCCGAACAGAGTCTCGACGATGTCGGTGCGCTTGGCCCCCACCAGTCCGGCAATGCCGAGGATCTCCCCCTTGTGCAGGTTGAAGGTCACATCCTGAATGGAGGGCTGGTTCTTCGCCGTCAGGTGTTCGATCTCGAGGATCACCTCTTTCGGCTGGTTGGTCTTCTCCGGGAAGCGCTGGGTCAGTTCACGGCCGACCATCATGCCGATGATCTGATCCATGGTCATGCCCTTGAGCGGCTGGGTTGCCACCCACTGGCCATCCCGCAATATGGTGATCTCGTCACAGAGCTGGAAGATCTCCTCCATCTTGTGGGAGATGTAGACGATGCCGCACCCCTTATCCTTCAACTTGTTGATGATCTTGAAGAGGTGGTTCACCTCTTTCTCGGTCAGGGAGGAGGTGGGTTCGTCCATGATGACGATCTTGGCATCGTAGGAGAACGCCTTGGCGATCTCGATCATCTGCATCTGGGAGACCGACAGGGTCGCGACCTTCACTTTGGGGTCGATGTCGATATCCAGCTCATCGAAGATGCGCTTGGTGTCGTCATACATCTTGCCGTGGTCGATAAACCACCCCTTGGTGGGGTAGCGGCCGAGCCACATGTTGTCCATCACGGTACGCTGCAGCACCAGGTTGAGCTCCTGATGCACCATGGAGACGCCATTTTCCAGCGCCTCTTTGGAGGAGGTGAAGTTGATCTCCTGCCCCTTGAAGAAGATCTTGCCCTGATCCTTCTCGTAAATGCCGAACAGGCACTTGAGCAGTGTGGATTTTCCCGCTCCGTTCTCGCCCATCAACGCATGCACAGAATGAGGACGGACCCGTAAATTGACATTATCGAGTGCCTTGACGCCGGGAAAGCTCTTACTGACGTCAATCATCTCCAACAGCCATTCTGATTGTTGCTGTGTTGTCATATCAGCCATCACATCTGGTTGAAAAAAGGGCAAGGGGATCTCCCTTGCCCTGGAGGAGGGAATTACTCGAATTGGGACAGGTTGTCTTTATCCACACCGACGTAGGCAACACGCACTACCTTGTCGACGATATTCCACTTGGTGCCTTCACCGGCCGGTTTGCCTTCAGCCAGGTTCTTGGTCAGCTCGAAGGTGGCTTTGGCCTGGTTGGCCGCATCGTTCAACACGGTACCCGCCATGGCACCGCTCTTGACCATGGCCAGCGCTTCCGGCAGCGCATCGACGCCGAATACCGGAATGGCAGTCTTACCCTGGGCTTTCAGTGACTCGACTGCACCCATTGCCATGCCATCGTTGTTGGCGATGACCACTTCGATCTTGTTGGCGTTGGGGCCGGAGATCCAGGCGTCCATCTTGTCTTTCGCCATGGCGGTATCCCACATACCGGTATCCATGTGCAGTTGTTCAGTCTTGACGCCACCATCGTTCAGGGTCTTGACCACGTAGGAGGTGCGCGCTTCGGCATCCGGGTGGCCCGGCTCCCCTTTCAGCAGCACGAACTGGATCACGCCATCCTTGTTCAGATCCCACTCCGGATGGGCTTTCCAGTGTTTGGCAATCAGTTGACCCTGGATGATCCCTGACTCCTTGGAGTCAGTGCCCACGTAGTAGGCCTTGTCGTAGCTGGCCAGATCGGTAGCGCTCGGCTCCTTGTTGTAGAAGACTACCGGGATATCTTCGCCACGGGCTTTCTCGATCACCACCGGGGCCGCAGCGGGGTCAACCAGGTTGATGGCCAACGCCTTCACCCCTTTGGCCAGCAGCACGTCGATCTGGTCGTTCTGCTTGGACTGGTCGTTCTGGGAGTCGTTCATCAGCAGTTCCACCCCCGGAGTGGCTGCCGCCTCCTTCTCGATGGCCTTGCGCACGACCGCCATGAAGTTGTCGTCGTATTTGTAGACGGTTACCCCGATACGAGTGTCAGCCTGGGCATTGGCTCCAGCCATCATGCCCATCAGCAGGGCGGCAACTGTGGTCAGTTTTTTCATTATGTGTGCTCCGATGTGTCTATCTGTGTTGTAGGGTGGCGAGCAATTGAGCAAGCGCCAATCAATGTAATCAGTTTGTTGTCATTTCTTCTGTGATCATGACGACAAAATGAAAACGTTTACACTCTGTTACATTGAAACTTTATATTTATTTTTCAAATACATATAAATAAAAATCAGATTTGAGACTCAATCTTTCCCACAGCATTGAGGCTAGTCGTTACTGGTCTGTTGTCAAAATGGCGCACTGGCCAGGCAGTCGCCTCCATAGCTGGCTTAACGGAGAGTGCAGCCCCAACGGTAACGACGCTCGAGCAGTTGATACTCGGGACGCACGCTTTGGCTCCAGGAGTCATCACCGCCCACCCCCATGTGGGCGCCATCGAGGCAGACCCACAGCCCCTCTTCAGCCACCAGATCGCTCTGGTGACGGGCGGCGGCCAGCTGCTGCTGACTGAAGCGGCTGGCACTGAAATGGAAGCTGCCGCTCACCATAGTGCTGCCCAGCTGCAACTGGCGGGTATCACAGCGCAAGCCGTTGTCACTCGGGAAAATGTAAGGGGTGTGCATGGCCTCCAGCGGCAGGCTCCAGCGACCAAGATCGGCGCCCAGCAGACGATCCGGATAGTTCTCGTGCGGCCCACGCCCAAGCCATTCGACTCGCGCCGGTACCTCGGCCAGATGAAGCAGCAGACCGATCCGCGGCAGCGATGGCAGCACCTGTGCCAGCTCGGTTTCTATCTCCAGGCTCATGGCGCCATCGTCGGTAAAGCGGTGATGCCAGTGACTCACCAACAGCAACTCATCGTGGTGGAAGTAGCCATGGCTGACCCGGATATCCCCTCCGGCGACCGCGATCCCTAAGCAGCGGTGTTGCCACTGACCGAGACCACAGCCCTGCCAGCGGGCAATCCAGGAGTTGGGGTCAGCGTGATCCGCTTCGCTGGTGCCGATGTCGTTGTCGAGCGGCGCGCGGTAGAAGTGATCCATGATCGGCGCCAGCAGCTGCTCCTGCCCCGATTTTTGCCAACTGGTGATGCGGCCGCTCTGCTTGTCGAGCAACCACTGGCTGTTGGCGGCAGTGATCCGCCAGCCATCCGGCTGCTCGCTCAGGGTGGCGGCAGCGGCAGGAGCAGGCAGGGCAAGGGGGGTCGGCAGGGTGAACTGCTGACGGGCGACCTTGTGATCCGCCTGCGACCAGAGGGTGGCCTGTGGCTGAACGATCGCCAGATCGAGCCAGGCCAGTGAGCCTGCCGCAAAGGTGGGCAACGCCTCGCTCAGGGTCAACTCGACCACCCCTTGCGGCACCAGCATGAGGGAAACCTCCCCTTGCTGCTGCACATGGCCGTTCTCGCACAGCTGCCAGCACAGCCGCTCGTTGTCGGTTTCCCGGAACAGATATTCGCTCTCGATCCGCACCCGCAACGGGGTGTGCTCAAGCAGAGTGAAGCGGAACGGCTGCTGGGCACGCTTTGCCTCGCACAGGGCTGGATGGGGGGTGCGATCCGGGAACAGCAGGCCGTTGCAGCAGAACTGACGATCGTTTTGCACATCACCAAAATCGCCGCCATAGCCCCAGTAGTGGCGACCATCGGCGGTGTATTTGTCGAGCCCCTGATCGACCCAATCCCAGACAAACCCACCCTGCAGGCGTGGATGGTCGCGAAATGCCTGCCAGTAGTGGGCGTAGCCCCCCAGGCTGTTGCCCATGGCGTGGGCGTACTCGCAAAGGATCAGCGGCCGGTGCTCGCCGGGCAGGCCGATCCACTTGGCCAGCGCCCACTTGGGCACCGCCGGGAAGGGCTGATCCTGATGGGTTCTGGCATACATGGGGCAGATGATGTCGGTGGCCGGGGTATCGGCCCCGCCCCCCTCGTACTGCACCAGACGGTTCGGATCGCTGCGCTTGATCCAGCCATACATGGCATCGTGGGCCGGGCCGTAACCCGACTCGTTGCCGAGCGACCAGATGATGATGGAGGGGTGGTTGAAATCCCGCGCCACCATGCGGGTCGCCCGCTCCAGAAAGGCGTTGCTCCAGGCTGGATCCCGCGCCAGCCGCCCCATGGGGGTCATGCCGTGGGTCTCCAGATTCGCCTCGTCCACCACATAGAGACCGAGCCGATCACAAAGGCGATAGAAGTCGGGATGGTTGGGATAGTGGGAGCAGCGCACCGCGTTAAAGTTGTGCCGCTTCATCAGCAGCAGCTCCCGCTCCATGGTGGCGCGATCAATGGCATAGCCTTTGGCGGGGTGGTGTTCGTGACGGTTGGCACCGCGAATAAGCAGCGGCTGACCGTTGACCCGCAGCAGACCGCCACGGATCTCCACTCTCCGAAAGCCCACATCATAGGCTTCGCTCTCGATAGGCTCGCCCTGCTCGTCCAGCAGGGTCAGGGTCAGGCGATAGAGGTGAGGCGTCTCGGCGCTCCATTTGTGCGGCGCAGCCACGTCGAGCCAGAACTCGGCGCGATCGTCATACGCCCCTTTTTCATCAATGGCTTGGGTGCCGATCGGCTGGCGCAGGGTCGCGACCCGCTCGCTACCGTCATAGAGATTGGCCTCCACCGACAGACCGGCCCCATTGGCCACCTGCAGTGCAATCTTGAGACGGCCATCCCGATAGCAGGCATCCAGCTCGGGGGTCACCCGGATATCCATCAGATGGCGGGCCGGTTTGTGCAGCAGGCTGACGGAGCGGAAGATCCCCGACAGCCACCACATATCCTGATCTTCCAGATAGGAGCCATCGGACCAGCGCAGCACCAGCACCGCCAGCCGGTTGCGACCAGCCTGCAGGTACGAGGTCAGATCGAACTCGGCGGGCAGGCGGCTGTCCTGGGAGTAGCCGACCCAGTGGCCGTTGCAGAAGAGGTGGAAGGCACTGCTCACCCCGTCAAAGATGATCCGGCTCTGGCCGCTGGCCAGCCAGTCGGCGGGCAGATCGAACTCGCGGGAGTAGCAACCGGTGGGGTTCTCTGCTGGCACCCGGGGCGGATCGCAGGGAAAGGGGTATTTGATATTGGTGTAGATGGGGCCATCGGTGAGCGGCCGCGCAGCCGGATAGGCGGCATCCAGCTGCCAGTTGCCCGGCACTGTAATGGGGCAAGCATCCACCAGATCCTGCGCCAGCCAGCTCTCGGGCACCAATTCGGGAGCGGCAAAGTAGGAGAAGCGCCACTCGCCATCGAGCAAGAGACGGGAGGAAGAGGCCAGATCA
The DNA here is from genome assembly GCF_024436075.1 of Aeromonas sp. JL9. Taxonomy (NCBI): domain Bacteria; kingdom Pseudomonadati; phylum Pseudomonadota; class Gammaproteobacteria; order Aeromonadales; family Aeromonadaceae; genus Aeromonas; species Aeromonas sp. JL9. The sequence continues at coordinate 37,193 of NZ_JANFNV010000012.1, read as the reverse complement.
CCCCAGGCATCCGCTTCGCTGCGCCAGCTGAACATGGGGGTATGGGCAGCCAGCCGGTTTACCGACGTGATGGCCTGAGTCTGCCAATCCTGACGCGCCACTATCTCCCTGAGCATTCACACTCTCCCTGCTGATTAGAAAACGTATTCAGTCTAGAGAAGTATGACGCAGGGAACGGCGATCTCGCTCACACAGATGTAAACGATTACACTAATTTTGTTAAGTAAAGCGGAGTAAAAATGATTAAAAATAGGTAAAACAATAACTGTGCAAGAAACGGCCCCGAACAGGGCCACAAAAGGGGGCTATCCGGCCCGAACCGGTGCCACCGAGTGGCGATTGATCAGGGTGGGGGTATAGATCCGGCTCTGGGTCGCGTCACTCTCCCCCGCCGCCAGCTGAATGGCCAACTTGGCCGCCTGGGCCGCCATCAGCTCGATGGGATAGCGCATGGTGGAGAGCTTGGGGCGCAAATATCTGGCATAGATGATGTCATCGAAGCCCACCACCGAGACCTCCTCCGGCACTCGCAGGCCGTTGTCCGCCAACACGGAGATGGCGCCCGCCGCCATGGCATCGTTATAGGCCACCACGGCGGTCACCTTGAGCCCCTTGGCCAGCAGGTTGAGCATGGCGCGCTCCCCCCCCTCCTCGTTCGGCGTGCCGCTCTCGATAAGCTCGGGATCGGCTGCCAGACCGGCTTCCATCAATCCATCCTGATAGCCCTGCAGACGCAAGGTGGCATCCTCGATGGCGTGATCCGAGCTGATAAAGGCGATATGGCGGTGACCCAGTTCGATCAGGTGGCGAGTCGCCGTAGCCGCACCCAGCCGATTGTTGAGGGCGATGCAGCGCCCCTTGAGGGCCGGAATATCGCGGTTGATCAGCACCATGCCGGGCACTCGCATGGCGTAATCGTAAAGTTCCTCGTCGCTCAGCGCCTTGCTGTGCACCACCAGCGCCTCGCAACGCTTGCCGATCAGCAGCTCGATCGCTTCACGCTCCTGACGCGCCTTGTGAAAACCGTTACCCATCAGCAGGTGAAGGTTCTGCTCGACGGCGATGCCGGAGACCCCCTTCACCAGTGCACCGAAGAAGGGATCGGCTACATCACCGACCACCACCCCCATGGTGTCGCAAGTCTGGCTAACCAGTGCCCGCGCGTTGGCGTTGGGGGTGTAGCCCAGTTCGGCCATGGCCTTCTGCACCACTTCGCGAGACGCAGCGCTGGCCTTGGGGGAGTTGTTCATCACCCGTGAAACCGTTGCCACCGACACATTGGCCAAACGGGCGACATCCTTGATGGTGCTCATGCTGTTTTCACTTCTTTCACTGTGCAATAGAGTACCATTATACCCAGCAAACCCTTTGAAAACAGGGGTGAAACGCATATCTGCCGTCAGGATGATCACAAAATAGTGTAATCGTTTACACTATTTTGCAAGCAAGCTCACAGTTTGGTCGCCACACCCTCGGCTAGACTGCTTCCAGACACTTTTCAGTGGAGAGCAAGATGAACGTTCTGGTCACCGGCGGTTGCGGATATATCGGCAGCCACACCTGTCTGGCCCTGCAAGCGGCAGGCATGAATCCCGTGGTGGTCGACAACCTCGGCAACAGCAAGCGCAGCGTGCTGGCCCGAGTCGCGGCGATCAGCGGCCAGCAACCCCTGTTCTATCAAGGGGATATTCGCGATGCGGCCCTGCTGGACAGGATCTTCGCCGAGCAGCATATCGATGCTGTGATCCACTTTGCCGCCCTCAAAGCGGTCGGTGAGTCGACCCGCATTCCACTGGATTACTACGAGAACAACCTCGGCGGCACCCTCACCCTGCTACAGGCGATGAAGCGGGCTGGCGTGCACAATCTGGTGTTCAGCTCATCAGCTACCGTCTACGGCGATCCCGCCACTCTGCCGATCCGCGAGGATTTCCCCCGCCGCGCTACCAACCCCTACGGTCGCTCCAAGCTGATCATCGAGGAGATCCTCGAGGATCTGCAGCTGGCCGAGCCGCACTGGAGCATGACCCTGCTGCGCTACTTCAACCCGGTCGGCGCTCACGAGTCGGGCACCATGGGGGAAGATCCCCAAGGCATTCCCAACAATCTGATGCCCTATATCACCCAGGTCGCCATCGGCCGTCGCGACTGCCTGTCGGTCTTTGGAAACGATTACCCCACCCCGGACGGCACCGGCGTACGCGACTACATCCACGTGATGGATCTCGCCGAGGGGCATGTCAAGGCACTGCAACACTGCGCCGGCAAGAGGGGCGTGCACACCTACAACCTGGGCACCGGCCAGGGCCAGAGCGTGTTGCAGCTGGTCGCCGCTTTCTCTGCTGCCTGTGGCAAGCCGTTGCCATTTCGCATCGAGCCGCGTCGCCCGGGCGACATCGCCGCCTGCTGGGCCGATCCGGCCAAGGCGCAGCGTGAACTGGGCTGGCAGGCGACCCGCAACATCGACGCCATGTGCGCCGACAGCTGGCGCTGGCAATCCGCCAATCCGAACGGTTACGAAGAGTAGGCCTGCTTGCTCCCCGGTAATAAACGACTCTATTTTTCAATACTTTATTCAGGAGAGATGATGTTCAACCCCGTCGATCATCCCCATCGCCGCTTCAACCCGCTGACCGGCCAGTATGTGCTGGTCTCCCCCCACCGGGCCAAACGCCCCTGGCAGGGACAGGTGGAGAAGGTGAGTCAGGCCCCCAAACAGGCCCACGATCTCGACTGCTTCCTCTGCGCGGGCAACACCCGGGTCACCGGCGGCATCAACCCCGATTACAAGGGCACCTTCGTCTTTACCAACGACTTCGCCGCCCTGATGCAGGATACCCCGGCCGCCGATAGCGCCAGCGATCCCCTGTTGAAGCTGGAAGCCGCCCGCGGCACCAGCCGGGTGATCTGCTTCTCGCCGGATCACGGCAAGACCCTGCCCGAGCTGCCGCTGCCCGCCATCGAGGGGGTGATCACCACCTGGATGGATCAGGTCGCCGAGCTGTCGGCCCAGTGGGAGTGGGTGCAGGTATTTGAAAACAAAGGCGCCGTCATGGGCTGCTCCAACCCACACCCCCACGGCCAGATCTGGGGCAGCGACTTCCTGCCCAACGAGATCGCCCGCGAAGAGCAGCACCAGTGCGACTGGCTGGCCGAGCATGGCCGTCCCATGCTGCTGGAGTATGTGGAGCGGGAGCTGGCGGATCGCTCGCGCATCGTGGTGGAGACCGAGCACTGGCTCGCCGTAGTTCCCTTCTGGGCCGCCTGGCCGTTCGAAACCCTGCTGCTGCCCAAGGCGCACGTCCCCTCCATGCTCAACCTGACCAAGGCCCAGCAACAGGATCTGGCGGTGGCGCTCAAGGAGCTCACCAGCCGCTACGACAACCTGTTCGAGTGCAGCTTCCCCTACTCCATGGGTTGGCACTTTGCGCCGCCCAAATCGGATTGCCCCGAGGCGTGGCAGCTGCATGCCCACTTCTATCCGCCCCTGCTGCGCTCCGCCACCGTACGCAAATTCATGGTCGGCTTCGAGATGCTGGCCGAAACCCAGCGCGACCTTACCCCCGAGCAGGCTGCCGAGCGGCTGCGTGCCCTGAGCCCCGTTCACTACAACCAGACCAGCCACACCAATGAGGAGGCCCTATGACCCCCAGCCAACGCGTCAGCACCGTTTTTGCCGAGCAATTTGCCAAAGCGCCCGATCTGCTGGTGCGCGCCCCCGGCCGCGTCAACCTCATCGGTGAACATACCGACTACAACGACGGCTTCGTGCTGCCCTGCGCCATCGACTACGAGACCTGCGTCGCCATCGGCCTGCGCGATGACCGGCAAGTGCAGGTGATCGCCGCCGACTACGACAACCAGCGCGACCAGTTCGACCTCGACCAGCCCATCGAGCACCACCCCAGCCAACGCTGGAGCGACTACATCCGCGGCGTGGTGAAGTATCTGCAGGAGCGCGGTTATGCCCTGCGCGGCCTCGATCTGGTGGTCTCCGGCAACGTGCCGCAGGGGGCGGGGCTCTCCTCCTCTGCCTCGCTGGAAGTAGCCATCGGTCAGGCATTCAAAGAAGCGCTGGGGCTCGATATCAGCCAGGCCGAGATCGCCCTCAACGGTCAGCAGGCGGAGAACCAGTTCGTCGGCTGCAACTGCGGCATCATGGATCAGATGATCTCCGCCAGCGGCAAAACCGACCACGCCCTGCTGCTCGACTGCCGCTCGCTGGAGACTCGCCTCATCCCCATGCCCACCGATCTGGCGGTGCTGATCGTCAACTCCAATGTGCGCCGCGGTCTGGTGGATAGCGAATACAACACCCGCCGCCAGCAGTGCGAAGCGGCTGCCCGCCACTACGGGGTCAAGGCGCTGCGCGACCTTGATCTGGCCGGACTGGAAGCGGGCAAGGCCGGGCTGGATGAGGCCTGCTATCGTCGTGCCCGCCACATCGTCGGTGAAAACGCCCGCACTCTGGCCGCCGCCGATGCACTGGCGAGCCACGACCTGACCCGTCTCGGCGAGCTGATGGCCGAGTCGCACGCCGCCATGCGCGATGACTTTGAAATCACAGTGCCCGCCATCGACGGTCTGGTGGAGATCATCAAGGCTAAAATCGGCACAGATGGCGGCGTGCGGATGACCGGCGGCGGCTTCGGCGGCTGCGTGGTCGCCCTGCTGCGCCCCGAGAAAGTAGCCGAGGTGATTGCCGCGGTTGAAGCCGAGTATCCGACCCGCTTCGGCCTCAAGGCCGACTGCTACGTCTGCTCTGCCAACGCCGGTGCAGGCAAGCTATGAACAGCACCATGACGCCATTCGAACTGGAAAACGAGGAGGGGCTGCGCCTGCGCGGCCTCGATTTTGGCGCCACCCTCACCTCCCTCACCCTGCCGGTAGCGGGCCAGCGCCGTGAAGTGCTGCTGGGCTGTGCCGACGACGCCTATCCCACCCAGCAGGTGTGGCTGGGCGCGGTGGCAGGACGCTTTGCCAACCGCATCGGCGGTGCCGAGCTGGTGCGTGATGGACAGCACTGGTCGCTGGATGCCAATCAGGCCCCCAACTGCCTGCATGGCGGGCAGGCTGGCTTTCATCGCCAGCGCTGGCAGATCAAGGAGCTGGAAGCAGATCGGGTCAAGCTGGCGCTGCTCTCCCGGGCGGGAGATCAGGGCTTTCCCGGCAATCTGCGGGTGACGCTGGAGTACCGGCTGGAGCAGAGCGATCTGGTGGTGGATTTCATCGCCAGCACGGATGCCGCGACGCCGGTCAGCCTCACCAGCCACGCTTATTTCAATCTCGATGGGCAAACCGATGGCGGCGATGTGCGTGACCACCTCATCAGCATCAATGCCGACCACTTCCTGCCGACCGACCCGAGCGGTTTGCCGATCGCCATCACCCCGGTGGAGGGGCCATTCGATCTGTGCCGCGAGCGCCTTGTCGGGCAGGATTGGCTGAGCCATCCTCAGCAGCAACAGGCCAAGGGGTACGATCATGGCTTTGTGCTCAACGGCCCGACATCAGAATGGGCCGCTCGGATAGTCTCTGGCGACAAGCAGCTGGCGATGGAGGTCTACACCAACCAACCCTCGCTGCAGTTTTACACCGGCAACTGGCTGGCCAATACCCCGAACCGCAGCGGCCTGTCGCACCGGGATCACGACGGCTTCTGTCTTGAGGCGCAACAGCTGCCGGACAGCCCCAATCGCCCCGAGCTGGGCAACCCCTGGCTGCTGCCGGGCGGGCGTTATCACCACCAGACCCGCTACCGCTTTATCCGCGACTAACTTAAAGAATTCATGATTTTTACATAGCCTCAGCAGTCACAATCGAGCAAGATATGCCGCCCCGAGACCCTTTCGGGGCGTTTTTACATCAACGAAGTTAAGGATTGTTTGTTCGATGACTGACACTTATAGCCTGCTGGTCGCCTTTATTCTGGGCGTCGTCGAGGGGCTGACCGAGTTCCTCCCCGTCTCCTCCACCGGCCACATGATTATCGTCGGCCATCTGCTGGGCTTTGAAGGCCCAAAGGCTGCCACTTTCGAAGTGGTGATCCAGCTTGGCTCCATCCTCGCCGTGGTCGCTGTCTTCTGGCGCCGCCTGTTTGGTCTGATTGGCATCCACTTCGGCCAGAAGCCCTCTCAGGATCATGCCACCCTGTCGCTGGTGCATGTCATCCTCGGCATGATGCCCGCCATCGTGGTCGGTCTGGCCATCCACAGCTGGATCAAGGCCAACCTGTTTGGCCCACAGACCGTCATGTACGCGCTGGTCGCGGGGGGCATCCTGCTCATCATCGCCGAGAAGTTCCGCCCGGCCGTCACAGCCGAGACCCTGGATGACATCAGCTACAAGCAGGCGTTCGGCATCGGTCTGTTCCAGTGTCTGGCCCTGTGGCCCGGCTTCTCCCGCTCCGGCGCCACCATCAGTGGTGGCATGCTGATGGGGATCAGCCGTCACGCCGCCGCCGAGTTCTCTTTCATCATGGCGGTGCCCATGATGGTGGCGGCCAGCGGGCTTGATCTCTACAAGAGCCGCGATTTCCTCTCCATGGCCGACTTCCCGATGTTTGCTGTGGGCTTTATCACCGCCTTCGTGGTAGCGATGTTTGCGATCAAGACCTTCCTGACATTGATCCGCCGCATCGACTTTATCCCGTTCGCCATCTACCGCTTTATCGTGGCGTTCGCCGTCTATCTGGTGTTTGTCGCCTGACCGGCAGCCTGCAATGAAATGAAATGAGAAAAGGGACCAACTTGGTCCCTTTTTCTATGGCGTCATGGTGCTCAGTAGAGGTGCTGGCTGATGCCATTCAGCAGCCGCGACAGCCCTTTGGTGAACTGCACCGGCGCATCCTGCACCGTGTAGCAGAGGCAGCCATCGGGCGTATGCGGACTGTGTGAGTGGCTGGCATCACGCCAGATGAAATCCCCCGCCTTGTAAAGGGTATCGCCATCCTGAATATTGCCCGCCAGCAGCAGGGTCAGCTCATAACCCTGATGGGTGTGCTCGGGGATGCGGCCGCCCGCTTCGATATGGAGCAAGCTGGCGCGTGCCCCCATCTCGTCCAGCGGCAAACTATGCTGACGAATAGCCCCGATATGGCGCCACTTGGGCGAACGATAGCGGGCCAGCACCCGTGGCAAACGGTAGGCGTGACCGGCCACCTCCAGCTCGCCGGGCTGGGCTCGGGGCTGGTCATGTGTTGGCTCGGAGAGGGGCTCTGCCAGCGGCTGCGCCAGAATATCCGCCAGCATGGCGTCGAATCCGGCGTCCAGTCCCACTTCATCCCGAGAGGCCAGCTCGGGCTCTGCTGGCGAAGCAAGATATTGCTGCGCCAGCTCCTCTTCGAATGTCTTCAGTCGGGCAGCACAATCGGGGCAGAGTTCACAGTGAGCGGAGAGCCCCACCGCCAGCGGCAGAGGGAGCTCGTCGGCGGCGAAGGCACGCAGCATAGGGTCGGTCGGATGGGCTTTAATCATGGCCTTGCTCCACTTGCTCTTTCAATTTCTGTAACGCCAGTCTAAGACGGGACTTGATGGTGCCGAGCGGCACGCCGAGTCGCTCCGCCAGCTCCTGCTGGGAGAACTCCTGCAGATAGATGCCGCGCACCACCTGCTGTTGCGGCTCCGGCAGGGTGCCCAGATAGTGGGCCATCTGACGGGTCAGCACCGCATCTTCCCCCCCGCTTAGGTGCTCCTCTTCGGCCTGAAACTCCAGCACCGGCCACAGCTCCTCGGCACAGAGATCCTCCTTGCTGGCGCGACGACGGCGCAGCATGTCGAAGCACTGGTTGCGCATCACGGTGTAGATCCAGGTGGTCGGCGCCCCCTTCTCGGGGTGGTAGAGGCGTGCCTTCTGCCACACCAGCAGCATGGTCTCCTGCACCAGCTCCATGGCGTTGGCTTCGCTGCCGAGGTGGCGCAGGCCGTAGCTGCGAATACGCGGCGCAAAGTGTTGGAACAGGCGGGCAAAAGCAGCCTTGTCGGCCTGCTCTGCCACCCTGATCAGCAGAGATTTGAGGTCGCCATCCGGGTTATCCATCACGGGCGAGGTCCTGCGTATGGTCGAGTGTGGTTGGCCAGTATATGCCATTGCGCCATCCCTTTGGTGTGCTGTCGAACATGCTGTGGTGATGACTTGTACGGCGCTGCGGCGCTGGCGGATCAGCGGGTCAGAAAAAATCAGTGGCTGGCCACCAGCACCCCCTTGAGCAGGGCGATGGCGGGCTGATTGTCGGCAGCGGCCAGCAGCAGCTGCTTCTGTTCGGGGGGGATCGGCAGCACCTCCAGCCAGCGCTGGGCCACCCAGTTGCCATCATCCCAGCGGGGGGCGGGATAGAGGGCGGCATAGTCTGGATAGTCGGCAAACACCTCCCGCAATGCCTCGACCAGCGGTTGCTGATCGGGATGGAGCCGGCGGGGCGGCCAGGCCGTCAGCGGCGTCACCTCGCCGATACGCAGGCCATCCTGCTCCTGCCACAGATCCTCTATCTGCACCCGCTCCATCCCCTGCACCGTGATCCCCAGCATGCCGTCCGGCAGCCGGTCGAAATCGATGATGGTGACCCGGGTGGCGATGGGCAGCATGTTGCGCAGGGCGTCGGGCTGGCGAGGGTCCACCATGCAGAGGGCAAAGCCGGACTCCCCCGCCTCGGCGATCATCCGCTGGTATCTCGGTTCGAAGATCCGCAGCGGCATGACGCCGCCGGGCAGCAGGTGGGCAGATAGGGGAAACAGCGCCAGTCGCATCGCAAACTCCTCGGTTGGGAACCTCTGTTGATACGCCGGGCCAGAGGGAGGAGATCATTCCCGTCAGCGGAAAGGAAAAACCCTTAACAATCAGGGGAAAATAGCCTGGACAAGCCGCTTCGATATGCAGTAGAAATGGATAAGCACCGTAATTTCCGCCCAATATTCTGGAATATGGCGCTAAACGCAGTGAAATATCCGCCCGACAGCGAGCGGCGGGTCATCCCTATAGTTTTCTCGGGCCGATGCGGGTAAAATTCACGCCCTTATATATCAGTCATTTTTCGACGCGCAACCTTGGTGGTCAGTTATGAAAGAGCATATTCATCATCTACTTGAACAAACGGTAGCCAATCTCAAGTCAGCAGGCGTCCTGCCGGCGGACCTGGAAGCCCGCGTGCAAGTAGACCGATGCAAGGAAAAAGCTCACGGCGACCTGGCTACCAACCTGGCCATGCTGCTGGCCAAACCGGCCCGCAAGAATCCCCGTGAGCTGGCGGCGGCCATCATCGAGCATCTGCCTGCCTCCGACCTGATCGCCAAGGTCGAGATCGCCGGTCCCGGCTTCATCAACTTCTTCTTTGACCAGCGCTGGCTGGCCGGTCAGGTCGAGGCCATGGTGACCTCTGCCAACGCCAACGTACGGTTGCCGGCGCCACAAACCGTGGTGGTGGACTACTCCGCCCCCAACGTGGCCAAAGAGATGGCGGTGCACCACATCCGCTCCACCGTACTCGGTGATGTAGCTGCGCGCGCGCTGGAATTCCTCGGCCACAAAGTGATCCGTGCCAACCACATCGGCGACTGGGGCACCCAGTTCGGCATGCTGATCGCCTATCTGGAGAAGATGTCCAACGAGCACGCCAGCGACATGGCACTCAAGGATCTGGAAGCCTTCTACACCCAGGCCAAGCGTTGCTACGACGAAGACGAAGCCTTCGCCGAGCGTGCCCGTAACTACGTGGTCAAGCTGCAGGGCGGCGACGAGTACTGCCGTACCATGTGGAAGAAGCTGGTCGACATGACCATGGAACAGAACCAGATCAACTACGACCGCCTGAATGTCTCCCTGACCAACAAGGACATCATGGGCGAGTCCATGTACAACGACATGCTGCCGGAGATCGTTGCCGACCTGAAAGCCAAGGGGCTGGCGGTCGAGAGCGAAGGCGCCACCGTTGTCTTCCTAGACGAGTTCAAGAACAAGGATGGCGAGCCAATGGGCGTCATCATCCAGAAGAGCGATGGCGGTTTCCTCTACACCACCACCGACATCGCCTGTGCCAAATACCGTTATGAAACCCTGGGCGCCGACCGTGTCATGTACTTCATCGACTCCCGTCAGCACCAGCACCTGATGCAGGCCTGGACCATCACCCGCAAGGCGGGTTATGTGCCGGAATCCGTGCCGCTCGAGCACCACGCCTTCGGCATGATGCTGGGCAAGGATGGCCGTCCCTACAAGACCCGTTCCGGTGGCACCGTCAAGCTGGTTGACCTGCTGAACGAAGCGGAAGAGCGCGCCGCTGCCCTGCTGGAGAGCCGCAACAGCGACCTCTCTGCCGAAGAGAAGGCCAATGTGGTCAACGCCATCGCCATGGGCGCGGTCAAGTATGCGGATCTCTCCAAGAACCGCACTACCGACTACATCTTCGACTGGGATCTGATGCTGTCGTTTGAAGGCAACACTGCCCCTTACCTGCAGTACGCCTACACCCGTATCCAGTCCATCTTCCGTAAGGCGGATATTGATGCCGAGACGCTGACCGGCAACGTGACCCTGAACGAAGAGGCCGAAGAGGTGCTGGCCCAGAAGCTGATCCAGTTCTCCGACGCGGTCAACGGCGTGGCCGACAAGGGCATGCCGCACCTGCTCTGTACCTACCTGTACGAGTTGTCCGGCAACTTCATGACCTTCTATGAAGCCTGCCCGATCAACAAGGATGGCGTGGACGAAGCGACCCGTCAGAGCCGTCTGCTGCTGTGCGCCGCCACCGCCAAGGTGCTGAAACTGGGCCTCGGCGTACTGGGCATCCATACCCTGGAGCGCATGTAATAGATGGCAACCCGGGATTATGTCGGCAGCCGCCCGCGACGTCGGGCGGGTGGCCGCAATACCAAGAAAGCGGCCCCTCGCCGCTTTCCTGTTATTCCAGTGCTGCTGGTCGTGGCACTGCTGGCAGGCTTTGGTGGCTTCCTTTACATGATCAATGGCAAGGGCAACGACGCCCCCACCATTGAGGAGCAGGTAAAGGCCAACAAGCCAAAAGCGCAGAATAACGGGCTGCCTCAGGAGAAGTGGAGCTACATCGAACGGCTTGAGAACAAGCAGGTCGATATCATAGAGCCGCCGACCCAGCCGGGTGTGCTGCCGCCACCACCGGCAGATACCATGACCCTGCAACCGGAAAAACTGCCACAGCCGGTGCCGACCGACATTCCCCAACCGGGAACGCCCATCGGCCAGCCCAAGCCTTATCAGCCCAATCCGGCGACCACCCCTTCCACCTCGGGTGCACCGGTTGCCAGCGCGCAAGAGCAGGTGATCGACCGTAAGGCAGAACGGGAACGGATGGAGCGAGAGATCCGTGCCGAGCTGGAACGGGAGCGCGCCGAAGCGGCCAAGGCCAAAGCGGCGACCCCGCCAGCCCAGACCGCAGCCGCCGACAGCGGTCGCTACATGATGCAGTGCGCCGCCCTGCGCTCGCAGGATTCCGCAGAGTCGCTCAAGGCGCGTATCGCCTTCACCGCCGGCCTCTCTTCCAGCCTGCAGGTGATCAATGGCGCCAACGGCACCGTCTACAAGGTGATGGTGGGCCCCTTCAACGGCAAGGCGGCCGCCGACGCGGCCAACAGCAAGCTGCAGAGCTCCGGCATCAGCGGCTGCATTCCCAAAAAAGGGTAATCCGCTTACCGATGACACAGGGCCGGGTGGCAACACCCGGCCCTGTTCTTTTGGTGTCACTCGCACCCACCCTGATTGCTACCCCGTTTATCCCGACCAAAGGCAGGGTTGAAAAGCCCGTTTGCCATCCCCATCTTTCTTGCCATGCACAGTCAGGCCGTCATTCGGCTCAAGCGAGGTAAGTAAAGTGACTACCATAGTTTCAGTTCGCCGCAACGGTCAGGTCGTCATCGGTGGCGATGGCCAGGTCTCTCTTGGCAACACCGTCATGAAGGGCAACGCCCGCAAGGTTCATCGTCTCTACAACGGCAAGGTGCTGGCCGGTTTCGCTGGCGGTACCGCCGACGCCTTCACCCTGCTCGAGCGTTTCGAAGCAAAACTGCAGGCCCACCAGGGTAATCTGGAGCGCGCCGCCGTGGCGCTGGCCAAAGATTGGCGCACCGATCGCGCCCTGCGCCGCCTCGAAGCGCTGCTGGCCGTGGCCGACGAACACAAATCCTTCATCATCACCGGTAACGGTGACGTGGTACAGCCGGAGCACGATCTCATCGCCATCGGCAGCGGCGGCAACTTCGCCCAGTCCGCCGCCATCGCGCTGCTGGAAAACACCGAGCTGGATGCCAGGACCATTGTCGAGAAATCCCTCAAGATTGCGGGCGACATCTGCGTCTTCACCAATGGCAACCACACCATCGAAGTGCTGGACTATTCGGCGAAATAAGGCCACCAGCCAACCCAATTTCCCAAGGGGCGGGCACTGCCCACCCCGGATACAGGAACACCATCATGTCCGAGATGACCCCGAGAGAAATCGTCCACGAGCTGGATCGTCACATCATTGGTCAGGCCGATGCCAAGCGCGCCGTTGCCGTTGCCCTGCGCAACCGCTGGCGCCGGATGCAACTCAACGAAGAGATGCGCCATGAAGTGACCCCGAAGAACATCCTGATGATCGGCCCGACCGGTGTCGGCAAGACCGAGATTGCCCGTCGTCTGGCCAAGCTGGCCAACGCCCCCTTCATCAAGGTGGAAGCGACCAAGTTCACCGAAGTGGGCTATGTTGGCAAGGAAGTGGACAGCATCATCCGCGATCTGACCGATGCCGCCATCAAGCTGGTGCGCGAAACCGAGATGGAGAAGATGAAATATCGCGCCGAGGAAGCCGCCGAAGAGCGCATCCTCGACGCCCTGCTGCCCAACCCGCGCAACACCTGGGGTGAGGAAGAGAAAGCCGACAACTCCAACACCCGCCAGATCTTCCGCAAGAAACTGCGGGAAGGTCAGCTGGATGACAAGGAGATCGAGCTGGAACTCTCCGCCTCCCCGATGGGCGTCGAAATCATGACCCCGCCGGGCATGGAAGAGATGGCCAACCAGCTGCAGGGGCTGTTCCAGAACCTGGGCCAGAACCAGAAGAAGAAGCGCAAGATCAAGGTCAAAGAGGCCATGAAAGCGCTGATCGAAGAGGAAGCAGCCCGTCTGGTCAATCCGGAAGAGCTGAAGCAGAAAGCGATCGCAGCGGTCGAGAACAACGGCATCGTCTTCCTCGACGAGATCGACAAGATCTGCAAGCGTGGCGAGAGCTCGGGCCCCGATGTCTCCCGTGAAGGGGTACAGCGCGACCTGCTGCCGCTGGTCGAGGGCTGCACCGTCAACACCAAGCACGGCATGGTCAAGACCGACCACATCCTGTTTGTCGCCTCCGGCGCCTTCCAAATCGCCAAGCCGTCCGATCTCATCCCCGAGCTGCAGGGCCGTCTGCCGATCCGGGTCGAGCTGACCGCCCTGACCACAGATGACTTCGAGCGCATCCTGACCGAACCGAACGCCTCCCTGACCGATCAGTACAAGGCGCTGATGGCCACCGAAGGGGTCAATATCGAGTTCACCAAGGATGGCATCCGCCGTCTGGCTGAAGCGGCCTGGCAGGTCAACGAGCGTACCGAGAACATCGGTGCCCGTCGTCTGCACACCGTGATGGAGCGCCTGATGGAAGATATCTCCTACGACGCCTCCGAGAAGTCCGGTGAGACCTTTGTCATCGACACCGACTACGTCAACGCCCACCTCGGCAAGCTGATTGAAGACGAGGATCTGAGCCGCTTTATTCTGTAAGCTCGATCGATGGACCTGAAAACGCCTCCCTTGTGGAGGCGTTTTTATTTCCCCACCACCCATTTCATTCCGCCTCCGTCGCCCGGACTCTGGCCCTTATCTGCGGCGATCCATTCAATCCCAAGGCGCTTTCATACCTCCCCTTACGAAAGCCCGCCGTTTTTCATCCCTGCTGAAATCTGCTCAAAAAAAGATCTATCAACTTCTGTGTGATTGATTTATACATGCGTATAAATCAGATCGAAAGCTGCGCAACAGGAACCAGACAGATGAATCCCACCCGGCAAAAACTGCTCGATACCGGCCTCGCCATCGCCACCGAGAAGGGGCTGCGCGGCCTGACTGTGCGCGAGCTGGCGGCGGCGGCCGAGGTGAACCTCGGCTCTTTCGTCTACCACTTCGGCAACCGCGACGCCTTTATAGACGAGCTGGTCGAGCTCTGGTACGCCCCCCTCTATGACGAGCTCAAATCGGTGGCAGCCAAAGGCTCCTACCCCTCTGCCATCGCCATGTTCGAGGCGACCATGGAGGCGCTGATCGGGCTGGTGGCGCGCCAGCGCGGCTTCATCAACCACCTGTTTGGCGATGCACTGGCAGGCGAAGGGGCGGCCCAGCGCTTTCTGCTCAGCCTGCCGCGCCGCCATCCCCTGCTGCTGATCGAACAGGTGCGCAAGGCACAGACGGAAGGGTCGCTGGTCACGGGCCACCCGCTCCAGCTGATGATCTTCATCATGGGGTCGGTCGGCCTGCCGCTGGTGATCGCCGGCAGTGGTCGCCAGCTCGGCTGGCTGCCCGAAGAGGCCGCCCCCTTTCTCAGCCAGATAGACAACCCCGAGGCCGCCAGACAACGGCTGGTATGGGCCCTGCGCGGCCTGCGCCCCAGCGATATGAAAGAAGGAGACGCGGCATGAAGCAACGCATTGCCATCGCAGCCCTGCTGCTAACCGTTATCGGCGGCTACCTCTGGTGGCAGGGGCGCCCCGCCGACGGCTCCATCCTCTACGGCAATGTCGATATTCGCGACGTCAATCTGGCCTTTCGGGTCGGCGGCCGCGTCGATCAGGTGCTGGTCGATGAGGGGGATAGGATAAAAGCCGGTCAACTGCTGGCCCGCCTCGATCCGGTGCCCCTCACCCACAGCCGCGACAGTGCCCGCGCCAATCTGGCTGCGCTCACTGCCGCCAACACCTTGATCCACAAAGGCTATCGCAGCGAAGAGACCGACCGCGCCCGGGCCGCACTGGCCGCCGCCGAAGCCGCTGCGCTGGAGGCCGACCAGCAGTGGCGCCGCCAGAGCGCATTGGCCGCCACCGGCGCCATCTCCCGCGGTCAGCTCGATACCGCCCGCTCCCAGCGGGATCAGACCCGGGCGCAGGTACGCTCAGCCCGCGAACAGCTCGCCCAGCTCGAAACCGGCTACCGCCCGGAGGAAATCGCCCAGTCCGATGCCCAGCTGGAAGGGGCCAAAGCGGCGCTCGCCAGTGCCGAACTGGCGCTGGCAGATGCCAACCTGACCGCCCCCAGCGACGGCATCATCATCAGCCGCGCCATCGAGAACGGCAGCATGGTGCAGAGTGGAGCGACCGCCTTCAACCTCTCCCTGACCACGCCAGTCTGGGTGCGCGCCTATGTGGAGGAGCCCTGGCTCGGCCACTTCCCGAGCGGCGCCAAAGTGACCCTCACCACCGACTCGCGACCGGATCAGCCCTATCACGGGGTGGTGGGATTTGTCTCGCCCACCGCCGAGTTCACCCCGAAATCGGTGGAGACGCCTGACTTGCGCACTCACCTCGTCTACCGGCTGCGTATCGTGGTGCAGGACCCCGACCCGGCCCTGCGCCAAGGGATGCCGGTCACCGTCAGGCTGGCGCTATGAGCTGCGCCATCTCCCTTGAGGGACTCACCAAACGCTTTGGCGAGCGGGTCGCCCTCAACGCCATCTCGGCCACCATTCCGGCTGGCGGCATCACCGGGCTGGTCGGCCCCGACGGCGCCGGCAAGAGCACTTTGCTGCGCCTGCTGGCCGGTCTGCTGATCCCGGAAGCGGGCACCATCCGGGTGCTGGGGCTGGATCCGGTGAGCGAGGGAGATCTGCTGCGTCAGCGCCTCGGCTACATGCCCCAGCAGTTCGGCCTCTACGAGGATCTCAGCGTGCTGGAGAACCTCACCCTCTACGCTGACTTGCGCGGCGTACTGGAGCCCGAACGCACGCCCACCTTTGCGCGGCTGCTCGCCTTCACCGATCTTGCCCGCTTCACCGCACGACCCGCAGGCAAGCTCTCTGGCGGGATGAAGCAGAAGCTCGGGCTGGCCTGCGCCCTGCTCGGCACCCCGGATGTGCTGCTGCTCGACGAGCCGGGGGTCGGGGTCGATCCCATCTCCCGCCGCGCCCTCTGGCAGATGGTGCGCGAGCTGGCCAAGGGGGGAATGACGGTGCTCTGGAGTACCGCCTATCTCGACGAGGCAGAGCTGTGCGACCACGTGCTGCTGATGGCGGATGGCGAGGTGCGCACCAGCGGCACGCCAGCCGATCTGATGGGAGCCATGGCCAGCCGCTGCTGGCTGCTGGAGGCGGGGCAACTGGATGGCCGCGAGCGGCGCGCCCTGCTGCGCCGGGCACTGGCTCACCCGGCGGTGATGGATGGCGCGGTGGCGGGGGAGCGGGTTCGCCTGCTGCTGCACCCGGGCATGACGCCCCCGCCGCTGGCGGAGCTGCAACTGGCCAACGGCGCCTTTCAACCGGCCCAGCCCCGGCTGGAGGATGCCTTTATCGACCTGCTCGGCGGCGGCCCCGGCGGGGAGTCAAGTCTGGCAGCCGGGATGCGGGAAGCCGAACTGCCGCAGGGAGTCTCCCCCGAGGCGGTGATCGAGGCGCGCCACCTCACCAAGCGCTTCGGTGATTTTTCCGCCACCGATGATGTCAGCTTTGCGGTGCGCCGCGGCGAGATCTTCGGCCTGCTCGGCCCCAACGGGGCGGGCAAGTCCACCACCTTCAAGATGGAGTGCGGCCTGCTGCGCCCGAGCGAGGGGCAGGCGCTGGTGACCGGCATCGATCTGGCCCACAGCCCCTCGGCAGCACGCCAGCGCCTCGGCTACATGGCGCAGAAGTTCTCCCTCTACAAGCAGCTCACCGTGGCGCAGAACCTCTCCTTCTTCGCCGGTATCTACGGCCTGTTTGGCCGCCACCAGCAGACGCGGATCGATGCCATGGTGACTGCCTTTGCCCTCGCCCCCTGGCTCGATCAGAAGGCAGAATCCCTGCCGCTCGGCCTGCGCCAGCGCTTATCTCTGGCCTGCGCCCTGCTGCACGAACCGCCGCTGCTGTTTCTCGACGAGCCCACCTCCGGGGTCGATCCGGTGACCCGGCGCGAGTTCTGGTCGCACATCAACGCGCTGGCCGACCACGGCGTCACCGTGCTGGTCACCACCCACTTTATGGACGAGGCGGAGTATTGCGACCGCATCGCCCTCATCTATCGCGGCAAGCTGCTGGCGCTCGGCACTCCGGACGATCTCAAGGGGCTGGCCGCCAAAGAGGCGGCGACCTCTTTGCCAACCGGCTCCTTGCCGACAATGGAAGAGGCCTTTATCACCCTGGTCGAGCGGGCCAGCGAGGAGGACGCATGAGCATCAACCGTCGGCGACTGCTGGCCCTCTGCCGCAAGGAGACGCTGCAAATCGTCCGTGACCCGAGCAGCATCCTCATCGCCTTCATCATGCCGGTGGTACTGCTGGTGGTGATGGGTTACGCCATCAATCTGGATGTGGACCATTTGCGCCTCGGCATCTGGCGTACCGACAGCGGCGCCCCGGCGGTGCGGCTGGAGCAGGCCCTGCGAGGCTCAACCGCGCTGGAGATCCACAGCGGCCCGAGCAAGGAGTCCCTGCTCGCCAGTCTGGCCCGTGGCGAGATCCGCGGCCTGCTGGTGATCGATGACGGCTTCTCCCGCGCGCTGGCCGGTCAGGGCAATGGCACGCCGCAGGCACTGCTGCTGACCGACGGCTCCGAGCCCAACACCGCCAACTTCGTCACCAACTATGTGCAGGGGATCTGGCAGGGGTGGCTCGCTGGCGAGGGGGTCGCCATGCCGGTGTCGATAGAGAGCCGCGCCTGGTTCAATCCGGCGCTGGTGAGCCGCAACTTTCTGGTACCGGGCTCCATTGCGGTGGTGATGACCATCATAGGTGCCCTGCTCACCTCGCTGGTGGTGGCGCGGGAGTGGGAGCGCGGCACCATGGAGGCACTGCTCGCCACCCCGGTCACCAAGGGGGAGCTGCTGCTCTCCAAGCTGCTGCCCTACTATGGCCTCGGCATCATTGCCATGCTGCTCTGCCTGCTCTTCTCGGTGGCGGTAATGGACGTGCCATGGCGCGGCTCCCTGCTGCTGCTCTTTCTGGTCACCAGCGTCTTTCTCGGCAGCGCCCTCGGGCTCGGGCTGTTTCTCTCCACCGTGATGCGCAGCCAGTTCAACGCCGCGCAGGCAGCGCTGATCGCCGCCTTTCTGCCCGCCGTGATGCTGTCAGGCTTCGTGTTCGAGATCGCCAGCATGCCGCCTTGGCTTCGGGCCATCACCCACCTTATTCCGGCCCGCTATTTCGCCAGCTCCCTGCAGACCCTCTATCAGGCGGGTAGCGTCTTCTCGATCCTGTTGGTCAACGGTTTCTGTCTGCTGCTGCTGGCCGGTTTCTGGCTGGCCCTGACCGCCCGCAAGACGCGGCGCACTCTGGAGTAACCCATGCTGATCCGACTCTGGTGGCTGATCCGAAAAGAGCTGCAGGCCCTGATGGGCAATACCCAGGGGCGCTTTCTGCTCATCATGCCGGTGCTGCTGCAAACCGCCCTATTCCCGTTCGCCGCCACTCTGGAGGTGACCGGCAACACGCTGGCCATCTACAACCAGGATGGCGGAGCCCAGAGCCGCGAGCTGCTGGAACGCCTCACCCATATGCCCGCCTTCACCACCATCATCCCGGTGCAAGGCGAGGCGGGCATGACCGAGGCCATCACCGGGCAGCAGGCGCTACTCGGGCTGATTATTCCGGGGGATTTCTCCCGCCGATTGGCGCGGGGCGAACCGGCCAAGGTGCAGCTGATCATCGACGGCCGCCGCTCCAACGGTGGTCAGGTGGCGGCGGGCTACATCAGTCAGGTGATCGCCCGCTGGCAAAGTGAGGGCAAGGGGCAACCCGAACTGGCGGTGCGCAACCTCTACAACCCCAACGTCGAGTTCCACTGGCATATCCTGCCGGCGCTGGTGGCCATCATCACCACCACCGGTTGTCTGATCGTTACCGCCCTCTCGGTCGCACGGGAGCGGGAGGAGGGCACCTTCGATCAGCTGCTGGTCTCCCCCCTCACCGCAGGCTGGATCATGGCGGGCAAGGCGGTGCCCGGCATCATGGTGGCGGTGGGACAAGGGTGCATAGTCGCGCTGGCCGCCCGTTTTGTCTTTCACCTCCCCTTTGCCGGCAGCCTCAGCCTGCTGATGGCGGGCATGGTCTGCTACGGGCTGGCACTGGCCGGGATCGGGCTCTTCATCTCCTCGTTCTGCTCGACCCAGCAGCAGGCCTTTCTCGGGGTCTTCTCCTTCACCGTACCGGCGGTGATCCTTTCGGGCTACATCTCGCCGGTGGAGAACATGCCGCAGGTGTTCCAGTGGCTGGCGGCCATCGACCCCCTCACCCACTTCATCGTGCTGCTCAAGGGGGTCTTCCTCAAGGGGTTTGACTGGTCGGCCGCCTGGCCCCTGCTCTGGCCGCTGCTCGCCATCGCCGGCGTCACCCTGTCGCTGGCACTCGCCATGTTCCGCCGCCATATCGCCTGACACGCCGCCTAGCTCGGCTGATGCCGGTCTCGCCAGTGCGAGGCCGGCCTTTTTCCGCCAGAAGTTTTCACTCCCCGGCAGTTGCTAAACCGTGCTTTCTCTCCACCATCCCTCACTCCACACCAGTGCAGAAATCATCAACTGGTATACCCATTTTTGTATATCTTTGAATTTTATCGAATTACCCCTGACGAGATATATAAATAGACACTTGATTTGCATCAATTGCCCGCCCCTGCCGACTGGGTAGCCTAGCCCCAGAATGATGTTTTATTACTCCAAACTAGAGGCAATCATGAGCAAAGTCAGACTGGTCGTTGTGGGCAACGGCATGGTGGGGCACCGCTTCATCGAAGAGTTGATCGAGCGGGCCGACCCGGGCCGCTACGAGATCACCGTCTTCGGTGCAGAACCCCGTCCCGCCTACGATCGCGTCCATCTCTCCTCCTACTTCTCCCATCACACCAGCGAAGATCTCTCTCTCGTCAAACCCGGCTTCTACGACAAGCATGGCATCCGCCTGCTGCTCGGCGAAGCGGTGAAAAAAATCGACAGGGCCAACCGCGAAGTGCACTCCAACAAGGGCACTGTGGTCGGGTTCGACAAGCTGGTGCTGGCCACCGGCTCCTACCCCTGGGTGCCGCCCATTGCGGGCAGCCAGCACCACGAGTGCTTCGTCTATCGCACCATCGAGGATCTGAAAGCCATCCGCAGCGCCGCCAAGAGTGGCAAGAGCGGGGTGGTGATCGGTGGCGGCCTGCTTGGCCTCGAAGCCGCCGGCGCCCTCAAGGCACTGGGTCTCGAGACCCACGTAGTGGAATTTGCTCCGGTACTGATGGCCGAGCAGCTCGACGGTCAGGGCGGCCAGCTGCTGCGCCGCAAGATTGAATCCATGGGCGTGCAGGTACACACCAGCAAGAGCACCAGCGAGATCCTGATGCATGGCGGCGAGCAGGCGAAACACCGCCTCGCCTTTGCCGACGGCAGCACGCTTGAAGTGGACGTGGTGGTCTTCTCCACCGGCATTCGCCCGCAAGATACTCTGGGCCGTTACGGTGATCTCGCCATCGCCGAGCGCGGCGGCATCGTCATCGACGATCACTGCCTGACCTCCGACCCCGACATCTACGCCATCGGCGAGTGCGCCGCCTGGCAGGGCCGCTTCTTCGGACTGGTAGCGCCGGGCTACAAGATGGCCCAGATCACCGTCGACCATCTGCTCGGCGGCGACAGCTGTTTCGAGGGGGCGGACATGAGCGCCAAGCTCAAGCTGCTCGGCGTCTCCGTCGGCTCCATCGGCGATGCCCATGGTCGCACCCCGGGCAGCCACAGCTATGTGTTTCAGGACGATCAGGCTGGCGTCTACAAGAAGATCGTGGTGAGCGAAGACAACAGCCGCCTGCTCGGCGCCGTGCTGGTGGGTGATGTGGAAGATTACGGCAACCTGCTGCAGATGATGCTCAACGCCCTGCCGCTGCCGAGCCACCCGGATACCCTGATCCTGCCCGCCTACGCCGGTGCCAAGCCGACGCTGGGGGTGGATGCCCTGCCGGAGAGCGCCCAGATCTGCTCCTGCTTCGACGTCTCCAAGGGCGACATCGCCCAGGCGGTGGCCGAGGGTCACACCACGCTGGCCGCCATCAAGCAGCACACCAAGGCCGGTACCGGCTGCGGCGGCTGCGTGCCGCTCATCAGTCAGGTGCTCAACGCCGAGCTGGTGAAGCAGGGCATCGAGGTAAACAACCACCTCTGCGCCCACTTCCAACACTCCCGTCAGGAGCTGTTCCATCTGGTCAAGGTGGAGGGGATCAAGAGCTTCGACGAACTGCTGGCCAAACATGGCCAAGGCTATGGCTGCGAGGTGTGCAAACCGACCGTAGGTTCCATCCTCGCCTCCTGCTGGAACGAGCATGTGCTGAGCCCGCGCAACATCCCGCTGCAGGACACCAACGACATCTTCCTCGGCAACATGCAGAAGGACGGCAGCTACTCCGTCATCCCGCGCATGGCCGGTGGCGAAGTGACTCCGGAGGGGCTGCTGGCGGTGGCCGAAGTGGCCCGCGACTACAAGCTCTACACCAAGATCACCGGCGCCCAGCGCATCGGCCTGTTCGGGGCCCAGAAGGATGATCTGCCCGCCATCTGGCGCAAGCTGCTGGCGGCGGGTTTCGAGACCGGTCAGGCCTACGCCAAGGCGCTGCGCATGGCCAAGACCTGCGTCGGCAGCACCTGGTGCCGCTTCGGCGTGCAGGACAGCGTCGGCCTCGGGGTCTTCCTCGAGAACCGCTACAAGGGCATTCGCACCCCCCACAAGATGAAGTTCGGCGTCTCCGGCTGTACCCGCGAATGTGCGGAAGCCCAAGGTAAGGATGTCGGCATCATCGCCACCGACGCGGGCTGGAACCTCTATGTGGGCGGCAACGGCGGCATGAAACCGCGCCACGCCGACCTGCTGGCTTCTGACCTCGACCGCGAGACCCTCATCAAGCTGATCGACCGCTTTATGATGTTCTACGTCACCAGCGCCGACAAACTGCAGCGCACCTCGGTCTGGCTCGGCAATCTGGAAGGGGGCGTCGACTACCTGCGCGAGGTGATCGTCGACGACAAGCTGGGGCTGGCCGAGACCCTGGAGCGCGATATCCAGACCCTGATCGACAGCTACGAGTGCGAATGGTCGCGCACCCTTAATGAAGAGGAGGCGCTCAAGCGCTTCAGCCACTTCATCAACAGCGACAAGCGCGACCCGGACGTTCAGTTCGTCAGCGAGCGTGACCAGCACAGACCCGCCACTCCGGCCGAGCGCATCCCCGTCTACCAGATCGAGGTGGAAACCAAATGATGAAACTTGCCTGCCAACTCAACGACATCCTGCCGGGCACCGGTGTCTGCGCACTCATTGAAGGTCGCCAGATCGCCCTGTTCCGCCCGAGCGCGGCGGCCGAGGTGTTCGCCATCGACAACCGGGATCCCTTCTTCGCCGCCAACGTGCTGTCGCGGGGCCTGATTTGCGAACACGACGGCGAGCTCTGGGTCGCCAGCCCGCTCAAGAAGCAGCGCTTTCGCCTGAGCGATGGTCACTGCTTCGACAACCCGGCCATGTCGGTGCAGAGCTACCCCGTTGAAGTGCGCGACCAGCAGGTCTGGGTCGCAGTCTAAAGCCAAATTCACTCTCTTTCGGGCCGCCTGAGGGCAGCCCTTTCAAGGACTCACAAGATGTACACGGAAACCATCAACAAGTGCGCCGCCAACGCGGCCCGCATCAACCGCTTCGAGCGCAGCGACAAGCTCGGCTTCTGGCTCAGCTCCGCCATGGCGGGGGCCTATGTGGGCCTCGGCATCATCCTCATCTTCACCCTCGGCAATCTGGTGGATCCCGCCATCCGGCCGCTGGTGATGGGGGCCACCTTCGGCATCGCCCTGACGCTGGTGATCATCGCTGGCTCCGAGCTCTACACTGGCCACACCATGTTCCTCACCTTCGGGGTGAAGGCGGGCAAGATCACCATGGCCGACCTGCTGCGTATCCTGCCGCAGACCTGGGCGGGCAACCTGATTGGCTCCATCGTGGTGGCGCTGATCTACTCCTACGGCGGCAGCCTGCTGCCGGACGCAGGCAGTCTGGCCCACAAGGTGGCGCTGGCCAAGACCCAGGCACCGGCGCTGACCCTGTTTATGAAGGGGATCCTCTGCAACTGGCTGGTCTGCCTCGCCATCTGGATGGCGCTGCGCACCGAGGGTGCCGCCAAGTTCATCGCCATCTGGTGGTGCCTGCTGGCCTTTATCGCCTCCGGCTACGAGCACTCCATCGCCAACATGACCCTGTTCGCCCTCTCCTGGTTCGGCGCCCACTCAGAGGCCTACACCCTGGGCGGCATCGGCCACAACCTGCTGTGGGTAACCCTGGGCAACACCGTCTCCGGCGTCCTCTTTATGGGCCTCGGCTACTGGTATGCCACCCCCAAGGCTGAGCGCCCGGTCGCGGTGAGCGAGACCACCAGCACCGTCAACCAGACCCAAACCGCCTGATCAGGAGGCCCCATGGACTACTTGCCCATCTTTTGCCGACTCGACAACAAACCCGTGCTGCTGGTCGGCGGCGGCGAGGTGGCGGAGCGCAAGGCGCGCCTGCTGCTGGATGCCGGTGCCCAGCTCACCGTGGTCGCGCCCGAGCTCGACCCCGAGCTGGCGGAACTGGCTGCCAACGGCAGCATCGAGTGGCTGGCCGGTGAATTCGCGCCGCAGCAACTGACGGGCAAGTGGCTGGTGGTGGCCGCCACCGATCGGCGCGAGGTGAATGCGCTGGTTTACCAAAGCGCCAATCAGGCGCGGACCTTCGCCAACGTGGTGGACGACCCGAAACGCTCCAGCTTCATCATGCCGTCGATCATCGACCGCTCGCCGCTGATGGTGGCCATCTCCTCCGGCGGCAAGGCACCGGTGCTGGCCCGGCTGCTGCGGGAAAAACTCGAAGCCCTGCTGCCGCAACATCTGGGGGCCGTGGCGACCTTTGCCGGCAGCCTGCGGGAGCGGGTCAAGGCCCGCTTCGCCACCATGGGGGAGCGGCGCCGCTTCTGGGAGCGGCTGCTCGGGGCGGATCGGCTCGGTCAGGCGCTGGCGCGGGGCGATTGCGCCTCTGCTAACCAGCTGGCCGACAGCCTGTTTGCCGATGAAAGCCAAACCGGAGGCGAGGTGGTGCTGGTGGGAGCCGGCCCCGGCGATCCGGGCCTGCTCACCCTGCACGCCCTGCGCCAGATGCAGCTGGCGGACGTGGTGGTCTATGACCGGCTGGTCTCCGACGAGGTGATGGCGCTGGTGCGCCGCGACGCCAAACGCATCTTCGTCGGCAAGCAGGCGGGCAACCACTGCGTGCCGCAGGAGGGGATCAACCAGCTGTTGCTGGAGGAGGCGAAGAAGGGGCAACGGGTGGTGCGGCTGAAGGGGGGCGACCCCTTCATCTTCGGCCGTGGCGGCGAGGAGCTGGAGACGCTGGTCGGCAGCGGCATCGGCTTTCAGGTGGTGCCGGGGATCACTGCGGCCAGCGGCTGCGCCGCCTACGCCGGCATTCCGCTCACTCACCGCGATCACGCCCAGAGCGTGCGCTTCGTCACCGCCCACGGCAAGGGGGGCGCCCGGGATCTCGACTGGCCGCTGCTGGCCAAAGATCGGCAAACGCTGGTGTTCTACATGGGGCTCTCATCCTGCGCCACCATCCGCGAGCAGCTGCTGGCTCACGGCAAGGCAGGCAACACCCCGGTGGCGCTGATCGAGCGCGGCACCCAGCCCTGCCAGCGGGTCATTCGTGGCACCCTAGACCAGTTGCCCGCGCTGGCGGTGGGGGTCGAAAGCCCGGCGCTGATCATGGTGGGTTCTGTGGTAACCCTAGCCGACCGGCTCGCCTGGTTTGGCGAGGCACCACAGGCTCAGCAAGCCCTCGCCTGAGGGATCATCGGCAACTCACCATGAGGCCACCAGCAGGTGGCCTCACTTTTACCTCCCTCTTCTCCCATAACGGTCATAACCTGTTGTTTTAAGTCTGGTATCCTATGGGCATTGAGCCCTTGGCTACCATCTCAGGAATTCATCCCATGTCTCTTCCCATCAAGAACAGCGCCCGGCAGCGCGCGGATGACAGATCCCGCATTCTCACCCTGCTGCTGCGCGATGATGCCCTCATCGACAGCCTGCTCGATCCGCAGGTGGTGCAGGATGCCGAGCAGCGCGATCAGACCAGCGAACTCACTGCGCTGGTCAACGGGTTGCCCGCCGCCGACGTCGCCGATGCGCTGGAATCGCTGCCGCCCGATGAGCGTCATGCCCTGTGGGCGCTGGTGGAGGAGGAGAAGCGCGGACAGATCCTGGTAGAAGCGTCTGAGACAGTCTGGGACAGCCTCATCAGCGGGATGAGCGACAAGGAGCTGCTGCACGCCCTGCGCACCCTGGATATCGACGATCAGATCTATCTGGGCCAGTACCTGCCGCGCAACCTGATGGGGCGGCTGCTCACCTATATGGCCCCCGAAGAACGGGATCGGGTGCGGGAGGTGATCCGCTACGGCAAGCACACCGTCGGCGCCATGATGGACTTCGAGATCATCACCATCCGCCCCGAGGTGAGTCTGGCCACGGTGCAACGCTATCTGCGCCTGCGCGGCAAGATCCCCGCCAACACCGACAAGCTGTTCGTCATCGACAGGCGCAACCACCTGCTGGGGGAGCTGGCCCTCACCACAGTGCTGCTGCACAAGCCCGCCACCCTGGTGAGCGATGTGATGGAACGGGATCCGGTCACCTTCGATCCGGAGGATAACGATGAAGCGGCGGCCCGCACCTTCGAGCGGGATGACCTGCTCTCCGCCGCCGTGGTGGATGGCAAGGGCAAGCTGATGGGCCGCCTCACCGTCGAAGAGGTAGTGGACCTGGTCTATGAGGAGAGTGACACCGACCTGCGCCGGATGGGGGGTATCAGCGAGGATGAAGACGTGTTCGCCCCTGTCTCCAAGGCGGTCAAGACCCGCTGGGCCTGGCTTGCCATCAACCTCTGCACCGCCTTTGTCGCCTCGCGGGTGATCGGCCTGTTCGAGCACACCATCTCCCAGCTGGTGGCGCTGGCGGCGCTGATGCCCATCGTCGCCGGGATCGGCGGCAACACCGGCAACCAGACCATCACCATGATAGTGCGGGCGCTGGCGCTGCAGCACATTCAGGCGGGCAACCTCTCCTTCCTGCTGCTGCGGGAACTCGGCGTCGCCTTTATCAACGGGCTGGTGTGGGGCGGCACCATGGGGCTTGCCACCTATCTGCTCTATCAGGATGCGGCACTCGGCGCCGTGATGACCCTGGCCATGATGCTCAACCTGCTGGTGGCCGCCCTGATGGGGGTGATTATCCCCATGACCATGACCCGCCTCGGCCGCGATCCGGCAGTGGGGGCCAGCGTGATGATCACCGCCATCACCGACACCGGCGGCTTCTTTATCTTCCTCGGGCTGGCAACCCTGTTCTTGCTGTAAACCGTGCGTTGAAAACAACAAGGGAGCCACTGGCTCCCTTGTTGTTTCAGGTGCGTTTGCCCGCCCCTGCCGTTGGCTGCTTATCGCTTGTCAGCGGTGATCAGCAGGCCATTGGAGTCGGGGAAACCGATGACCAGCGCATCATTTTTGTCATCCATGGTAAAGGCGGTGACATAGGCGACGCTGTTATCCATCGCCCTGGCCAGAGCGGCATTCCAGAGGTTCTCGATCGGCGTGGCTGCGGCGGATTGCTTGAAGTTGCACTTGCCAAATCCGGTCATGGTCAACTTGCTCAACCCTGCGGTGGCACTCCCCTCGCCCACCAGCGAACAACCCGCTGCCGGAAACTCGATCGCCACCGTCAGCTTGCCACCGTTGTTGGTGGTATCCACCTTGCCCACCATGTCACTGCTGAAGCCATCGCTACCCGTTGCACTCCAGCTGGCCGTGGTCACCGCTTTGGTGGTCAGGGCCGTCACCGCCACATGACCGCTGAAACCGGAATAGATGGGGGCGTTGTCGGAGAAGGTGGTGCCATTCCGGGTGAAATCAAAAACCCAGCGCTTGATCTCCTTGCCCTGCAGATCGATGACCGGCTGATCCTGGAAGGTGATGAGGTTGTGGTTGTTGCTTACCGTGCTCACCGCAGTGCCGCTGCCGAGCCGCTCGCTGGTGCGGGTCAGCTGCACCGGGTAGATCCCGTCCTTGTCGGCTTTCTGGTCAGCCTGACCTAGCCACTGGCTGTTGGTCTCGATCTTGCCTGCCTGATGTTCCACCCAGACACCCCAGCGCTGCACGGTTTCACCCTTCGGGTAGACCAGCGCCAGACCATCCAGATCCTTGATCATGCGCGGCGTCGCCTTGTCGCCATCGCGGCTCATCAGATTCGCTTGGTAAAGACCCGCCTCCGGCAGGGCCAGCGGCACCCGTTTGGCAATGCTGTTGGCCGCTTTTTCGCTGTCACAGGCAGACAGGGCCGCAGCGCAGGCGATGGCCAGCAGCGCTTTGTTGTGCATTTTCATGAGTTTTTATTCCTTGCTGTCGCTTTGTAATTTTTAGATGCAATCAATCGCCGCTGAATTTAAGGGAAAGGTCATCTATCAGTCGAATGGAGATCTGTAACCAACCATTACAGCCTCGCAGGAGCGGCAGGCCGCGCAGCTTGCCCCGACCGCACTGCGGTGACGACAGGGTGACTCACGGCGGAAAAGCCGCGAAAGTAGCGGCCCGAAAGAAAGACAAAAAAGAGATTAAAATCAGAGTCATAACTCTATTAACAGGAGGGTAATTAGCCCGAATTGCCAGCCTGCTCACAATCGGATTCTTTTGCTGTCGATAGAATGCACCACGCTGGCATACCCATAACAAGAGAATCCAACAATGAAAACCACCCTCAAACTGAGCGCGGTGGCAGTTATCTTTTTGCTGTCCGGCTGTGACGACAACAACTCTCAGGCCCCCGGTGATCTCACCCTGCGGCTGATCGAAACCTCTGATATCCACTCCAACCTGCTGAGTTACGACTACTACCAGAACAAGCCGGATGCCTCGCTGGGCTTTGCCCGCACCGCTGTGCTGATCCGCAAGGCCCGCGAAGAGAACGCCAACAACTTGCTGATCGACAACGGCGACCTGATCCAGGGCACCCCGCTGGCCGACTATATCCACGACCAGCAGGTCAAACAGCAGTGGCTGAGCAAGCAGACCCACCCCGCCATCAAGGCGCTCAACACCATGAGCTATGATGTCGGCAACCTGGGCAACCACGAATTCAACTTCGGTCTCGACTTCCTCTCAGAGACCCTGAAAGGGGCCAACTACCCCTACATCAACGCCAACGTCTTCCAGGCCGATGCCTTCAGCCGTGATGGCAAGGGCACCATCGACTGGAGCAAGCAGAAGTTCAAACCCTATGTGGTGCTGGATCGTCAGGTGAAGGATGCCAACGGCAATACCCAGACCATCAAGGTCGGGGTGCTGGGGCTGACTCCACCCCAGATCACCCAGTGGGACAAGCGCAATCTGGAAGGCAAGGTGGTGGTGGCCGATATGGTCGAGACCGCCGAGCACTATGTACCCGAAATCCGCGCCAAGGGCGCTGACATCGTCGTGGTCGTGGCTCACACCGGCATCATAGGTGACCCGCGCGAACCCATGATGGAGAACGCCGCCCTGCCGCTGGCCAAGGTAAAGGGGGTCGATGCCCTGCTGCTGGGTCACGCCCACCGCGCCTTCCCGGGCGACTACCCCAACATGACCGACGTGGACAACGAAAAAGGCACCCTGGCGAGGGTACCGACCGTGATGCCGGGCGTCTGGGGCAATCACCTCGGCATCATCGACCTGCACATGACCTGGAGAGAGGGTCGCTGGGAAGTGGCCTCCAGCCAGTCCCAGCTGCGCAAGATCGACAGCAGCGCCACCAGCACCGAAGATCAGGCGGTAGTCGATCAGGTCATTGCCGAGCACGAGCAGGCCAACCAGTGGCTGGACGAGCCCCTCAGCAAGATCACCAAGCCGATCCACAGCTTCTTCGCGCTGGTGCAGGATGACCCCTCCATCCAGCTCGTCAGCGACGCCCAGCTGTGGCATGCCAAGAAGCTGCAACAGGATGGTCAGCTCAAGGAGAAATGGCCCATCCTCTCCGCCGCCGCGCCATTCCGTGGCGGTCGCAACGGTCCGACCGACTTCACCTATGTACCGGCTGGCGATATCTCCCTGCGCAACGTGGCCGACCTCTATGTCTACCCCAACACCCTGCAGGTGGTCGCCATCAATGGCGCGACCGTACAGGAGTGGCTGGAGAAGAGTGCCGTCCAGTTCAACAAGATCGATGCCGCCAGCACCGCTACCCAGTGGCTGGTGAACGAGAAGTACCGCACCTACAACTTCGACGTGATCGACGGGGTGAACTATCAGGTCGATGTGACCAAACCCGCCCGTTACGATGTGGATGGCAACAAGGTGAGCGACAGCTATCGCATCACCAACCTCACCTATCAGGGCAAAGCAATCGACCCGGCCCAGATGTTCTACGTGGTGACCAACAACTACCGCGCCAGCGGTGGTGGCAACTTCCCGGGCATCAACGCCAAGGTGATCGTCCATGAAGATCAGTTCGAAACCCGCGAAGTGCTCTCCGAATACCTCAAGGATCTGGCAGAGAAGAATCCAGCCGGTTTCGAGCCCCCAGCAGACAACAACTGGCAGCTGGCCCCCCTGCCCGCCAATCTGGATCTGCGCATCTACAGCTCGCCACGCAGCGAGGCGCAAGCCCTGACCGGTGGCAAGCTGAACTATGTAGAGACCCTGCCGCCCACCGATGCCAAACACCCCGGCTTTGGCGTCTACAAGCTGGTGCTGGCTCCCTGAGCCTCAGAGTTCATCCGGCAATAACCTCTGCAACCCCCTCCTGATACGAGGGGGTTTTTAATGGTACTGGCAGCGGGATATGCACCTGTAAGCCAGCCGCTACCCGCAGCAACTCGCGCAGCCCATTTATCCCTTCACGCCATCGCCTCCCTCTGTCGAACCATCCAGATCCCGGCTGTTCTGTCCCATCCCGCCCATAAAAAAACAGGCCCACCGAAGTGGGCCTGCTGTTATTTGCTTGGGTGGGAGTATCGCAATCAAAAGCACTACTCCCGCTCCTTCACATAGGGGGTACCGAGCGCCTTGGGGGCCACCGCACGGCCGATAAAACCGGCCAGCAGGAACACGGTCAAGATGTAGGGCAGTGCCTCGATGGCCTGCACCGGAATGGCGAAGCCCCCGATGCTGACCCCTTGCAGGCGGATGGCGACCGCATCGAGGAAACCGAACAGCAGACAGGCGGCCATGGCATTCCAGGGGCGCCACTTGCCGAACACCAGCGCCGCCAGTGCCATAAAGCCCTTGCCCGCACTCATGTTGGGGATGAACTGGGCCGTCTGGGCCACCGCCAGATAGGTGCCACCGATACCAGCCAGCAGGCCGCCAATGAGGAGCGCGGTGTAGCGCATCCGCACCACAGAGATACCGGCGGTATCGACCGCTGCGGGTGCCTCACCCACCGCCCGCAGACGCAGACCGAAGCGGGTACGGAACATCACCCACCAGGCCAGCGGTACGCAGGCAAACGCCACGTACTCCAGCAGGGAGTGGCCGCTCAGCAGCTCGCTGTAGAGCTGGCCGATCACCGGCACATCCCACAGCTCCTTGGCATAGGGCAGATCGATGGGGGCGAAACGGGCATCGCCGGAGAGCGCCGGGGTCTGGCCACCCTGATCGAACCAGTAACGGCCCAGGGTGACGGTCAGACCGGCCGCCAGAATGTTGATGGCCATGCCGCTCACCACCTGATCACCGCGGTGGGTGATGGTGGCAAAACCGTGCATCAGGGCAAACAGGATGGAGACACCCACCCCGGCCCCCAGACCTACCCAGGCAGAACCGGAGACCGCCGCCGCCGCACCACTGGCGAACGCTGCCGCCAGCAGTTTGCCTTCCAGCGCGATATTGACCACCCCGGAGCGCTCGCAAAACATGCCCGCCATGGCCGCCAAAATGAGGGGCGGCGCGGTACGAATGGTCGCATCCAGCATCAGGATCAGAATTTCAAACATGATCAGACTCCTTTAGCTTGCGCGGCTGAGCGGTTGGCAAACGCCAGATAGAGCTGCTCGATGCGCGGACGCATCATGTGCTCAAGGGCGCCACAGAACAGGATCACCAGACCCTGCAACACCACCACGATGTTGCGGTCGACACCGAACTCGAAGCTGAGCTCGGCGCCCCCCTGATAGAGGAAACCGAACAGCAGGCTGGCGATGATGACGCCAACCGGATGGTTGCGCCCCATCAGCGCCACCGCGATACCGGTGAAACCGAACCCTTCCACGAAGTTGAGCTTGATCTGGTGCAACTCCCCCTGCAGCACGTTGAGGGCAAAGAAGCCCGACAGCATGCCGGAGATGACCATGGCCAGGATCACCACCTTGGGATAGGAGATACCGGCGTAGGCAGAGGCACTCTGGCTGGCGCCGACCGAGCGGATCTCGTAACCCCAGCGGGTGTGCCAGATAAAGACCCACACCAGCGCCGCACAGATCAGCGCCCAGAAGAAGCTGATATTGAGCGGGCTGTTGGGGATCTCCATCCCGAACAGGTTCGCCAGCCCGCTCATCTTGGGCAGCCAGCTTGCTTCGGCAAACACCTTGCTCTCGGTCGCCATCGAGCCGGGCGGCTTGAACACCTCCACCAGCAGATAGGCCATCAGGGAGGCGGCGATGAAGTTGAACATGATGGTGGTGATCACGATGTGGCTGCCGCGCTTGGCTTGCAGCCAGGCCGGAATAAAAGCCCAGGCGGCACCGAACAGACCACCGGCAATGATGGAGAGCGGCAACAGCAGGGCAAACGGCAGCACATCGCCAAGCATCAGACAGACCAGACCGACACCGAGACCACCGATATAGGCCTGACCTTCACCACCGATGTTGAACAGCCCGGCGTGGAAGGCGACCGCCACCGACAGACCGGTAAAGATAAAGCCGGTTGCGTAGTAGAGGGTGAAGCCAACCCCTTCACCGGTGCCGAACGCGCCGTACCACATGATCTTGGCGGCATCGACCGGGTTGATGTCGAGGTAGTAGAACAGAATGGCCGACACCAGGAAGGCCAGCAGGATGTTGACCGCAGACAAGACGCCTACGGAGACCCAGGCAGGAATACGTACTTGGCTCATCAGTGGGCCTCCTTGGCAACGTCATCAGGAACGATATTCGCCATCATCAGGCCGATAGTGCGCTCATCCGCCTTGGCACCATCCAGCTCGCCGACGATGCGGCCATCGGCAATGACCAGAATGCGATCTGCGAGGCTCATGATCTCGTCCAGCTCCACCGAGACCAGCAGCACCGCCTTGCCCTTGTCGCGCATGGCGATGATCTGCTGGTGGATATATTCGATGGCACCGATGTCGACCCCGCGGGTCGGCTGGCCGATCAACAGCACATCCGGGTCCTGCTCCACTTCACGGGCGATCACCAGCTTCTGCTGGTTACCACCGGAGAAGTTGGCGGTCTTGTGATCGGGATGGGGCGGGCGCACGTCCCACTTCTCCATCTTGGCCTGACAATCCTGCTGGATCGCCTCCTTGTTCTGCAGCCACCCCTTGTTGTATTGCGGGCGACGGTGATAACCGAGAATAAAGGCCTCTTTCGCCTCGAAGCGGTTGATCAGCCCCATCTTGTGGCGATCTTCCGGCACATGACCGAGGCCGTAATTGCGCACCAGCTCGGGATCGGCCGGGTGCTCCGCGCTCACCTTGTGCACGCCGCTGCGGCTGCTGATGGTGAAGCCACCCTTGCTCGGCTTGAGAATGCCGCCAAGCAGACTGAGCAGTTCGGACTGGCCGTTGCCGGAGACCCCGGCGATGCCGACCACTTCACCGGCCCGCACTTCGAAGCTGACCGATTTGACCCGCTCCACCTTGCTGGCGTCGAAGTAGCTGAGCCCTTCGATCTTCAGCTTGGCTTCACCGGGCTGGGTTGGCCCCTTGTCGACCTTGAGGCGTACCTTGCGACCCACCATCAGCTCGGCCAGCTGCTCCTTGTCGGTATCCTTGGTGGCGACGTGGGCCACCATCTCGCCACGGCGCATGATGGAAACCTGATCGGTAATGGCCAGGATCTCCCGCAGTTTGTGGGTGATAAGGATGATGGTCGCCCCCTGATCCCGCAGCTTTTTCAGCACCTCGAACAGGTGATCCGCCTCTTGCGGGGTCAGTACCCCGGTCGGCTCGTCGAGGATCAGGATGCGGGCGCCGCGATAGAGCGCCTTGAGAATTTCGACCCGCTGTTGCAAGCCAACCGGCAGATCTTCGACCTTCTCGTGCAGCGGCACGTCGAGGCCATAATCCCGCGCCAGTTCGCCAAGCAGCTTTTCGGCTGACGCCACGCTCTGCTGAAGGTGCCAGCCGTTCTCAGCGCCGAGGATGACGTTTTCCAATACGGTGAAGTTATTGACCAGCATGAAGTGCTGGTGAACCATGCCCACCCCTGCGGCAATCGCATCTTGTGAGCCATGGGGTTTGAAAGGATTCCCGTCGATCAGCATCTCGCCTTTGTCGGCATGGTAGAAACCATAAATGATGCTCATCAGGGTGGACTTACCGGCGCCATTTTCGCCGACAATGCCGTGGATACTGCCTTTGCGAACCTTAAGGTCGATCAGCTTGTTGGCGTACACTTCGCCGAACCGCTTATCGATACCTCTTAATTCGATGGCATAGCGATCTGTCTGGTCCATGATGCAGCCCTGCGTTTCATGAAATAAGACTAAAAACCGGCCCGTGCGGGCCGGTGGTGCGTTGAGAGTCGTAGCAACTATCTAATTAGTATTTGCAGGTGTTATCGCTCATGTAGTCATGAACCTTGACCTTGCCAGCGATGATTTCAGCCTTGATGGCATCCACCTTGGCTTTCATTTCCGGGGTGATCAGCTTCTCGTTGTCCTTGTCGAGTGCCCAATCCACACCGCCTTCGGCCAGACCCAGGTTCTTGATACCCGGCTTCCACTCGCCTTTGGCAGCGTCATCCCAGGTCTGGTAAGCGGCCAGACCCACAGACTTGACCATGGAGGTCAGCATGGTGCCCGGTTGCAGGTGGTTCTGGTTGGAGTCCACACCGATGGCGAACTTGCCGCTGTCCTTGGCTGCCTGATAGACACCGATACCGGTACCGCCAGCTGCGGCGTAAACCACGTCAGCCCCCTTGGCGAACTGGGACTTGGCCAGCTCGGCACCTTTGGCCGGGTCAGCAAACGCGGCCGGGGTAGAGCCCGCCATGTTCTGGAACACTTCGATCTTCGGGTTGACGAACTTGGCACCCTGCTCGTAACCGCACTGGAATTTGCGGATCAGCGGGATATCCATGCCGCCCACGAAGCCGACCTTGCCGCTCTTGGAAGCGATGGCAGCCAGTGCGCCCACCAGGAAGGAACCTTCATGCTCCTTGAAGATAACGGACTGGACGTTCGGCTTGTCGACCACCATGTCGATGATGGTGAACTGGGTTTTCGGGAATTCGGTCGCAACCTTCTCTACCGCAGAACCCATGTTGAAACCGACCGCCACGATCGGGCCGTTGCCACGGCTGGCCAGACGACGCAGACCCTGCTCGCGCTGGGCTTCGTTCTGGGGTTCAAACTCTTTGACCTTGACGCCCTTGTCCTTGTTATAGAGCTCGACGCCGTTACGGAACACGGCTTCGTTGAATGATTTGTCATACTTGCCCGCGGTGTCATAAATGACGGCTGGCTCGGAAGCAGCCTGAGCAGAGAGAGCAGCGAGAGTGAGGGAGGCCACGGTGGCCAGCTTGAGCACTTTAGTCACGATCGTATCCTTGATTGTTATTAAGTGAGGGAACTTGCTTGCCTGTCAGAGCAGGCTATCTAGCACGCAGGCTTACTCTAAGTCAGCCCCGATGCGGGTCAAGCAAATGATAAGGGAAAAACGTTTGCGTTAACGGTTTGAATTCTAAGCAAATAACCTTATAAGCAGTTGTTTTTTAGCTATTTTTCAGTTTTTTATGCTAGCAAGCAAAAGACCCAAACGACATTTCTCTTATTGTTCAGCAAGTTACTGTAAACCGTTTTCCCCTGTTATTCATCCAGCCCCCCGGCAAGCCCGTGATCTGGCTCGCAAAATCCCCACAAACCGCGCGAGCAAGGATTGGCTACAGCTGGGAACGACCAACACTCACAGACCCTCTCTCTAATACTCTCCAGTCAACATTCCCTAACCAACAATCAGCCCCCGCTTCCACTTTGTTGAGCAAGCTCACAATTCATATGAACTCGAGATCCAGATCAAGTTGAAAACCATATGAGCCCCTGTATGATGCCCGCCGCATAGATCTCAAATGAAACTAACAAAAACATCAATTGGGCTTCTTTTGCATCAATTCATGCCACCCATTCTGACTTCCTCAGCCAGGTGCCGGTGACATATGCATCGTTGTTTCAGGAAAATAAAAATGAAAAAAAATATTCTGGCTTTATCGGTTGTGACGGCGTTATCCAGCTTGGCGCTGGCAGGTTGTGGCGGTGGTGGCGACGGTGCCAGCACAGATAATGGCAATAACAGTGGCAATGGTGGAAACGCCACCAAACCTGCGTTGACTGCCACCTTTATTGATAGTGCGGTAGCCGGTTTGAACTACACCTGCGGCAATTACTCGGACGTCACGAACTCGCAAGGTCAGTTCCTCTTTAATGACGGTGACACCTGTACCTTCAAACTGGGCTCAATCCCGCTTGGGGAAACTCAGGTTAAAAAGGGCCAGACCCTGGTAACCCCATACACCATCGCCGAGAAAGGTGACAAAGATCGCGCCATTCGTATCGCTGCACTGCTGCAAACTATGGATGCTGACGGTGATGCAAGTAACGGGATTACTCTGAAAACAGAGGATGTGGTCAAGCTAGGCAACACTCTTCGTTTTGGCAGCGATAACGAGTTTAACACTAGCCTGAATGAGGCCCTGAAACAGGCGCAGATCGACAAAAAAGTGGTTGATACCAAAGCAGCCGAAGCACATATGAATGACTCGCTGGCCAAAGCTAATGGCAAATCTGCCGCCGTAGATTATGTGCTGCGCGACCTGGTGGAACAGAGCAAGCGTTGGGAACAGACTGACTTCGAAAATACGCTGCGCGGCTATAAAGATCGCTTAAGCACCGAAGCAGATGAGCAAGGCAAAGCCGATCGCCAGATCATGCTGGCGATTATCGCCATGATGGAAGTGACCAACGACCCAATCGTCAGCAAGCGCTTCGATGTTACACCGTCACAGGCTGGCCAGGGTTATACCACCATGCTGGCGAAAGTGCTGGATGCAGTGGTTAACCATGCTCGCCTGACCGCTAAAGAGGCCACTGGCAATACCAAGGACGTAGCAGACCTGCTGGCAAAATATGCCGTCAAGATGCAGGAAACCGCCAATAGTCTGGGCAATATTGTTAACCCGGAGTACAAGGCCGCCTACGGCGATAGCGATAAGCTGACGCTCTCCTACGATCAGGTTCGCGCCCTGCGTGCCAGCGCCATCGCTATGGCTTCTGGTCTGAATATCATGGCCGCATACCACTATGGTGATGATCGCCACTTGCAGCCCAAAACGGAAGAGTTGTCAGTACCCATTCTTAATTTTGAAGAGACTGGCATTGCGCACATCTACGGTAATCCAGCCTATCCATGGTTTCAGGGGAATCAAAGTAGCTGGAAATTTTCTCTCCTGAATACACAGATCACCGCAGAGTACACTGATGCAGATGTAAATCCCGCTCTGCTCTGGCAAGACCCCCAATTCTTCGTGATCACTCAGGCCGACCGTCTCAAGCTGGCTCGTACCCAACTGGCTGAAGCCGCCAAGCTGACTGCCAATCTGGGGAATGCCCTGACATCTCTACATCTCGATGCAGAAGAGGCCAAGAACACCCTCAAGCTGGCTGAAGCACTGGATAAACACCTGATGCGTATTCCGGCGAAGTTGAACAGCCATTCCGGCCAACGTGAACACCCTGATCCTTAACGCGCTCACGTCATCCC